>JBBRRV010000005.1:0-51099 GCA_038246075.1 Bacteroidales bacterium
AGTTCCGGGTTCAGAATTCCAAAATCCATATTCCATGGTGAATTTTGATTCTTAGGCCTAATATTTCTAAGGATATCTAGTATTTCTATCTATTTGTATTTCAATGTATTTCAATGTACTTCAATATACTTCAATATACTTCGACGTACTTCCACGTACTTCAAAATACTTCTGTATTTCTATGTATTTCTATTTATTTCAAATTTTAAAGTTAGTTCCAGATTGTGCAATTATTTAATGCTGGTTATCTTTTCATAGCTAAGCTTTTTTCTAAAGATCATGCCCACAATAAGAAAAATCAAAACTTTTGTTACTGATCGGGAAATCGGAAATTTCATTGTTCCTAACAGCCTGCGCCAATGCCAGCCAGTTGTGCATAGAAGGGTCGTTAACCTTGTAATGTGCCAGTTCGCCAGCGAGTCCAGTAATGGCACAATGGCAAATTTCGCCTCTCCAGCCCTCAACAAGCGATAAAGCAAAAGAATCAGGATAAGGTTCATTCATTTTATTGTGATCGACCTCTCCTGCCGGCTGCTGAATATTCTGCAAGAGCAGGCGGATATAGGCTATGGATTGCAGCACTTCCTGCCGGCGGATCTGCGCCCGGGAATAGACATCACCATGGTGTTTAATGATGGGCACATGATGGATTGTGTTGTATCCATCGTGTGGGTGCGACAGCCGGATATCACGGCTGATGCCGCTCATACGCGCCGACATGCCGACAGTTCCCATTTCAGAAGCCTGCTCAAACGAAATGACACCTGTTTTCTCGAATCTCGACAGCGCGCTGGGCAAGCTGAAAAGTTCTTTGCACATCTCAATGAAATCAGGCTCAAAGGCGTCAAGCGTAGTGGTCAGAATGCCAGCTAATTCCGTGGTAAACGGGAATTTGTTCCTGCCCGGACGGAGCAGCCCTTTTGCCAGGCGGTTGCCACACCATATCTGGAAGAAATTAATGATGGGTGTCCGCAATCTGCCAAAAACGGAACTACCCAATTGGTAAGCTATATCCGTGCACATACCGCTCAGGTCGCCGGTATGCACTGCAACTCTTTCCAGTTCCAGTGCCAGCGTGCGTGTAAATTGCAAATCTGCATCAGCTTCATAACCGCACAAACTTTCCCACAGGTTTATAAAAGCTGTGGTATGGCCGGCTACATTGTCACCGGCAATATTTTCGGCCAGTGTAATGCGTTGCAATATCTTTTCTTTTTGCAGGAACAGGTTCTCGAGACCCCGGTGCTGGTAACCAAGTTGGATTTCAAGATGCAGGATCTGCTCGCCGTTGCAGATAAAACGAAAATGTCCCGGTTCAATTATTCCGGCATGGATCGGTCCTACGCCTACTTCATGCAACTCCTCGCTGTCAATACTGAAAAAAGGATAGTTGGCAATGATCTGGCTTTTATCTGCACGGTTATATGCATACCGCACCGGCTTAAGCCAGGGATGATCACTGTAGCGGATACCAAAATTCTCATGGATCTCCCGTTCCAGTTTTTCGAATGCCAGATGATGCGCCGTAAACGACGGATATTCCTGTCCCCTGCTGACCATACATGAGGATATATAAACCTGATGAACATTGTCATCGGCCATGCAACATATGAGTCTTAGGCTGTCGCCAAGTGGAACGCCAAAATAACTGACACAATGGTTTTGAGTTTCGCGCATCAGTTCAACAGCATTTAGTTCCAGAAATGCTGTGTATTCCAACAGGGGAATTGATGAGAGCGGAATACGCTGATTGTTTTTAACACTGATATAGTTCATGGTAAATTATACTGGTAAATTTTTAATGGCCTCATGAATAAGATTTACAAATACAGTTGGCGGATTTAAACCAAGATATATGGACAATCCAAGCAGCATAAATTGTGAGAGCGATTGCCATGGATTTATTTTAACAACATTTGATTCATCGAACCCAATCGGCGGTGCAAACAACAATTTGAACATGTTCTTCCCAAAAGCCCAGATGATCATCGTTAAAAGGATCATAACCAGGATAAGGACAATAAGGTGGTGCGCGGCAAACAAAGCCCGGAAAATCATGAATTCGCTGATAAATAATCCGGAAGGCGGCATAGCTGTGACACAGATGAATCCCAGCAGCAGCACCATTGCACCAGTGATATTGTATTTAAAATAATTTCCGACATCGTAAATGCTTTTGCTCTGGTAAATCCTGTAAAGCTGGCTAAACTGGAAAAAGATGCTTGATTTTACAAAAGCATGCAGAATGATGTGAAGGATAGCGGCATAATAGCCAATCCCACCGGCAGCCAGGCCCAGCATCACAAGGCCCATGTGTTCGATGCTGGAGTATGCAAACATGCGCTTTATGTTTTTGACTTTCACCATATAAACCGTTGCAATGAAAATCGAAAGAAATGCAGCGATCATGATGACGGCGTTGGCCCAGGCGTGCAGCGGTGTCTGGGCAATGACCAAATAAATTCGGAAAATCCCCACGAATCCCATGTTCATCAGCACCGACGAAAGAACCGCTCCGGCCGGGGCAGGTGCTTTGTCCTTTGCATCTATGCCTGCAGTATACATAGGAACCAGGCCAAGTTTTGCCGTAAAGCCGGTAAAAATGAACAGAAAAGAAAGCCTCAGCCAGAACATATTCAACAGGGGAGCTTTAACCATCAGCGTATCAAAGCTGAGGTCGGTTGATCCCGCCTGGCTCATGGCCATACTCAGAAAGAGGATACCAATGAAAATGAATGTTACGCTGATGGCGCAGATAAAAACATACTTCCAGGTTCCTTCGAGCGAACGCTCATTGCGGTGGTGATAGATAAGCGCCGAAGCACTCAGGGTGGTAATTTCAACGAAAATCCAGGTGACGGCTATGTGATTGGAGAGGTAAGCTACGCCGATGGCGCTGATGAGCATGACCAGGGCTGAAAAAAAGATCGCCCGCATCCTGGGCGTTGTTTCCTTGTGATTTTCCAGGTAGATATAGCTATGGTAAAAGGCTGGAACAGTAATAATACATAATGTAACCAGCAATAATATCCCAAGCGCATCAGGCCTGAAATACTGAAGTTCGGTAATGTTAATGTGGTAACATTCATAAACCGTAAAACCAATCTGTAATGTTACAAATGCAATCAGCAGGAGATTATTGACGCGTGTGCTCCTGTTGAAAAACAACCATACGCTGAGGATAACCGTTCCTATTAAATATCTTCCTATCAGTTTCTGTAATTATGATTTATTTCCTTTAATGTGCCCCTTACTGAAGTGCCTAAAGTGTGCTAGAGTGCGCTAGAGTGCCTAGAGTTTGGGTTCATCTTTTTTATTTTATTTGTGATATATATGATGATTGATTTTCTTTAATATGCCCCATTAGAAGTGCCTAAAGTGCGCTAGAGTGCGCTAGAGTGCCTAGAGTTTGGGTTCATCTTTTTTATTTTATTTGTGTTTTATTATATTTCTTTTAGCATGCCTGACTTTATTCGCACTTAATTACGGTCATTTTAGTACTTTTTCATTATGCTGTTTAAAATTTACGCTCTCATAACTTATCAAAAAACATCTTAAATACGCTAACTCTAGGCACTCCCAACTCTAGGCACTCCAGGCACTTCTTTCAAACTAATCTTTCAGGTTCCTTAACTGATCCACGTCAACATCTTTCAGCACATCTCCGATCTTATTCACGAAAATGCCCAGGATAAGCACACTGGCGAAGATATCGAGCATGATGCCAAGGTTTACCAGCATCGGCATCTCGTTTCCCACAGCCAGCGATAAAATAAAAACGCCATTTTCAATAATCATATAACCCATTACATGTGTGATCACCTTCTTACGGGTTGCAATGATGTATAAACCGCTGAACAGTGTTGAAAGCGCAACAATGAAAAATATTTTATTGAGGTAAGGATCAGAAATAGCTGTTGATAAAATGATCGTAATAACGATGATCAGTGTAACAATAATCATCGACACAAAATTGGGCAAGAACGGTTCTGCCTCCCGGGTAATATTATTGCGCTTAATAACGTAATTAATAAATACGGGGACGGCGATGGCCTTAAATATGATGGTTTCCAGCAAAATGAGGACAAGGTTAAGCGTACTGATTTCACTAAGTTCGATGAAAGCCACACCAAAGAGGACAACCCCCTGAAACGACAGAATCTTGATATAAGTAAGCAGGCGATTGGCAATGCTGAGGTAAAGCAGCGACATCGCAAAAGTTATGAGCAATACATTTATCATCGCAATTTTAAAATTAATTTAATGATCAATTGAATTTTTGCAATACCAGTAGTACGCCGAAGAAAATCAGCAACGAAACGGACGACAGGATAAAAATAAACTGGGGGTTATGACTCATCCGGAACCTTGCCACGAACGATTCCCAGATACCGACAGCAATGGCCACAATGGCCTGTATGACCATAAACACCGGAATCGCGAAATACCATGGCAGTACGTCGATAAAAAAGTTGGCGATCAGGGCACCATACATGGCGAATTTTAAATAAGAAGCGGAAAGAATCAATCCAAGGTCGAACCCGCTGTTATCAAGGATCATCACTTCATGCACCATGGTGAGTTCGAGATGTGTCTTTGGATCGTCAATGGGCATGCGGCTGTTTTCGATCATGGCAATGGTCATCAGTACAAATGTTGCCAGTGTACCCAGCAGATAAGAGATGGATGAACCAAAATGGAGCGTCCTGAAAATATCGTAAAAAGAAGTATGTCCCGTCAGCAAGGCAAATGATCCCATCAGGATAAAAAATGCCGGTTCTGCGAACATCGAATACAGTGCTTCGCGGCTGGCACCCATACCCTCAAAACTACTGCCTGTATCCAGGGCGGAAATGATACTGAAAAACTTTCCAAGCGCCAGCACATAAGCGAAAAATATAAAATCACCATTAAAGGAAATGAACCCGCGTGTCTGCCCGAAAGGAATCACTAAAATGGCCATCACCACCGAAGCGAAATAGATACTGGGCGCAACCTGGAAAACCCAACTGGTGGTTTCGCTGTATATCGCACCTTTCTTAAAGAGCCTTACTACATCCCTGACCGGTTGAAAAATACCGGGCCCTTTCCTGCCGGAAGCAATGCTCTTGGTCCGGGTGATGATACCTGTAAAGAACAGGCTTGCCAGTATAATTAATGTAAAACTTAACATACTACAATTGATTAAAAAATTGAACTAACGCTATTACTTTGTCATAAATAATTGGTGTCATCAGCACCATCGTTACGAAGACCACCCCGTAAATAATGTACACCTGCAGGTAACCGTTCTGCAAAAAAGAAAAACGGTTAAAGAAAAATTGCATCTGCCGCAGAGGAATATCAATAAACCAGGCTTCAGCCTTATCGTATGGATGCGTTTCATGACGGCCATGAACCGGGAATATGCCTTTAATTTCATCCTTCTTTACAACGATGCTGAGGATTGGTTCAGCCAGTTTGCGGAAGGTTCTGACATAAGAGCTGGCAGTATATTGCATTTTGCTGGTCGGCGCTATATAGGCACAACACCAGGTTGGCGATATTTGCGTTTGTTTTTTCTGTGCTGTAGCCTTTCTGATGAAGAAAAGAACTGCTGTCAAAACGCCTGTTCCCAAAGCACACAATCCAATCCAGTTTAATGCTTCGAAGGAAAGTAAGGTCTCATCAGAAAGACCCGGTCCCAGCTTGCTGGTGAATAAGCTGAGGGGTCGGGCGAGTGCTGCCAAAAAATAGGTCGGAAATATTCCGATACCAATGATCAGCACAATCCCCGCATACATCGGAATCAGCGAACCAATCCGCGCCTCGGCAGGTGATGCATGCAGCTGGTGTCGCGGAGTGCCCAGGAAAATGGTGCCGAATGCTTTGGTAAAACACAGAATCGCCAATCCACCAATGAGCACCAGTCCAAAGAGTGCAAAGACCAATATCCAGACCAGCGTAAGTTCAGCACCTTTAAAGCCGGCCAGCATACCAGAATATACAAGGAATTCGGAAATAAAGCCATTGAATGGCGGAAGTCCGCAAATGGCCAGTGCTGAGATTAAAAACACAAACGAAGTCTTTGGCATTGTTTTGATGATACCACCCAAATGTTCGATGTTCATGGTATGCGTTGCCTGGTAAACGTTGCCGGCCGCATAAAATAACAATGATTTAAACAGGGAATGGTTAAGCGTATGCAGCATTGCGCCTGCGAAGCCAAGGGTGCTCATCAGCACATTGCCGGTGCCCAGTCCTATGCAGCCTAGGCCTATGCCTATTCCGATGATGCCAATATTTTCAATGCTGTGATAGGCAAGTAATTTTTTGAGGTTATGCTGAAGCGTGGCCAGCATCACGCCATAAACACCCGAAACGACTGAAATGATCAGGATGGTATAGCCAATGCTGATATAATCGTTCCGGATGAGCAGCAACATGCGCAGCGTACCGTAAATGCCTATTTTGATGATAACCCCCGACATTATACCTGAAACATGGGCCGGTGCTGCAGGGTGGGCATAGGGGAGCCATGTGTGAAATGGCACAAAGCCGGCTTTAATGAAAAAGCCAATCATGAAAATGAACAACAACGCAAAATTGATACTCATCGGCTGTTCCGCGCTGAAAGCGGTAATGGCCGAGAAATCGTAAGAATTCATTTTCAACGCAACCCACATAAAACCCAGCATGAGGAATAGAATGCTGATGTGCGACTGAATCAAAAAATTTATCCCCGCCTTCAGTGTGTCCTGCCTGTAATGTTCAAAAATGATGAGAATGAAGGAAGACAGCGCCATGATTTCCCAGGCAATTAAAAATGCCAGACTGTTCTGAAGTGCACAAATACTGATGAGCGATGCATGCACCAGCATGTAAGCAATACTGTGCAAACCAAGATTGGCTGTTTGCGTGCGGTAGGCTTTAAGGTACTGGAATCCATAGAAGGCTCCTGTGACGATAGTGAAGTTGATGATCAGCATAAACCAGCCCGACAATGCATCGACCCGCAGTGGTATTGCACCGGTAATGTATGATCCCGGCATAACCTCAGCCAGGTTAATCCCCGTAAGCGTTCTCACGGCAATGATGCTGCTGAGTATTGCATTTACGGAAACTGCAGTGATCGTAATAATACCCTTCCATTTTACACCGGTAAAAGGGATGAGTATAATAGCCGCAAAAACGACTCCGATAAATGCAATGATCATTTCCATCATATAAAGTTAAACATCGTGCCCAGAAAGATAAGCACAATAAAGAAAATACCATAGAGCACATATGCCTGCGTCTTGCCATTCTGAATAAACTGAAAATAGTTCATCGAATAAACCAGCCGGTCCACAATGCCATTAAAGATGCGGGTTTCAAAAAAATCAATATAATGCGACGAATGCTTCCTGCGCCCGGGAAATGTTTCCTCCACAGGGATCTCCTGGTACCGTTTATTTTCAATCAGGATGAAATTCAATAGTTTTCCAAGTGTTTTGGAGAAAGATTTGCCGGTATATTGCATCCGCGGAGTGGGGGCAATATAGGCACAACCCCAGGTAGGCCTATAGACTGCAGGCTGCCGCCTGGTAAAATACACCCTTATAAAATATACTGCAGCCGCCAGTCCGATAAAAATGAATGCATAAAATCCAATCACCGTGATGGTGTTCACGATGGGGGCAATTGGCATAATATCCGCCAGCTGCGCAGCTGGCAGAAATGCAGAAATAGCCTTCAATGACCAGTTAAAATAAACGCCAGGAAAAATGCCGATAGAGAGCATAATAACCACAATAAAGTATTGTGGCAGGAGCATGATATAGGAGGCTTCCACCGGCTCATGATGCAGCTTTGTGCGGGCGCTGCCCAGGAAAATGGTACCGAATGTTTTGCTGAAAGTGAGTATCGAAATCCCTCCGATGATGGCTAAACTGGACAAGGTAAATATCAGGAGGGTGGCATTGGTCACATCAAGTGTTTGTATGCCTTCCAGGTAGCCGCTATAAAGTGTAAATTCGGATACAAACCCATTGAAGGGTGGAAGTCCGCCGATAGCCAGGGCCCCTATCAGAAAAAGAAATCCCGTATGGGGCATCTGCTTCATCAGACCTCCCAGCTTTTCCATATCACGGGTGTGCGTTTGCTGGTAAACTGACCCGGCTGTAAAAAACAATAAAGACTTGAATAAGGAGTGATTGAGCGTATGAAGCATGGCCCCGGCAAACCCCAGCACAATCAGCATGTTATTCCCCAATCCTATGCCCATGATGCCAAGTCCTATACCTGTTCCGATAATGCCAATATTTTCGATGGTACAATAGGCCAGCATCTTCTTAAAATCCCTGTGTACGGCAGCATTTAGAATTCCGTAAAGCCCGGTGGCAACAGACAGTGCCAGAACAGATTCTCCGATCAGGACGTAGTCCTGTCTTAGAAATGTAGCGATGCGAAAAATACCGTATATCCCTAGTTTAACGATTACCCCCGACATCACACCTGAAACATGCGAAGGCGCAGCAGGATGTGCATGCGGCAACCACGAATGAAAAGGAATAAAGCCTGCTTTGATGCCAAAGCCGACAAAAAACAGCAGAAAAAGCCAGATGTTGGTGTTCGCTGCAAAAAAACCGCCCATCGCCTCAAAGTCGAAAGATCCGGTGGAAAAGTAAACCCAGATAAATGCAGAAGTCAGAAAAACGACGCTGATATGCATCTGCACCAGGTAATTCAGGCCGGCCTGCAGCGTGTTTTTGTTCTGATGTTCAAAAATAACCAGCAACAGCGACGATATCGACATGAGTTCCCAGGCAACCAAAAAGGCCAGGCCATTCTGAATCATACATACCCAAAGCATGGAAGAATGGAACAACAGGAAAAGCATCCAATGCAGCGTGAGATTGGCTTTCTGTTCGCTGTAGGATTTCATGTAGCCAATGCCATAGAGGATACCGTTGACGCAGGTCAGGTTAATGATCAGGATGAACCATGCCGATAGCGCGTCAATCCTGATGGGAATATCGCCGAAAAAATATGCTGAAGAAATGATAAATCCAACAGGCTGGCCCATTAACACATGTACAGCGGGGATGGAAGTGAGTACCGTGTTCAGGATGATCAGCACGGCTGTGAGGCTGGCTTTGGCCCTTGCCGGAGCAATGCCGATCAGCACCAAGCCAAGGAGCGTGACAATAACAGCTGAAAAAAGTAATTCAATATCTTCCATGATGTGTATCAGCAATAACCCCTTCCCGCTGCGGCTTGAAGATGGCAGCTTATTACCCGGCCGATCCCCGGCAGGCCTGTAAAGCTATTGCACATAGCTTTAAATGGTCTGTTTTCAGGGTTTTAGCAAAAACTGCGATTCTTTCGGGATTAGAATATAACAGCTAACAAAAGTACACTATGTTGCCGGGTATGCCTAACCTGTTTTCATCAGGGTGGTCAGAATCGCTGCGTCAGATTCGCAAAAATGCGGTTGTAACTTACCTTTTTTTCAAAGGTCCCTTCATAATTCAACGCGCAATAAAACTTCTTCCACATGCGCCAGGTTAAATTCATCTCTCCGACATTTTGCAGCAAAGGGGCAATATCGCTCCGGAATTTGTATTGTACATAACTGTATGTTATTCCGCCTGACACTTTATTGTGAAACAGATCACGCATTAATCCAACACTATAGACATTGCCGTTCGTATAGCTTGTTGACAGTAATGTGGCTGATAAGGTGGCCGATGCATTCAGTCCGGGCACGTTGTTGAATGTTATATAACTGTATAAATTTTTCGCCGGGCTGGGATCCTGCCTGCTAAAACGGTAACCGGCATTTGCACCGATGGATATGTTTTTACCGGGACGAAAATTTGCCTGCAGCATATACCCCTTCATTGTGGACGCATCAAGCAGCCGCTCAATAAAGGTTTTATAGGTTTCATAATAAATAATATTCTGCCTGGCACTGTATGAAAGCGATAACGATAATTGCTTAAAAACCTTATACCTCAGCGATACATATAAGTTAGAGAGGATGGGTTTATTATGCTGCGTTAATGTACTGTCCTGTTTATTGAACACTTTATTGTAGAGATCGAATTCAAGGGATCCGAAAAAATAAAGATTTTTAATGAGTGAATTGGTATGCTGGAAATAAGCGAATCTCCGGTCGGTATTCCCATGATTATTTTGTTCTACAATAGCCAGCGTGCTCTGCATATTGCCAACAATATTCGCATAGTCGTGCCCGACATAACCCCCGAATTGCACAAGATTTGCATTGAAACTGTAATTCATATAATCCGGCCTTGTTCCCCCGAACAATCCGACAGAAAAAGATTTTGAATGATAGTCATACTGAAGTCCGTCTATTGCACCGGCGCTTGAGAGCCGGGGATTTATTCTGCGACCCAGCCATACAGTATGATTGCTGTTGAAATCATAGCTCACAGCCAGGCTGTATATCTTGAGGGCATTAAATACATTACTTTTTACTTCACTCCATTGGTTGATTCTGTGTGCAAAAGAAATATATATTTCAGTTGATAATTTTGAATTGTCAATATGCCGCGCATCCAATGAAAAAGTATATCTCAGCTGATGTGAGGCATTGGAGACATTGGAAAAATTTGAATAGGATGCGACTGAAATACGTCCGTTAATCTCCTGAATCACTTTTTTGGGAACGGCTTTTTTCACACCCCCTGTATCCAACTTTACCGCGGCAGGATAAAGATCAGGCCTAACCTTAACCTCGCTTATGTTCCCGCGACCGGCAATTTTCGGCCGGGTTGAAATTTTATCGGAAATCGCAAATTTGTTTGTGCCTAGTGGTGTGCAAACACATGAAATGGATGAGAGATCCTTAACAATCAAAACCGGTATCATCTTAGCCTGTGAGGTTATGAAAAGGGTATCCCCTTTGGAAATGTTTCCGGTAGACTGGAATTTTACATATACATTCTGGGAAGTTATAAAAGAAACGGTTCCCTCTTCTGAAGTAGCAGTTGTTTGTCCCCTCAGGCATAATGCTGACAAAAACAAGAGAAGTATAAGAAGTGAATATTTCATCTGTTATTATTAATTGATCCTTTTAATAACGCATTCATTATTTGCCCCCTGATGATCCGTTGGGGTGGCAATTCAGACATGCCGTACTGGTATAACTATAGCCGCTTCTACCCTGATGGACACTATTCATTTTTGATTGTGGGTGGCAGGAGGTCGTGCAGGAGAATACCGCAAAATTTGATGCAGTTGTATGGCATTCGGAACATTTAAAACCACTATGCTTCCCTGAAGAGATTGGAAAATAGGCTATGTGATTAAAGGTTGACGGAACCCACACCGATTGTGTATGGCAATCTGCGCAGGTAGTCGGAAATTGCGAGCCAGCATGATTTGGGTTGGTTGTTGCATTGTATTTAGTCAGGTGGCAGCCTAAACAGGTAGTTGGTGTACTGTTTGCTGTATAATTACCCTTATGACAATCATCACAGGCCCTGGAAATATGAGCACCTTCAAGTTTATAATATGTATTGTGAACAGCAAAAGTGGCCGGGGCCCAGCCCGGAGCAGTCGTATGGCATGAGGCACAATCCGTTGAAAGACCGAGCGCAGTGTGGCTTGGTTTGGTTGTTTGGGTATACTTGGTTTGATGACAGGATACACACGCGCTGGAAATATTTGTATAATTGCCTGATGTGTGGCACGTATTGCAGGGAATACTGCCATGACCATCAACCAGCGGGAAGAACGCATGTGTGGTATTGGCACCGGACCAGGCGGATGCATTAATATTATGACAAACAGTGCAATTCGTTGAATAATTGTTTTGTGCGTGATTTGGTTTGGTGGTTGCCATGTAATTATTCCTGTGACAATCAAAACACTCCGTTCCCAGGGGATCAAAACGAAGCAGCGAAGCCGTCGGCGACGATGGAACTGAAGGTATCAGGTTGGTGTGGCAATCCTTACATTCAGCGGTCATATGCCGCCCGATAAGCGGGAACCGGCTTTGACGATGGATTTGTATGATGTTCGTCACAACCCATGAATCGGAAGTATGACAACGTCCGCAATCAGTACCAACTGTCTGTTGATGCATATCAGTATGGCAGCCATTGCATTCTGTCTGCACCTTTGCAAAATCAAGTGAAGTGTGACATGCCTTGCAGGTAACACCCTGGTGCTGACCTTTAAGCGGAAACTTAGTCGCCTGGTGATCGAAGGAAATTTCTTTTAAGTCAACCTTCCAGCCTGTGGTTTTATGGCAGTCGCGGCAATTGGCTTTAAAACTTTCGCCATGAGGCGATTTCTGCGCTGTCAGACTCAATGAGAGTGCCAGCAGCAATATTATAGATGACAGTCTTCGCATTTGAGTTTATTTATTTTGTAAAATACATACGATACTTCCTGTTTGGTCACCCGGCTGTGGCATTTATCACAGGAGAGGTTTTTATGCTTTCCGTCCAGTACAAACCGTGTTTTGCTGTGATCAAATTTTGCAGCCGGTCTGAATGAATCTGAATTGTGGCATTGTTTACAGTCTGTTATGCCTGCGGTTTCAAACTGTTGCATGTGCACATCTTTATGACAGGTCGTGCAGGTGGTTCCCAATCCGGTAAATTTCTGACTGGCGTGACCGGCAATTTCTTTGTTGAAATGACATTCGCGGCAGTTCCTTTGCGCATGTGCTCCTTCCAAACTGAACCCTGTATTTTTATGATCGAAATTGATGGCATTCCACTTACTTACATTATGGCAGATTTCGCAGTTTGCCCCGGGATAATATTTTTGGTCGATAAAGTTTAAATGTATGTTTTCATGACAATCTTTACAGGTTTTACCGATTGCTCTGAATTTCCACCTGTCTGTTTTTTTGTGACACGCAAGGCATGGTGTGGCAAGGTGAGCGCCCTTCAGCGGAAAGATACCGGCATTATGCTGCTCCAGGGTATAAGTGAATTCGGTAAATCCAGTTACATTGTGACAGGTTGAGCAATCCGGGGAAATTCCGTTTTTTGTGAATTCTTTGTTATGGTAATCAGCATGGCAATCGTTGCAGTGTTTATGATTGATGGGTGCTGTCAGCTTCCCCTTATGGCACGATTTGCAGGCAACCGACCTGTGTTTTCCCTCCAGCTGAAAATCTGCTTTGCTGTGATCAAAATTCTTCACGCCGCCGATGATGTGAAATGATTCGTTATTGTGGCATTCGATGCAGTTTTGCCCAAACTTGTTGTTGTGAACATCTTTGTGGCAGTTAGTGCACCGGGCGGCCTGCGTCCCTTTAAATTCCTGAAATTTTACGCCGTTTTTGATTGTTTTTTTATGGCATTCTTCACAGTCAACCTGCTGATGTTTACCTGTGAGTTTGAACTTTGCCTTGTTATGATCAAATTTCGTCGCAGGTTTGAATTTTTCATCATTATGGCAATTGGCACAATTAGAAGAGAGCGATTTCTGATGGTAATCCTCGTGACAGCCTAAACATTCTGTTTTTAAGCCAAGATAGGTAAACTTTTTAGCGGCAATTTTGGGATCACTTATATTTTTTGCCTTGTGGCAGTCGGTAAATGTTTGTCTGGCATGTGCTCCGGTCAATTTATACCCGGTCAGGAAATGGTTGAATTTGTTCTTATCAAACCTGACGATCTGAAAAGTTAGTCCATGATGGTCGTTGTGACAGGTACTGCATTGCCGGCCCCTGACCAGGACTGTTGAATGGTATCCTTTCTGCCTGGAAATCCTGGCTTTCAGTTCGGTATGGCAGGCCAGGCATTTATCATTCGACACCTTTTGTCCCAGGGTGTGACATTTGGTGCAATTGGTCATTCCTTCGAGGTGCGAATGCACCTGCGACAATTCACCCGGTGATATCTGCGCAAACCCGGCAGATCCGAAAACAACGAAAAACAGAACAAATATGATGATTTGCAGTAAACTTTGCTTCATGGAGTTATTTTTGTCTGATACGATGCAGTTTGGTTGAACGTCATGGGTATTGTTTGTCAAGCTGGAATAAAACTCCAGTGCTTTTAAAATTTGATTGCAATCAAGCGATTTGATAAGTCAACGGAATGTTGAAACGCCTGCTAATTATGCTTCATTATGGCTTCGCCAAATTTTTTGGTGATCTGCACACCAGCCTTCTGAAGGAATTCGGTTGGAAGTTCACCCCCTGCAAAAATATAGACCAGGTCATTTTTAAGGCTAACCTCTTTATTTTCACTTTTGAGCGAGAGGATGACCGTCTCTTTGTGAATGGCAACCGGGCTTGAATTGAACATGACACTGATATGGCCCGCAGCAATGGCTTCCCTGATGCTGACGCTGTTTTTGGGCTTTAACCTGTTAAAAACATCGTTCCGGTAAGATAGCGTGACATTGTTGTGTTCAGCAAGTAGCAATGCCGACTCAACGGCTGAATCGCCGCCGCCGACTACCAGGATATCTTTCCCAATGATATCTTCCGGTTCAAGGAGGCGGTAAGCCACTTTCTCATCCATTTCACCGGGAATTTCCAGTTTCCGGGGGGTTCCCCTGCGGCCTATGGCCAGCAAAACTGTTTTGGAGGTGAATTGTTCTCCTGCCAGTGTCAGGATCCTGAAATGTCCGTTTTCGGGCGTAACAGATTCCACTTTGGCATTCTCCTTAATGGTGATTTCATTGTTGGATAGCGCCGTATTCCATAGATCCAGCAATACCTTTTTGCTTGTTTCATTCAACCGCACCTTACCGTGCAGCGGAAGATCCATGGCAGAGGTCATGACGATCTTTTGCCGGGGGAAAGTGAAAACAGTCCCGCCAAGGGTATCCTGTTCGAGGGTAAGGAATCTGAGCTGGTGTTTTTTAGCTGTGAGTGAAGCCGAAATACCTGCCGGTCCGGCACCAACAATGATCAGGTCATATTCAGCATGATGGCTTTTGGGGATTGTTTTAACAATGTTGTCGACCGCCTGCCTGCCTTGTTCTACGGCATTCCTGATCAGCCCCATGCCCCCGAGTTCCCCGGCTATGAATATCCCGTTCACATTTGTTTCAAAGTTCTGGTTTACGTGAGGCAGGTCAACGCCACGTTTTTCCGTGCCGATGACCAGGGTAATGGCTTGTGTAGGGCAGGCATGAAAACAGGCGCCGTGTCCGATGCATCTTGAAGCATTGATCAGTGTTGCTTTTCCATCCTTGATACCAATAATATCCTTTTCGGGGCATGCCGCAATGCATGCTCCTGTGCGGATGCAACTGTTCTCATCAATAACCGGGTGCAGGGATACCGGTTCAAACAACCCATCCTCTTTAGCTTGAGCAATTTTCAATTCGACTTTTTTCGAATCACGCCTTTGCTTTCGCATATAAATGTATACAATGATGAGGCAAAACAGTATTGCCACAGCATAAAAAAGTATATCCAGAAATTGTTCCATATCTAAAAGATCCATCTGTAACCGAATACAATTGTAACACCAACATGAATGACCATAATCACCAACATAACCAGTGCAAATGGCATGTGCACAACATGCCAGTATTTGAATAATTCCTGCATGTTCGCAAGCCTTTCGATCTTGCGGTTAAGCGAAATTTCATTTTTCACGAGCCCGATTACTTCTTCCTTTTGTAATTTGGGTACTTTATTCTTTCTCAAAACGGACTTTACCTTTTGGAGGGTTTTTAAGTCATCAACATATTTCACCAGTGCGCGCACAAAATAGTTTTTATGAAAAAGTTCTTTCTTCACGCGGATTGAATTGACAATCACCCTGTGGCTTTCTTCGTCCAGATGAATGGAGTTGGTCAGCGTATCGCCAATATCACTCTTCAGGTCCCTGACTTCAGTCAAACTTAATTCGCGCCCTTCGATAGTCCTGGGTATTTGCAGATAAATGAACCTTCCTATGATACCACTCAGGAATACTGCAACCATGCTCCAGAAACTGATCGCCACCAACCCTCCGAATTTAAATGAAGTATGAAAGAGTACCATGACCGGTCCGATGGTGCACAAAAAAATATGAAATTCGAGCCAGTACTTTAAGAGTCCCAGGCGGGAGAATATCCGGTACCTTTTTCGGACCATATACATTGAAACACCCAGAATCATACACAGTGAGCCCACGATGCCTATGCCATGACCGATCAGGCCACTTGGTTTCAGCATGATGTCATCGGGATGGAAAAACCGTTCTTCGATGCTTATTTTATAGTAGGGATATCCTTTAAAGGTAATGACAGCCACAAAGGCGAGCACAACCGCTGCCAATCCGAATATGTAAATTCTATGCACCGTTTGTGTCATGGCCATAACCTGTCGCCCCTGATTTTAGTTAAGTCTGCTGATTTGCCTGAATTCAAAGATAATGAAATTTGATCGGTATTCAAGTTTATCTCCTCACTATAGAAATGATGAAGATTACACTGAGTGGGGGAGCAAGATTTCAACATCTTCCAAGCATAAGCGAATGGAAATACACCAACATGGAGATTAATTAAAACGTTATCAGGCCATTAGATTTATGTGATTTTAAATTTGTAATGTTGCTGGTATAATAAATATACTATATTTGTTAATTACTACAGAGAGGTAGACTATTAATATGAACTTCACTAAAACCACCGAATACGCCTTACGAATACTGAGCTACATGTCGTTGCATGAAGATGAATTGCATACGTCTGAGCAACTTAGTGAGAAGTTACTGATTCCTAAAAAGTACCTCCAACGCTTACTTACCGATCTTTCAAAAAGTGGATTCCTTAAGAGCATGCAAGGAAGAAATGGCGGATTTAAATTTGAAAGAAGTCCCGGACAGATTTTTCTTTCTGAAATTATTGCCTCAACTGAAGGTATTGCCTGGGAGCCAAAATGCATTTTTGGTTTTGGAGAATGCGCTTTCGATAATGCTTGTGCAATGCATGATCTATGGTGCGATACACATAATTCCTTAGCTGAAATGCTTAAAAGGACACGTCTCAGTGATTTGAAAAAGCCGGATAAGCCTATTTAATTTTTTATATCATAAATACTATATTAAGGTAGCAGTATATTAATTAACCATTCAAAAAAAGGAGGAACAATGATTGATTCGAACACAGTATTAACCGGGCAGACACTGGCTTATACATTTTATGTGCTGGCCATTATGTCGCTGATGGGGTGGTTTGCCTTTAAAATAACCCGCCAAGGCAAAAGCAACGTGGTGAAACCAGCCTTATTCTATTCATGGGTGGCATTTCTGGTGATACTGGGCGTATCTCTCCACATCATTACCTACAATACTATTCCCTGGGCACCAATCGATCTGAACCGAAAGGAAATCAAAGCCGACAGGATTTTCGACATCACCGTCGCGAATCATAAGTTTCATTTGCCTGCTGCTAAGCTCACCATCCAATGCCACGAAAAAGTAATGTTCAATGTTACTTCCGAAGATCTGACATATGGTTTTGGGTTGTTCCGTAACGATAACACGATGGTATTTCAAATGCAGGTAGTACCTGGACATCTTAACGATATTCTCTGGCAATTCGATAAGCCCGGAGTTTATTCTATCCGCTCCACCGAATATTCAGGTCCGGCAGGTTTTGCCATGATCGAAAAGGACGTAGTGGAAGTGGTAGGTTGCGAAACAAGTGCCAAATAACATATTGTTTAACAGTTAAAAAATATTGAATATGAACTTTTTACAAACCTTATTGAACGGTGAACAGGCCGCATTCAAACCGAAGTCGCTCACTCCCATGCAGAAACTAACCTTGCGTTTTGTAGTAGTAGGACTTATTTATTATGGCTTTGCCGTGATTGAAGGAATGATCATGCGCCTTTATGAAGTCAGCCCTGTTCCGGGAATAGAGCCAAAACAGTTTTTTGCTATCATGACAGCACATCCGCTGGTTGGAATTTTCGGATCAACATATTCCATCGTATTTGGCGCCTTCCTTTTCCTGGTGCCGTTTCTGATGAAGAAACCCTTATGGAGTATCAAACTGGGAAACTGGACATTTGCACTGGTAGCAATCGGCACATTAACTTTCTGGACGGCAGGATTCTTTTCGGAATATGCTCCGCTTTATACTTTGTACTGGCCTTTACCTGCCGACTTCACCCAATTCAGTCCGTTAGGCGGGGCATTCTTTATAACTGGCATTGCCCTGGTAATGGTTGGAACCTTATTTTTTGTAATCAACATTTTCAAAACCATCATGTATACTCCCGAAGGATGGGACAAACAACCGGCCGGCAAACTCATCGCATCTGCTTTGGGGGTTAGTGGTTTACATAACCTGCTATCAAAGAACAAACAGGAACACCTTGTCTCGCTTCCGGTTGCTGCCATCGCCCGTGGTACCGTTGATGTTGCGTTGAATGCCGGAATTATCCTTTTCACTGGGGTTTTAATCCTGGTGTATATGGTTGCGGCCCTGATGGGATATGATTTGAAACACTCCGCTATTGATGCGCTATTATACAAGAACTGGTTCTGGTGGGGGCTCGACCTGGTAGCTGATGGACTGGTGCTCATTTTTGTTGCCGGAACCTGGTATTTACTGGCGACACTGATCACAGGCAAAAAGCTTTTTATGGAAAACTGGGCCCGCACAGCTTTGCTGGTTGAACTTATTGTTTCATGGACCGTATGGTCGCATCACCTCATGTCGGATCAGGCACAACCAGGATTTTTAAAAGTTGTCTCTGGCGAAATGGTAACTGCTTTTGAACTTATAACCCAGGGCCTTGCATTCTTCATAACCTTGGTTACTTTGTGGAGCGCTCGTCCGCTGAAAATGACCAATCCCTTAAAATTCCTGCTTGGGGGACTGCTTGGTTTTGCACTGGCAGTTCCTGCCGGTATTATGCAGGCTGATTTAGGCCTGAACCGTATTTTACACAATACACAGTGGATCATTGGTCCGCATGTACATGTGGCAATTTTAATCGGTTTAACCATGACCTTGTATTCGGCCATTTATTTTCTGTTCCCGATACTTACAAATGGCGCTAAACTTTATAGTCAGAAACTGGCTAATTTCCATTTTTGGGCACATTTACTAGGCGGAATTGGAATGGGCGCATTTATGGGAATGGCAGGATTAAAAGGGATGCTTCGCCGCTCGCTGTATCTGAATGGCGAATTTAATCTGTACATGATACTGGCAGCATTGGCAGGTTCATTACTCTTGTTTGCTTTTCTGGCCTTCTTTTACAACATCGTAATGAGTGTGGGAATAAACGGTGTAATAGGTATATTTAAACCAGCAGAAACCAATACCAAGGATTTATTACCTGCTGAGGAATAATTTTTATTTCAACCAACAAAACCAACCAACCTGTTCCGGAAATAATTTCCGGGACAGGTTTTGTTTTATTAATTTGAACTGGCTTGATGAAATTGATATAGAACCCGTTTGGGTTCTTCGAACCGCTTTTGATAGATTCCATATTCATCATTGTAATTAATTATATCACTGCTGTCCGGTTAAGAATCAATAACACCTTCTTATATCACTATAAATAAAGGGGTATAGGCACATGCTCTGAATTTTCGATTTGAATTTTCACCTGGCGATTTACGGAATAAACTCGCAAGGCCATGAACCAAGGGAAAACTGTTTGGTCGCAATCGATGTCATTTTTTCCCGAATATGAGTTTAACAAATCTGTTGATTCTTATAGTGGTAATTATCGTGTGCAAACATTTGCATGTAGAGAACATTTTTCTGTGATGCGTTTTGTTCAGCTCACTTGTCGTGAAAGTCTTCAGGTGATCAACTCACATTCATCGTGATTACAGACCGTTCGCGCCATGATGCAGCTGTGTTTGATCTCATTGAAACGGAACCTGGAGCTATTTATGTTTTGGACATGGGCTACACTGACTATAATATACTATACAACATGATGCAGCCCGCCCCGGCAATAAAAACGTAAGATGCCGATCTGGCAAGCATTTTCGGATAACTAACTCAGTTCTCTGAATTAAACTTTCATTTTTTTTGGATTAATCTTACTCAGATTTGCGCAAACAACAAATAATGTATTATCTTTGCGGAGTGAATATTCACTA
The DNA here is from genome assembly GCA_038246075.1 of Bacteroidales bacterium. Lineage (GTDB taxonomy): Bacteria > Bacteroidota > Bacteroidia > Bacteroidales > DASVHX01 > DASVHX01. The sequence goes on from JBBRRV010000005.1 coordinate 20,037, forward strand.
ACCTAAGATAAATAAACATGAAAATTACTAAATATCATGACCAGGAAGTAAAAGTTAACCCTCACAAGATAGATGTGCGGGAGATGTATAATAAGGAGTCGGCTCAGGCCATGATGATGGCATTAAAACCTGGAGAAAGTCTGAAACCGCACAAAACGCCCGTAGATGTATTTTTCTTTATTGTTGAAGGTTCTCCAACAATTCACATTGGTGATGAAAGTGAAGTCTGTTTGGCAGATACCCTTATTGAAAGCCCCGCACACATCATACATTACATAAGCAATAGTTCTGACAGCCTGGCCAGGATTCTTGTTGTAAAGGCGCCAAATCCGGCAGTTTTGACCAAAGTGCTTTAAATGCAATACCTTATAATTGATATGAAACTTTAATACCACATGTAAACTAATCAATATGGAAATTACTCCTCGTCAATTAGAAATTATCGAAGCCGCCGGAAAAATACTTACCGTTTCCGGCGTAAGCGGTTTAACAATAAAAAACCTGGCCAGAGAAATGAAATTTTCCGAAAGCGCCATTTACCGGCACTTTACAAGTAAAGAGGAAATCATTATAGCCATGCTCGATTACGTGGCCGGAGTCATTGATCAACGGTTGAATAAAGCGATTCTTGTTAATGATGATCCTGAAACGAAGTTTAACGCCATTTTTCAAAGCCAGTTCCACTTTTTCAGCAATAACTCACATTTTGTAGTCGCAGTATTTTCTGACGGATTGATGGAAGAAAGTCAGCGCATCAATGAAATCATTAATAAATTGATGGCTGCGATGATCAAACACCTGATGCCCATCATCATGGAAGGACAGCAGAAAGGGATTTTTACCAATTCAATTACTACAGAAGAACTGATGTCAATCGTAATGGGTACTTTCAGACTTCTGATGTATAAATGGAGAATTGCCAATTTTCAGTTCGACATTAATAGAAATGGCGAAAATATGGTACAGTCACTACTGACACTAATTAAAAAATCAAATTGATATGAAAAAAGCGATTCTTTATCTATTAGCAACGCTATTGGCTGCTTTTGGTTTTGTTACCTTGTTCCTTAGTTCCTCTATAATCCTTGATTTGTTTGGTGTCAGGGCAATGGAAGGTAATTACGTCCTGATCGTAGTTTGGGCCAATTTCATCAGCAGCTTAATTTATCTTTTTGCTGCTTATGGATTTGTTCGATTTAGGAAATGGGCATCCAACCTTTTAGGAATTTCCACTGTGATACTATTTGTAGCGTTCATCGGCTTTCTTCTTCACATCAGCTCTGGCGGAATTTACGAAACCAAAACTATAGGCGCTATGATCTTCAGGATAACCCTGACGATAACTTTTGGATTGCTTGCTTATTTATTGATAAACAAACCCTTACATGTTGAAAGCAATAATGCTAAAAAGCGCAAATAGCTTTTTTTTGTCATAGATAGTTAGTGAATATTCACTACCATAAAAATTAAAGGTTATGAACCACTTCAAGAAAATTAAAAAACAAATAAAAATTGTCATTTTATTCTGGATCATCCTGGCAGCAGGTATTAACACGCAAGCTCAGACTTTAACGCTGGAGCAATGCATTGATTCCGCACTTCTCCATAACCGGAATATCAGGATATCACAGCAGGACATCAACCTTGCCGGCGAGAGAAGCAAAGAAGTAAAAAGCAACCTGCTTCCGAAATTGAACGCAATGGCCGACTACCGTTATTATACCGATCTGCCTTACCAGTTAATGCCGGCAGCATCTTTTGGAGGCACTCCAGGCACTTATAAAGAAGTTCAGTTTGGTGTTCCGCAAAACCTGAATGCCAGTTTACAATTCACCATGCCTCTCTATAACCCAACTGCGCTTAGTGCCATAAAAACTGCAAAGGCTGCCGGAGAACTTTCTGAAATTCAAAAAATAAAAACGGAAGAAGATGCAGTAATAGATGTTTCAAATGCCTACTACAATGCGCAAATACTTCTGAATCAACTTTCCTTTTTGGATCGCAATATTATAAATACCGGGAAGCTTTTACAAACTACCACTTTATTGCATCAGCAGCAGCTTGCCAAAGGAACAGATGTGGACAGGATTCGATTGCAACAGCAGCAATTAACGACTCAACGAAGTACAATATCATCGCAACATCAGCAAGTATTAAATGCGCTTAAATTCCTGATGGGCAAATCTATTCCAGATTCCATCGAAGTTCAGTTAAGCGCAAAAACACTTATTGCAACTGATTTCCATTCACATATCACCACTGATATGCTGCTGATAAATAAGAAAACAGAACTTAACAACACCGAACTCAAAGGGCTGAAAAATTCAAGGCTACCATCGTGGAGCGCTTATGGTGTCTATGGTAGTAATGGTTTTGGCAAATCAGGCGATAATAGCTTTTTCAATTTCCATCCCATCGGGTACTTAGGCACACAACTTTCGATACCCCTGTTTAATGGCACAACTACCCAACATAAAATTGCGCAAAAAAAGATAGAAATTGAAAAAACGAATATCCAACAGGAAGTAGTAAATGAAAAAAATAAACTTGACCAGGCAAATGCCGAAATGCAATACGCCCTTGCTCATAAGACAATTGAGACCGTAAATTCACAGATAGAACTCGCCGCAAAGATATACGATAACACGGTGTTGCAAAATAAGCAGGGAATGGCCAATATTACCGATTTGCTGTTGGCCGATAATGCACTTCGCGAAGCACAGCAGAATTACATTGTGGCCTTAATAAGTCTTCGTAAAGCAGAATTGGAGTATAAACGCGTAACCGGAACCCTGATAACACTTAAAAATTAATAGTGATGAAAAAATCGATCATTTATATAGCAGTGGCACTAGTATTAACAGCCATAGTGGTAATCAAACTTAAAAGCAATAAAGAAACCACTGTTGAAAGGGTTTACCATTTCAATAAAGAAGCGCCAATCAATGTACAAGTTATGACATTGAAATCTGAAAGTGTTGATAATGATATTTCCTATCCAGGAGCGTTTGAGCCCAATAAGGAAACTAAATTAAGCGCTGACATCCAGGGCAAGATTAATTCGGTTTTGGTGGACCTTGGGAGCGTTGTAAGGAAAGGCCAGATTTTAATTCAGTTAGATAACGCGTTGCTGAAACTGCAATTGCAGGCCGTTGAAATTCAGATTGAAGGCTTGGAAGATGATGTAAATCGCTATACAATACTAGCCAATGCCGATGCTATTCAAGGCGTTCAGTTGGAAAAATCAAAATTAGCGCTAAAATCGGCCAAAGTTCAGCTGGCCACTTTGATCGAACAAATCAATAAAACCAGCATCGTAGCACCTTTCAGTGGAGTTGTTACTGCCAAACTTACCGAAGTGGGTGCCTTTGCTGCACCAGGAATTCCATTGCTCCAAATTACAGATATTTCTGTTGTAAAGTTTACGATAAATGTACCCGAGCAGGAGTTGAGCCAATTCAAAACCAATCAAATATATTCACTCAGTGCCGATGCGTATCCCGAAACCTTGTTGTCGGGAAAAATTATAATGACCGGCACTAAAGCTAACTTGGGAAATAGTTACCCGGTACAATTTTCAATAAAAAATGCCGCTGATTTAAAAATTAAGCCAGGCATGTTTGGGCAGGTAAAGTTGAAATACGACAGCAAAAGTCCGCAGCTCATAATACCAGCTTCTGCTGTTATCGGAACAAATATTCATCCGCAGGTTTATGCCGTAAAAAACGGCAAAGCAATTATTCAGAATATTGTTATTTCAACACGGTTCCAGAATAAAGTATTGGTATCAAATGGTTTAGCCAGCGGCGACGTAATAGTAACCAACGGATTTATTAACCTGTATGATGGAGCAAATGTTTCTGTCAGCAAATAGAACTCACGTATCATGAATATTACAAAAATAGCAATCAACCGCCCTTCGCTGATCATAGTGCTTTTTAGCGTGTTTATCCTGTTGGGGATCATAGGATTTAAAAACCTGGGTTATGAGCTGTTGCCCGACTTTAACCAGCCTGTAGTTGTAATAAAAACTATGTATCCAGGCGCCGAGCCAAATGAAGTAGAAACCTCTGTTTCAAGAAAAATAGAGGATGCATTATCAAACCTCGAAGGGGTAGATTACCTGGAGACAAAATCGATGCCTAATGCCTCCATAATTATTGCCAACCTGAAATACGGTACCAATTTGAATATTGCCATGCAGGATGCACAGCGATATATCGACAATATACGCAAAGACCTGCCTGCTGATATTCTGAGCCCTGTGATGAGCAAAGTTTCACCTAACGATTTGCCCATTATTTCGATCAGTGCAACCAGTAATTTGCCTGCGACCGGGTTCTATCAGAAAATGAATGATGATTACCTGCCACAGATACAGCAATTGAAAGGGGTAGCCGAAATTACCCTGCTTGGTGGCGAAGAACGGGAAATACAGGTGAAGGCAGACCAGGATAAGCTAAAACTGTATAAAATATCACTTTACCAGGTAGTTGAAGCCATTAACCGCTCAGGTATTGATTTGCCCGCCGGTAAAGCGCAAACGGATAGAGAAAGCAATTCAGTGAGGCTTATCGGTAAATTTTCCACTGTAAATGATATCAGAAACGTACAGGTGGCCATGCCTGCGCCCGGAATGCCGGTTTATGTAAAGGATGTTGCAACCGTTATCGACGGGGTGAAAGATATAACTTCAGTAAGCCGTTACAACGGTGTAAACGGAATCGGTCTTTTGTTAAAAAAACAGGGTGATGCCAATGCCGTGGAAGTTTCAAAATTAGTTCATGCCAAACTTACCCAGATTGAAAGTGCAAACTCAGCATACGGGGTGAAATTCAAAGTTGCCGATGATTCAACTGAAATGACCATTTCAGCGGTAAACTCAGTGGTTGATGACCTGATTTTAGCGGTAATTTTAGTGTCATTGGTTATGTTTTTGTTTTTGAGGAGTTACCGTAACTCATTGATTGTTTTAATCGCCATTCCGACATCACTGATTACCGCGTTTGCCGTGATGTGGCTGATGGGCTTCACCTTAAACCTGATGACCTTGCTTGCCATGTCGCTCATTATCGGGATATTGGTTGATGATGCCATAGTGGTGCTTGAAAATATCCAGAGGCACCTGGATATGGGGAAAGAAAAACATGAGGCTGCCATGGATGGCCGGATGGAAATTGGTTTCTCTGCCATCTCAATTACCCTGGTCGACGTAGTAGTTTTCCTGCCCATACTGTTTTTGCAGGTGTTTGTTGCTGATATGCTGAAACAGTTTTCGATAGTGGTAATCACTTCTACGCTTACCAGTTTGCTGGTCGGGTTTACTTTGGTGCCCTGGCTGGCTTCACGAATCGGGAAAAAGGAAGATTTAAAACCTACTAACCTGGTGAACCGTTTTCTGCTTTGGTTCGAAGAACAGTTAAAAGCCTTTATAGCGTGGTATGGCCGTCAATTAGAATGGGTTCTTAGCCACAAACTCATCTTCACGGGAATCGTGCTTTTACTTCTGGTGTTGACCGTGGTAATTATGAAACAAGGCATTATCGGTAAAGAAATGATGTCGACCGGCGACCAGGGGAAATTCCGATTGAACCTTGAGTACGACAAAACAACAACCGTGCAGGAGAATAATATCCGGTCACAGCAGGTAGAAAACTATATTCTTCAACAACCTGAAGTAGCAACCCTTTTCAGCAACATTGCAGGACCAAGCACAGGCATCGGAAGTTTAGGTGTCGGCTCTGCCAATATATCCGAATTTACCATTCAGTTAAAGCCTGAAAAAGAACGGAAAATTAAGACCGAGGCATTTATGAAATCGCTTCGTGAGGAGCTGAAGAATCGATTCTCAGGTGTGAACTTCTCCATGGCGGTTCTGGGCTTGTTACCCAAACAAGCTCCGATCAAAATAACTTTGAGCGGCAGCAACCTTGGTTTAGTAATGAAAACTGGAGATAAACTTAAAGCTGCTATCGAAAAAATACCGGGAGCCGATAATGTGCGGCTATCCGTGGAAGCCGGCAGCCCTGAATACAAGGTTGTTCCTGATAAAGACAGGATGCAGCGCTTAGGTTTAACAACGGCTTATGTAGGGTTAAATTTAAGAACAGCCTTCACCGGCAACGAGGATGCCACCTTAACCGAAAAAGGAACAGAATACCCGGTGCGAATATGGTTGGATGACTTTGACCGTAAAAATTATGAAGATGTTCAGCATCTTTCCATCGTGAATCCAATGAACGTGCCTGTTGAAGTATCTCAGTTTGCCCAGGTGATACAGGATAATTCACCTTCCTTGCTCGAACGGCTCGACAGGCAACCCTCGGTAACCCTCACATCTGAATCGTTTGGCCGGCCTTCGGGCACATTGGCAGATGATGCAATAAGCTATCTGAAAACTCAACCCTTACCTGAAGGTGTTAAATTAACCTGGGGCGCAGATATCAAGACCCAAAATGAAAGTTTTGGAGCTTTAGGCTCGGTATTGCTCATCTCGTTTCTGCTGATTTATCTCATTATGGTAGCGCTGTACGATAACTATATTTATCCGTTTGTGGCCTTGTTTGCCATACCTATGGCAGCCATCGGAGCCTTTCTGGCTTTAAATTTAACCTCAAACCAATTAACCCTCTTCGCTCAACTGGGATTAATCATGCTGATGGGGCTGGTAACAAAAAATGCTATTCTGATTGTGGATTTTACCAATCAACTAAAGGCACAGGGCAAGCATTACAAAGAGGCCTTGATTATTGCCGGCAAAGAACGTATGCGTCCTATTTTAATGACAACACTTGCCATGTCCATTGGAATGTTACCTATTGCATTGGCCAAAGGCACCGCCAGCGAGTGGAAAAACGGGCTTGCCTGGGTGATTATTGGTGGATTACTGTCGTCTATGATTTTGTCCGTCTATTTAGTCCCGATGGTTTACTATGTTGTGGATAGGATAAAGGAGAAATACAGTAAAAGGGCAAATAATAATTCAATTTAAAAACTAAATATGAAGATTATGAGAAAATCACCTCTTAACATTTTGCACCTATGGAATGCATTAAAAGACGCTTACCCTCGAAAGTTATGAATTAGCATGACTTAACAAATTTTAATGCTGATGCTTCAATATGTTTATTAATCCGACGACCATATCATATTTCTCTTCAAACAAATCAATACAAATACAACTCTAAATGAAAAATAATGAAAAACGATTTCGCCTTTTTTTATTCGGAATGCTTTTCCTCATTCCCTTCAGCTCATTTATCCCGGCAGAAAAAGCAACCGGCTTTTCCCTGACTGTCGTAGTAAAAGATCTTCGAAATTCAAATGGAACTGTTCTCTTTGCTTTATACAACAGGGATGATGCGTTTCCCGATGAACATTATAAAAAGTATTACAAAAAAATTATCGGGAATATAGTAAATGGTTCATCAACTGTAATATTTAAAAACCTGCCACAGGGGAAATATGCGGTAAATATATTACATGATGAGAATAATGATGGTAAAATTAAAAAGGGAATAATCTTGCCCAAGGAGGGAATTGGATTTTCCAATTTTCAATCTATCGGTTTATCCAACAGGCCTTCATTTAATAAAGCAGCTTTTTATTTAGGCCGGGACACAAAGATTAATGTAAAAGTCATATACATGTAGGTAGTAATGAAAAGATTCGCGCTTTTGATACTGATTTCAGTATTTCATGTTCAATTAAGTATCGGACAGGGAACAGATTCACTACAAATAGGTCTCCCATTAATATCTCAGGTAAACCAGGGCAACAGCTATATCTCTTTCCCTATTGAGTTAGGGAACATTGAACCATTGTGGTTCGAAGGGAATGTTATCCCAAATTTTTACATTAGGGAAAGTAAAAATTCCCGTTTAATGGGCGTTCTGACACCTCAAATTATTATCCGAATGTATCAGGAAAGATCATATCCGGTGCGCACTCCGAGTTATATACCCCAAATAACATTTTACTATCGCATAAAGAATAAATCGACCTTAAGGTCACAAAATCTTTTTTTGCGATTTGCGCATCATTCCAATGGTCAGGATGGTGACTTTTATTTAGAAAACGGTGAACTAAATTTAAAGTCGGGGGATTTTGCCACCAATTATATTGAACCTGGTTTTATCATAACGAATTTAAATAAACATTTAAATTGTTACCAGTTTTTTAAAACTTCGGTTGAAATCCATCCCTCAGGTTATAGTAGTGATGAACTTGATGGGAAATATAGTAAAGTTCGTTGGCATACAGCAGCTTCCATCTTCAAACTTCCACACGACAATAAAATAACTACAAATAAGGGGAATGCATCAATATCAATGAAAGGTGAAGCTACCTGGATGTTTGGAAACTACAATAACCTGACTGCAGTTTCGGCTGACAGGCTAAACCTAAGTTTAACTTTTTATTATCATCCTGAATTTTTAGAGGACATTGGGCTATTTGTTCAGTATTATCATGGTTCTGATTATTACAACATGTATTTCAATCATCGATTGGACATATTGCGGTTCGGAATAATGACTGAAAAATTAAGATTTTGAGTAACGCATGACATTGCAGTTGAACCCCTGTAGGATATGAGGTTAAAGTGTAGGAAGAAAAGAACATGACAAAATCAGTAAAGGTTGACTGGCAAGCGGATGGTAATATTTTGTCATGGCGTTCTATGAGATCTGTAAAAAAAATCTAACACTTGAATAAAAAGAGGAAAGCATCTCTTAGATCAAGAAATCGATGGATTATTAAGCAAGTGAATTTTTGTATTCAGAAGGTGTATAACCGGTAATTTTCTTGAAAAAACGGTTGAAGGAGGATTTTGAATTGAAACCACAATCAAAAGCGATGGCTAGAAGCGTGAAATTTTTAAAATGAGGATCCGTAAGCCTGTTTTTGAATTCATCCACCCGGAAAAGATTGATAAAATCGAAAAAATTCTGGTGATGATACTCATTGATAATTCTGGAAAGGTAATGCGGAAGAATATTTACTTCTGCAGCCAATTGGTGTAAGGTTAATTCATTGTTGAGGTAAGGCTTTTTTATGCGCATATAATCGGTCAGAGATGCAAGGTATTTCTGAATATCTTCTTCTTTTAAACCAGATCCTGAATACTTTATATTCTCATCTGCGTTTTCAACAGTTGGTAAAGGGTCCTGAGGTGTAAAAATTGCATGTTGATGCAATCCAAAGTATCCGACCAGGATGATAAAAACTGAAAGTGTCAGAAAAAGTCCATTGATGCAAAAATTATCTGAGAACAACAGTAAAACATGGTGAATAAAAAAGATAGCGACCAGAGCAATCCAGGCAATTCCGAGCATCACGATCAAATTCCGCAGCCAGATGAGGGTTCTCTTCTCCACAGAAGAGAAATTATTCGCGATAATCCCCCGGTGTTTTTTTAGTAAGCGGATCGACCACAAGATATAAAAGGGGACAGAAATGGCTGTGATGAGCAGAAATATGAAATAGGTAGATGGCAAATCCAACTTGACAAGACCTCGGATACTCGCTATGTTTTTCAGTAAATCAGCAGATGTAATGAAAAGCCTGAGGTATAAGTTAAATAGTAAGAAAGGAAGCAGATGCCAGAAAATACTTGCGAAAGGCTTAAAATTTTTGATGATTAATGATTTAACGTACCAAAACAAAAAAGGTCCGTTGAGCAACATGAGTGAGATATAGAAACTGATCAACCAGGAATTTTGCAGGAAGAAACCTGCAGGACTTAGGGCATAAACGGAAACATACGAACCCAGAAAAACCAGCCATGTACCTATTATAAAATCATGAGGAGCTTTGCCTTTTTTCCGGATAAGCAGAGCTGCCAGGAAAAGAGCCTGAAAAGCACCAATTAGCAGGATTCTGTCAGTTAAAAGTTGGTTCATGCCTCAAAAATACTGAAATATTGTACCCGGATGATGATAAACAGGGCTTTAAAACAGTCGCATACCTGTTCGGCAGTCAGGTATCTGAAGTTGTTCCGATGTTTAAGATATTTTTTACGAAATTTAATGCGAATTGTTAAAATGGTAAAAAAATCGCTTATCTTTGTAAGTAAATAATCACTTACTTAATTATGGAACGTCAAAGTACCGATATCCGGCAAGAACAAATAAAGCAGGCAGTGATCGATATCATTTCCTCGGATGGATTAAAAAGCTTGTCCACCCGTAATCTTGCAAAGCGAATTGGCATGAGTGAAGGAAATATTTTCCGGCATTTCAAAAGCAAGCAGGACATTATACTATCTATTTTTAATGATATCCAGGAGAATTTTATCGGTGATTTGAAGCAAATAGCCTTGTCTGATGAAGAACCTTCAACCCGTCTGTATAAATATCTAAAAGCCACTATAAAATATCATACTGACAATAAAGGAACAAACATGTTGCTGTTTTCGGAAGCATCCTATAACAACGATCCGGAACTTAAAAGCCGTCTGCATAAAATCTTTGATGATCAAAAACAGTTTGTTACGAGAATAATTACCGATGGTATTCGTATGGGCATCTGGGACGAAAATATCGTTGTGGAAAACGTAGCTTTGATTTACATGGGCATACCTGTAGCAATGAATATGGAAATGCTGCTTGGTGGAAGAGCTTTTCAAGTTGATCATTTCAGCAACCACATGATGCAGCTGTTATTGAAAATTCTGCAGAAATAAATCAGACAGAAAAAAATTTCACCAATTATGCAAGTAAGTGATTATTTACAAATAACGCTGGCCTAAATCACTATCCGGAAATAGAAATTGAGAAATGATGATACCATGAAAGAATGCTTCACCATACTTTAATCTTAAATAAATGTTAAAAATGAAAATGATTCTGTTGTTGTTCGGCTTATTACTATCCGTGGTGCAGCCATCTTCCGGGCAAAATCCTGAAGCCATTCCTGATACATTATTAGTCGCTAAGCCGGTAATTATATCGGTATTAAATCTTCAACCGGTAATCCTGAGTAAACAAAGGATGCTTTTTAGTTTACAGGCTGAATACCCTGAATTCTATAAATATATGAATTCAAAAAGCGGTAAAATAGAACGAGTTCCAGAAACTTCAGTCATAAATGAAGCATATTATTTTGGACACATCTATTATGGCCTTACCGACCGAATTAATCTGTTTGCCATTTTGCCGGTTACTTCAATACATCATTATTCACCAACCGCTACAATAATCGGGAAAGGATTCGATGATTTAAAGATAGGTGGCAGATATGATCTCTTTCATTCAAAAAATTCCGAGAACACCCTGACTTCCGGTTTAACAATAGGCTTTCCAACGGGTAAATACAAAAATTTGAGTTTGAATGAATATCCGCTTGGGCTTGGGACATTCAGATTTAAAGGGGATATAACCGGCTTACACCGATTCAATAACCTGGATATGATATATTCAGTGTATTATGCGTATCGCATCAACAATTCCGAAGGATTACATGTGGGTGATAAAACAGGCGCATATCTAACCTTTCAAAAACAAATCAATACAAATTATGGAAATTTCGGATTTGAAGGTGGTGTCAATGGTTTCTGGAATTTTAAAGATAAAAAAGATGGCACGAACATCCCTCAGACTGATGATTACACCGCCAATCTTTATTTTGGAGCCTGGTACAATTATTTGAAAGACTTCTATCTCCGATTCGGGGTACCCTATACTATCTATCAAACCAATAGCTGGTTAACCAAATACGAAGTTTTGATACAGCTTGATTATTATTTTGACTTTAAAAAACATAAATAACATACAATATCATGAAAACAAATGTAATTCTGATGATTTTACTATCCCTGACAGGCATCATTTTATTTTCCTGTGTGAATACTGAAAAAAAAGAAATGACCCAACATCAAATTATGGGATATATTGAAAATACCCAGGTCAATATAACAGGTCGCATGCCGGGGAAAATAACAGCCATATACGTTGATGAAGGAGATACGGTAAAACAAGGTGAGAAAATAGCCCAGCTTGATACCCGGGAACTGGATGCAAACATGGCAGCCCTTAATTTCCAGCTAAAAAATATCATTTTGAATAAAATCAGGATTCAAAATTTATTCCTGGCTGGCGCATTGCCACAGCAGAAAGTTGATGAAATTGCAACATCTTATGAAGTGCTTAGAAGTAATATTTTGGCATTACAAACCAAAATTGAAGACATGGTTATAACCTCGCCCATTGGTGGGATCGTTAATGTTAAGGTATTGGAAAGCGGACAAATGATGACGCCAGGAATGGCTGTTGTGATCGTTACAGATCCTGACGGAACCTGGGCACGATTCAGCATTCCTGAAAAATACATGAATCAGATTAATTTAGGACAGCAATTGGAAATAACAAGCAATACACCCGGGCTGACCTATGAAAGTAAAGTGATTCAGGTGATGCCTTTTGCTGAGTTTGCAACACATACACCAACTACACTCAGGGATGAACGCGATGTAAGGACTTTTGATGTAAAGATGAAATTAATAGATGCCCCTAAACATGCTTCAATAATTACTTGTAAGCCTGGAATGTATGTTTATCTGACACTAAAAGAGACCATCAACGAAAATTCAAAACACAATTAAAATCAATAATCATGAAAATATTCAAGCTCATATTGATGATTATCATGCGGATTGTGATTGTTTCGTTGGTTTTGATATTGTTTTTCAGCATGATGGCAGGAATGTACTACAAGGCTGCCCCACGCAATATTCGCATAGCAATTATGGATGAAGATCATTCCGCGCTCAGTCGTTCCATTTTGCACAACATCCGGGCTACTGATTATTACCGGATAATAGCTCAACCTGCTGATTATCTTTCGTTACAAGAGATGATTGATCGAAATAAAATAGACATGGGGGTCATTATTCCACATAATGCCTATCGCGATATACAAAATAATACAGAAGTACGAATAATGACTGCTATAAATGGCACCGCCAACCCGTCAATTTCTGGCACAGCGCTCTCAAAGCTCAATCAGATTGTGTCAACATTAAATGGCCAACTTGCTATGCATATTAGGGTTGAAGACTTGGGAGGAATTCCGAATAGCCGACATGCTAAAGGCCCCATGCTCAGTGTTTCCGAAAGGGTCTATTATTCACCTTCTCTTAGCATGGAAACTTCCGTACTACCTGCCTTTATGGGTTTGGCCATGCAAACAATATCCATGCTTACCATACTTTTGGGGCTGTTAGGAAGCCTGAAAATGTGGAAACTAAAATTTCCATTTATTCATAATGCAAGGCAGATGCCGGTAAAAGAGCTTATTCGTGCAGCAATTGTATCATGGATTGTTGCAGGTACTGCCATTTCTGTTGCATTTTTTACGACGATGTTTTTATTTGGAGTTTCCTTCGAACAACAGGAAATGTGGAACGTGATGGCTGTCATTTATCTGTTCACGCTCGCTATGGAAAGCATTTCTTTCTTTTTGGTGCTCAATATTAGTAATAGTGCCATCTTGGCTGCTATCATAACACTCATTGTTTTGCCGGCATTTATGTATTCGGGGTATATGGTGCCATTTGAACAAATGGCTGATTTACCGAATAAAATTGGAGGATGGTTTCCATTACGGTATTATCTAAAAGCACTTTATTTGGTATTTAACCACCACCAGCCACTGATAATTGCACAACCGTTCATGAATAAACTTTGGCAATTCTCAGGACTGTTTTTTTTATTGTCTGCCCTATCCATATTCATCGGCCAAATGGAAAGAAAATATAGCAAAAGAAAATACAACATCGAAAATAATAAATTAAATATACAGGGAGCACAATCATGAAAAAGGCTATCATTATTTCTTTTCTGATGTCATTCGTTTTATGGAATTCACCATCTTTTGCACAAAAGGTGCTTACCCTTGATAAAGCCATACAAATTGCTCTGGATAACAATCCGAACATAAAAATCAATCAAAGTCAAATCAAGGAAGCTGATGCGAAAAAAACACAGGTCTATTCCAGTTTTCTACCTCAGGCAGAAATACTTTCGAAGTATTTTTATACCAATAATACTTCAGCATTATACCCTCTTGAGGGTTCAAGTGTTCAGGTGATGAGCAATGGAACCCCAACGGGTGATGACATCATTATGCATGCGAAAGCGCCATTTCCAATTCTCGACAGAGATGTATTAACCATGGACATGAATATGACTTATACGATATATGCAGGAGGTAAACGCAAAAATGCACTCGAAAGTACCAACGCTTTAAAAGAAGCCTACCAGAATGACCTTCAGGAAGCAGAAGGAAATTTAAGCCTGAATGTTAAGACTGTATTTTACAATGTGCTCTTTCTGAATGAAGTTTTGAATGTTAATGAGCAGGCATTGAGTCAAATTCATAAAAATCTCACGTTGGCTGAAAAATCGTATCAGGAAGGCGTTCGCTCGGAATTTGATGTGCTTATGTTCAGGACTAAACTGAAAGATTTCGAAAGCACGCTCATTGAACTTAAAAGTAAAAATGAAATTGCGACATATGCATTAAAAGCTTTACTCAATTTCCCGGATACGGCCTCCATTACCTGTATTGGTTCTATTAATAGTACCCGGAACTATTCTCTTCTTTCATCTGAGAAAATATCAGACAGTATTGAAACAGGGAATAGTAAAATACAATCATTAAAATCCATGAAAAATGTTCTAGCCTACAAAGAGAAGGCTGATAATGCTGAAAATTTACCAACATTGTTCGCTTTTGCTAACTATCATGTGTATCATGGGATGGACACTCCTCCCTTTGATCAGGCCTGGAGACAAGGGTATGCGATTGGAGTTGGCTTAAAAATCAATTTGTTTGATGGAAATTTAGCGAAAGGTAAAATTCAGGAAACAAGGGCCGGTATCGAAAAGATTTCAGGCTACCAGGAAAGTTTTAGGCTTCAGTTCAAAAATAAGTACCTGACATCTGTTCAGCATATCCATTCACTGGAAGCACAACGGGAATCGGTATTAAGCAACATTGAGGTAGCAAATAAGGCGTATAAAATTGCCCTGGTAGGATATGAAAATAGTGTAATAACTACTATCGAATTGAATGATGCACAATTAAATATCACAAAAGTGAATATCCAACTCTTGAGTGTTGAGAAGGACATACTCCTTGAGCAGGCTAATCTCCAATATTTATTGGGTGTAATTTATTGACAAGATTTGTTCTGTAATATCAATTTAGCACCAGCCTTTATTAGGATTGATTCCCCAGTGATTGCTGCAGAAAGAAACAATTTCCTTGATAACCAGCTTCTTACTGTCAGATCATCTATTTTGTAACTTTACATAACCAAGGAAACAACAACATTCAAAAGGTGTTAAACATGAAAAAAAATGAATAGGGTGGAAGCAAGAAAAAACGTTTCTCGCGAATGCTCATAGCCAGGTTTTCCATTTGCTTTTAAACCCTTAAAGCCGGAGAACCACATTTACAGCATATTTGAAAATCTTCAGATCAAGCTCACGGGCTGTTTAGTCTTCTATTTTTAACTTCAATCCAAGCCTTCTTCTAAATTCTAAATGTCTTACTTTATAAGTAACTACCTGATTGTGCCATTGAGTAAGTCCCACTTTATAAGATGAAGCGATTAGCCTTCTTGCACATAATACCTTTGCTTAAAAATCAATAAACAATCAATTTCAATAAAACAGAAAAACGAGAAAAATCATGAAACCAAACTATCAGGCCTTCTATGAACAAACCCGCTACATGATCGGCAATTATGCAAAAGAAAATCCGGAATTCATGTCCGCTTTTTCCAAAGTACACCACCTGGGATCAATAGATGGAATTTTAAAACCGAAATTCAAGGAGCTCATCGCCTTGGGTATATCAATACATATGCAATGTGAAGGATGCATTGTAATGCATACGCATGATGCTCTCGAAACAGGTGCGACCCACGACGAAATTGTTGAAACAATAGGCACCGCAATTTACATGGGAGGCGGACCTTCAGCCGTCCACGGTGCAATTGCTTTTGCTGCCCTACAAGAACTTGAGGCAAATCAGAAGACACAATTAATCAAAAAACAACAAATAAATGTTAATATTCACACTAATTAAAGATAGAAATCATGAAAACACAAAGTCAAAATCATCAAAACGGAGGTTCCAACAGTTCAATGAAATCAGGAAGGATTATTAAAAGCAGTTTTTTATCCATGCTTTTAGTCATAATCTTATCTTTCTCCGGTACAGCAACATTCGCCCATTGCGATACGATGGATGGCCCGGTTGTGGCAGATGCCCAAAAAGCTTTGGCACAGAATAATGTAAACTATGTCCTCAAATGGGTTCCTACTGCAAATGAAGCTGAAATAGCAGAAGCATTTAACCTTACCATGAAAGTCAGAGCGCTTAGTCCTGACGCAAAGATCCTTTCGGACAAGTACTTTTTTGAGACGCTGGTTCGGGTTCATCGCAACGGCGAAGGCGTACCCTTTACCGGGGTAAAACCATCAGGTACACCAATTGATGAAAAAATACTTGCAGCTGATAAATCAATTGAACTTGGAAATCTTTCACCTTTAAATAATCTGGTAACCAAAGCCAATGTGCCTGAGTTGACCAAACGGTTTAAAAAAGTAATGTCACTGAAGAATTTTGACGTAAACAATGTTCCGGCTGGCAGGGAATATATTGAAGCTTACGTTCAGTTCTTTCATTTTGCTGAAGGGGAAGAAGAAGGTCATAGCCAGGAGCATGGGGAGCCAGCTACACATTAAATACAATATTGATAAATTTTGCCAGGGGATGTTCTTCATATCAATAATTCTATTGTGTGTTTTATGCTTAAGGAAACAAATAATAGCTTAATTTCATACATTCCTGGCAGAATTTCTCAAACTATCAAGGACAAGGGAAAACGGCTACCTGTTTTATAGTGTTACCTTTTCACCAAACCTAAATCGAATGTCACAAGCCATTTACCAGTAATTAATTGAAAAATGAAAACTACAAGTTATACCCAGGTTGAAACCACCAGAAACCCACATGGTATCGATGCCAGAAAAATTCATGATACCGACCACGTCCAGGTTGTTCACATGCTTCTGAAACCCGGTGAGCAGTTAAAAAAGCATACTACCGCTGTGGATGTATTCTTCTACGTGCTCGAAGGCACAGGCATTGTTGAAATAGGTGACGAAAAGCAGGAAGTTATTAAAGACATGCTCATCAATAGCCCTAAAAACATACCACATTGCCTGTATAATGAGAGCAATAGTATTTTTAGGGTATTGGTCGTAAAAACGCCAAAGCCTGATGATCAACAAAACCGGCAAGCCGTTCAAAATATGTTAAACAAAAAATAGCCTTAAAAATGAAACCTACAGAAGATTTGATGCATGAACATAAAGCAATCAAGGTAATGGCAAGCATTATGGATAAGATTGCTGCGAATATCAGGAACAACAAAAATCCTGATACTGAAGAGATCGAAAAAATCATTGATTTCCTTCGGACTTTTGCCGATAAATGCCATCATGGTAAAGAAGAAACAGCTCTTTTCCCTGCACTTGTTGGTGCAGGAATGTCCAATGAGTCAGGACCGGTAGCGGTAATGCTTCATGAACATGATCTTGGCAGGGGATTTATCAAAAATATGGCTTTATCAGTTGAAGCTATGAAGGCGGGCGATAAATCAACTATAAATCAGTTAGCCGCAGCCATGGAGGAATATGTCCTTTTGATGCAAAACCACATTCAAAAAGAAGAAAAAATATTATTCCCAATGGCTGATAAGTTATTGCCTGCAGCTAAGCAGGACGAAATTTACATAGCTTTTGAACGAATTGAGGAAGATGTTGTTGGTCATGGTGTTCATGAACGATACCATGAATTCTTAGATCAGATGAAAGCAAAGTACGCTGTTTAGTATGAAGAAAAACGGTGTTGGTCGACACAGTGTGTTGGCTATTCTCTCATGAATTCGTTGAAAACTTTGCAAGTGAACTTGAGTTTGCGGTTTATCCGGGTCCCGGATGATGAAGCATTAAAGCAGATTGTTGAATTCGGACAGCAATTTGTGACTTTATTGAAAGGGAGCTGAGATTTGTATGTAAAAAATCATATGGATGTCCTTTCAGCAAGGCTTTGTATAGTTTCTTCTGTAACAAGTTTTAACAGACCATCGCGGATAATGGCATATTTAGCATGCAGTGGGCAGGGGTTGTTTTCGTCACAGTGCTTTAAGCCAAATCCACAGCCATAAAAAAGATTCGAACCTTCAATGGCTGTAATCAAGTCTATCAGAAGTAAAGCTTCTTTGTTCTGATCAAAATAAAATCCACCTCCTTTACCTTTCAGCGAATTTACAAACCCTTGTTTAACTAACCGTTGTAGGATCTTTGCTGCATAAAACGGGGGTGCCCCTATTTTTTCAGCAATTTCTGCCATACCGGGCCGCTTGCCCAGCGTGTTTTGAGACTGTATGTAAACCAGCCCCCTCAATGCATATTCTGTTTCCTTATTGAACACGGTGTACCTTTATTTGAGCTGCAAAGGTATGAAAAATATATTAAAATAATAAAAGACCTTATAGTCGTTTATTATAAAAAAAGCATATATTTGCACTCTGAATTATAAATACAAATTATGACAACTATGAACACGAATAAACAATCATCAATAGGCGAAATAGTAGCCAATGATTTCAGGGCAGCCACCCTTTTCAAAGAAGCAGGAATAGATTTTTGTTGCGGAGGTAATAAAAGCATTAGCGAAGCGTGCATGGAAAAAGGGGCGGATGTATCCCGTTTAATTCAGCAGCTCGAAACACTGGCGCAAACACCCGTAAGCAGCGCCATGAATTTTAAAGAGTGGGACCTGGGTTTTCTGAGTGATTATATCGTGAATACCCATCACAAATTTGTGCTGAAGAATATGCCGGAACTGGTTTTTTATACCCAGAAAATAGCCGATGTTCATGGCGCTCATCATCCGGAACTCATTGAAGTAGCTGATTTATTTGCAAAAATTAATGAAGAACTCCTTCAGCACCTGAAGAATGAAGAAGAAGTATTATTTCCTGCCATTAAAGCCGCCGCGATAAATCCTTCACCCGAAGTAAAATCAATAATAATTTCCGAAATCACCCGCATGCAGGGCGAACATGAGTTTGCAGGCGGCGCCATGGATAAAATTAATGTATTGACCCAAAATTACCTTGTTCCTGCAGATGCCTGCAACACTTACCGGGTTTCGCTCCAGTTGCTTGAACAATTTGAAGATGACCTTCATGTTCATGTGCATCTCGAAAATAATATTCTTTACCCGAAAGCATTGAAGCTGGCCGAATAAATCAATAATTGATTATGATAACAGCAACCAACACAAAATCCCGAAAATGACCATGTCCAAATCCTTCGCTTGGTCGAAGTAATGGAAGGTATTGCCGGTTCGGAAAACCCCAATACGGAACACCTGGGTTTGATTAGCTAGTCGGAACTTATTAGGTTTGAATATTTTTTTTTCTGAATATATCTTCTATATTTGGTACATCGTTGGGTAAAGAATTCTTTTAATTTATTCAATATGAAAAAGTCCTCCTCCCTGATTGCCACATTCCTCTTCCTAACCGCTATCCCTTTTGCCGTAATGGCACAAAACAGTGGTGAAGAAATATTTAAAACGGTATGTTCAACCTGTCATACCATCAATAAGGGCAGGCTGATTGGTCCTGATCTAGGGAGTGCTCCTCAGAAATTGGACCGGAAATGGATGATCAGCTTTATCCGTTCGTCACAGAAAATGGTTAAGTCAGGCGATCCGGCTGCTCTTGCAATTTTCAATCAATACAACAAAATCCCTATGCCGGACAACCCGTATAGTGATGAACAGATAAACAGCATCATTGAATACATTGAGGTTACTGGTCGTGCCACTGAAGTTGCTACCAATGCTACTGCGACCCCTTCCGATAGTGTTAGCGTTCCATATTCAACTGAAACCGTTCAAAGCGGACAAGCACTTTTTAATGGATACATCCGTTTTTCTAATGGTGGTCCTCCATGCATAACTTGTCATAACATTAAGGAACAATCTCTTCTGGGAGGAGGAAGGCTGGCACTTGACCTTACTGCTTCTTATGTTAAATTTGGACCTTCAGGTATCAAGGCCATTATGGCAAATCCGCCATTTCCGGCTATGAAAATGGCTTTCCTCAATCACAATCTCAAGGATAATGAAATAAATGCTGTGATTTCTTTGCTGAAATCGGTGGCTGAAAGCAAAAATAGCAATCAGGATACGGATGCAGGTGGGCTGATATTCTTCGTTCTTGGACTTATTTCCGCAATATTTATTCTTTTTCATATTTATATTTTCTATAACAACAGGAAGATTACCTGATTTTATATTTCAATTTTCAGTTTGTACATGCACTGTTGAAATAAGAATTAAATAAACTGAGCCATGAGTTGGATTAAAGACATGATTTCTCCAAAGACCAGACAGTGGGAAGAGTTTTACAGGAACCGTTGGCAATATGATAAAGTAGTCCGAAGCACCCATGGGGTGAATTGCACAGGAGGGTGCAGTTGGAACATACATGTTAAAGAAGGCATAGTTGTATCGGAGTTCCAGGCACTTGATTATCCCTTGCTCGAGGATTCGCTTCCTCCTTATGAGCCAAGGGGCTGCCAGCGGGGCATATCCTTCTCCTGGTATTTATACAGCCCGGTCAGGGTTAAATATCCTATGATCCGGGGTGCTTTGCTGGATCTTTTCGCCGAAGAAAAGGAAAAGACCGGAGATGCACTACTTGCATGGCAGAATATCCAGAACGACCCTGAAAAAAGAAAACGGTACCAGAAAGCCCGCGGCAAAGGTGGCTTCCGGCGGATCAACTGGGACGAAGCCCTTGAGATTATCGGGGCAGCAAACATATATACTGCAAAAAAATATGGGCCGGACAGGGTGGTGGGATTTTCCCCCATCCCTGCCATGTCAATGCTAAGTTTTGCCGCCGGATCAAGGTTCCTACAGTTGTTTGGCGGAGTACACCTGAGTTTTTATGACTGGTATTGCGACTTGCCCAGTTCATTTCCTGAAATCTGGGGAGAACAAACTGATGTGGGTGAAAGCGCCGACTGGTATAATGCCAAGTTTGTCGCCGTGATGGGTGCTAACCTGGGGATGACACGGACACCCGATGTTCATTTCTTTTCCGAGTCGCGGCATAATGGAACAAAAACCGTAGTGTTTTCGCCAGATTTTAGTATGGTGTCAAAATATGCCGATCAATGGATACCGATCCATGCCGGGCAGGACGGTGCCTTTTGGATGGCTGTAACGCACGTAATCCTGAAAGAAGCACATCTAAACAAGCCGGTTCCTCAATTTATTGAATACACTAAAAAATACAGCGATGCACCTTATCTTGTTGAAATCAACCTCGAATCCGACCGATATGTTCCCGGCAGATTATTGAGAGCAAACAGGGTTAAAAAATATGCGGACATTGAAAACGGTGATTGGAAATTCCTTAACCTTGATGAACAGACCGGCGATTTTATATGCCCCGCAGGCAGTTCGGGACACAGGTGGCAGGATAAGAAAGGATTCTGGAACCTCAAATATAACGATGGTGAAAATGGTATGGATTATGATCCTATGCTCTCTCTCATCAACAAAAAAGATGATATTCTACAGGTTGAGTTTACTGAATTCGCACAAAACCGGAAAAGCCTGCGTGGCGTACCTGTAAAATATGTTCAGACGGAATCCGGAAAGGTTGCCTGCACGACGGTGTATGATCTTCTTATGGGGCAATATGGCGTCGACAGGGGGCTTGGAGGGGATTATCCCACTTCTTATGATGACGCTGCATCGGCATATACACCAGCATGGCAGGAACTCTATACGGGGATAAGTTCTGCAACGGTTTTACAATTTGCAAGGGAATGGTGCCGCACCGCCGAAGTAACCAATGGAAAATGCATGATAATCATTGGCGCCGGTGTAAATCACTGGTATCATAGCAATCTGATGTACCGGGCCGCAACGATGTCACTAATCCTTACAGGCTGTATTGGCGTAAACGGCGGAGGAATGAACCATTATGTCGGACAGGAGAAACTTGCTCCTTTCGATTCATGGGGCGCAATTATGTCGGGAAAAGACTGGAATGTTCCTTCAAGGTTCCAGCAATCGCCCATTTGGCACTATATTCATTCCGACCAGTGGAGATATGATGGCAACCAGGCCGACTACAACACGGTACCTAAAAATAATTTCTCTTCACAGCATTCTGCTGATATGATTGTTAAGTCTGTGAGGAACGGCTGGATGCCATTTTACCCGCAATACGACAAAAATAATTTTGATATTGCAAAGGAGGCTCAAAAGGCAGGCGCCAAAGATGAAAAGGGCATTCAGGAGTTTGTGATTGACCAATTGAAGAAGGGGACATTGAAATACGCGGTTACCAATCCTGATGAAGAGGTAAATTTTCCGCGGGTATGGTTTATCTGGAGGGGTAATGCCCTATTATCGAGTGGCAAAGGACACGAATATTTTCTGAAACACTATCTTGGTACACACCATAATGAAATCGCCGATGAGGTGGCAAAAGATTTTGTTAAAGAAATTGAATGGAAGGAGAACGCACCCGAAGGTAAAATGGATCTTGTGGTTGACCTGAATTTCAGGATGGACACCACCGCACTGTACTCGGATATAGTGCTCCCTGCGGCTTCCTGGTATGAAAAGGCCGATTTGAACACCACGGATATGCATTCGTTTATTCATCCGCTTTCACCAGCAATACCACCGGTTTGGGAATCAAAGAGCGACTGGGTAATATTCCGCGAAATAGCAAGGGTAACCAGTGAAGTAGCTAAAAAACACTTCCCCGAGCCAGTGCTCGATATTGTAAATGTTCCTATCAATCATGATAGTAAAGGTGAAATCTCCCAACCATCAATCAAAGATTGGTTCAAAGGCGAATGTGAGCCTGTTCCCGGGAAATCCATGCACCAGATAGTTACTGTTGAGCGGGATTACACCAAGATTTACGAGAAATTCATCACCCTTGGCAAGAACGCTCGGAAAGGACTTGGCGCACACGGGATTACCTATCGATGTGATGATTTTTATGATCAGTTGGCAAATGACAAAGATCATGTGGTTAAAATCGATCAGGAATTTTATCCTTCCCTCAAAGAGGATACAGAAGCTATTAATGCAGTGTTGCTCCTGTCGTCAGTTACAAACGGTCTTTTAAGCGGGAGGGCTTTTGATGATGTCGCAAAAAATACTGGACTCGATTTGCGTAATATCAGCCCTTTAAATAATGATATCACGATCACCTTTAACGACATTGTTGCACAGCCCCGCAGGTTACTGAATTCCCCTCTTTGGTCAGGCCTTATGAACGGAGGAAGAGCTTATTCAGCTTTCACCCTGAATACCGAATACCTGATACCCTGGAGAACACTTACCGGCCGACAGCATTTGTACCTCGACCATGAAGGCTATATCCAGTTTGGAGAAAACCTGCCAACCTATAAGCCATCACCACGGCCTGAGTTATATGGTGATTTACGAAAAACGGTAGTTGAGGGAAAAGCCAGGCTTCTTAATGTGCTGACGCCGCATGGCAAATGGCATATCCATTCAACCTATGGAGACACCGTGCGGATGCTTACCTTGTCGAGAGGTATGGAACCCTGCTGGTTGAATGAAAAGGATGCTAAAGAGCTTGATATACAAGATAATGACTGGGTGGAGGTAATGAATGACAATGGCGTATACTGTACCCGGGCTTGTGTAAGTTCCCGTATTCCACCTGGTATATGTATTATTTACCATGCACCCGAACGTACCTATTCAGTGCCAAAATCACCAAGCAGAGGCAATAAACGAGGCGGTAGCCATAACAGTTTAACAAGGGTGCACCTTAAACCTAACCTGTTGGTTGGCGGATATGGACAGTTTACTTTTCACATGAATTACTGGGGCCCTGTAGGGGTGAACCGCGATACTTTTGCGCTGATCAAAAAAATGGATAAGGTTACTTTTTAACACAACTAAATAACTTGCACGATGGACATCAGATCTCAAATAGCCATGGTTTTTCATCTTGACAAATGCATTGGTTGCCATACTTGCTCCATTGCCTGTAAAAATGTATGGACAGACAGAAAGGGGGCCGAATATATGTGGTGGAACAATGTGGAAACAAAACCGGGAACCGGATATCCACACAAATGGGAAGACCAGGATATTTACAAAGGAGGATGGGAGAAAGACGGTGATTCAGTCAAGCTGAGAGGCGCCGGGAAAGTCAGAGGGATGAAGGTGCTTTTTCACAATACAAATTTGCCGACCATCGATAATTATTATGAACCATGGACCTATCAATACGATAAACTGTTTGATTCCCCTGAAGGCGATGACCAGCCTACCGCTGAAGCTGTTTCGCTCATCACAGGCGAAAAAATGACACCAAAAGCAGGCCCTAACTGGGATGATGACCTGGGGGGATCTCCTTTGTATGCCAGGAATGATGTAAATTTCAAAGATATCACTGCTGCCGAACAGGAAGCAATGTTCCAGCTTGAAAGGATGGCCATGTTTTACATCCCCCGGATCTGTAACCATTGCCTTAACCCGGCCTGTGTTGCCGCATGTCCTTCCGGTGCATTTTACAAGCGTGGCGAAGACGGGATCGTTCTTATCAATCAGAAAAAGTGCAGGGCCTGGCGGATGTGCATTACAGCCTGTCCGTATAAAAAAGTTTATTTTAACTGGAACACAGGGAAATCAGAGAAATGTATTTTGTGTTATCCTCGTCTTGAAACCGGACAGGTACCGGCTTGTATGCATTCATGTGTGGGGCGGATCAGGTATCTGGGTGTGATGCTTTACGATGCCGATAGGATTGAAAAAGTTGCATCTTCCGAAGAAAAAGATTTGATAAAAAACCAACTTGACTTGTACCTTGACCCCAATGATCCGGAAGTAATCAAAAATGCAAAAATTGCAGGCATTCCCGATTCAACGATGGATGCTGCCAGAAAATCACCAGTGTGGAAATTTGTTAAGGAATGGGGACTGGCATTGCCACTCCACCCTGAATTCAGAACCCTCCCAAACTTGTTCTATGTTATGCCCTTGCTACCCACAATGGCAAATATGGAAAACGACACCTACAACACAACAAGTAGCTCACTTTGGGCCGGTATCGAAAATTCGAGACTTCCAATGAAATACCTGGCCAGCCTCTTTAGTGCCGGCGACACAACAGTAATTCAAAACATCCTGAAAAAACTGTTGAGTGTGCGCTGGCACCGTCGCGCAGTTACCGTTGGCGATATTACAAGGGAAGAATCGGATAAAGCGCTCCAGGGTTCGGATTTATCGCCCGAAACGGCGGATGCGATATTCAGGCTGACTTCCCTGGCACATCACGCTGACAGGTTTGTTATACCGCCGGCTCACCGTGAAGAAGCTATAGAAATGATTGAGCGGACCGACATAAGAAAAGGAAACGCCGGTTTCGGCTTCACCGAAAAACCTGAACGGGGACTATAATATGAGCGATCTGACCCATTATACTGCCCTGGCCGAAATTTTCAGGTATCCTAAAAATGAGATGAATGCATTTATAGGCGCCTGGAAAAATATAATCGCGACGTATGATCCAAAACTGATGCTGAAACTGGATCCTTTTATCGCACATATCCTGGAAAAGCCACTATCCTTTCAGCAGGAATACTATATCAGCACTTTTGATGTGCAGGCTGTGTGTTTTCTGGATATCGGATACATATTATATGGGGAAGATTATAAACGGGGAGTTTTTCTGGTAAATATCAAAAGAGAGCAGGAACTGGCAGGCAATGATTGCGGTACTGAACTGGCCGATCATCTGCCGAACATACTGACACTTTTACCCAAACTGAAGGATGTAGATCTGGCCGAAGAACTGATTTATTCCCTGTTAATTCCAACGTTAAAAGAAATGATCTCCAAATTCAGGTCAAATACTAATTTGTACAAAGAATTGCTGGAATTACTGGTTGCGATTATGGAAATGGACTACTCTGTTTCGGGATATGAAAAATTTGATTTCTGTGCCCAAAATAAAATCAACTTTCTTGAAGGCTTTCCTCAGGAGAAGGATATGCCGGAAGGGTGTAATGTATAATAATAAAAAAGACTACTATGAACGGACTATTCTTTTTTATCGTACTGCCTTATTTGGCAATATTTTCAGTTATTTTTGGTAGTATATACAGATACCGTTATCATGGGTTTCAGGTATCCTCCCTTTCCAGTCAGTTCCTGGAAAGTAAACAATTATCATTTGGAAGCAGACCTTTCCACTGGGGGCTGATCATGTTGTTTTTCGGCCATCTTACCGCTGTTTTGATTCCGCGGGCGGTATTGGCATGGAATGGTGTGCCCATACGTTTATATATTTTGGAGGTCTCTGCACTTGCCTTTGGACTGATTGCCTTTATCGGGCTTACACTTCTTATTATACGACGTATACAGGTAAAAAGGATTCACTTTGTAACAACCAAAATGGATGTGTTTGTGTACCTGATTCTGTTAGTTCAAATCATTACAGGCTTATATACAGCTTATTTTTTCAGATGGGGATCCTCCTGGTTTGCAATGGTACTCACACCTTATTTGTGGTCGATCTTTACTTTTTCCCCTGATACGACGGCCGTGGTGGCACTGCCGTTAATGGTGAAAATACATATCATTTCGGCATTCACCCTTGTCGGTATGATTCCATTTACCAGGTTTATGCATTTCCTGGTTTATCCTTTTACTTATTTTTGGAGAAGACCCCAAGTAGTGATATGGAATTATAGGAGAACCATTAAACCAGTAACAGCAAAAAGAATAGGCAGTTAAGTCACAAAATATGGCAACTCCTTTTTTAAAAAAACAGAAAACTACAAAGTCTGTGTTATGGATTCAGGTTTTATTTCCAATAAAGCCCTTGCCCATGAGAATTTTTGCTTCATTGCATCGAATTCAACACCGATATAAACAAATGTGGCCGTTGCCTTTAATAAAAAGCCTGTTCCTTTTGAATGAAAACCCTGAACTTCACGACTTCCTAATGTCATCAATATCTGATTATTTTGTTTAACATTTGATTCTGTTGTGTTCATTCCTCCGACTGGCGCTAATAACCTTCCATCCTCAGTGATTTTTAGATAGCTGTTCCAGGTGTTAATGATGTGGGCGCCTTTAGAACCTTGCGTTACAATTGAAACAACTCCTTCGTGCATCAGCACTTCTTTAAATTTGGCTGGAATCATATCTTTTTCTCCTTAACGTTTTATGAATGTGCTTGTTGATAAATTGTGCAGATATAATTATGATTAATTCTGTTCTTTATCCCATATCTTTATAACACTCCCCAAAATTAGGACAAGTGGTTAAAATAATCCGCAAATAAAACAAAAATGTTAGGGCTACAAGAAAAATAAATGACAGAAAATCAATTTATTGGACAGGGATGAACAATGAATGATATAAATTGTTTGACAATCAATCAATTACCAGATACAAATAATGTTTTATTCAAAATGTTTCAAAAACATACTTTTAAATTATGATAACCCAGAATTTAGGATATCCCCGCATTGGAAACCACCGGGAAACGAAAAAAGCATTGGAAGCATACTGGTCAGGGAAAAACAGTTATGAAGAATTAATCAGGACAGGTAAAGAGATAAAACTTAAAAACTGGCAACTTCAGAAAGATTTGGGAATTGACTTGATCCCGTCGAATGATTTTTCATTTTATGACCATATTCTGGACATGAGCCTCACAGTCGGCGCTATCCCTGAACGCTATTCAGGCCTGGACAAAAATAGCGAAAAAGACTTATTGGACCTTTATTTTGCCATGGCAAGAGGATACCAGGACAAAGGCAAAGATATTACGGCGATGGAGATGACCAAATGGTTTGACACCAACTATCATTATATTGTTCCTGAATTTTATAAAAACCAGCAATTCAGGCTGTTATCATATAAGTTCCTGGAAGATTTTTCAGAGGCAAAGGATGCTGGTATACTCACTAAGCCGGTATTAACTGGACCGGTTTCGTTTTTGCTTGCAGGCAAAGAAAAGGCGACAGGCTTTGACCGGATTGATCTGATCGAAAACGTATTGAAAGCTTATATTGAAATGATTGCGTTATTGAAATCACATGGGGCAGAGTGGATTCAGTTTGATGAACCTTTTTTGGTAACAGATTTATCGCAAAAACAGAAAGAGGCTTTTACCCATGCCTATTCAGTATTACGAAAAAAATTCCCGGAGTTGAAGTTTATGCTGGCTACCTATTTTGGCGAAGTGGGCGATAATCTTGAGACTATCCTGAATCTTCCGGTCGATGCCATTCATGTCGATCTTGTCAGGGCGCCATCGCAATTGGACGAATTGTTGATCAAATTTCCGGCAAATAAGCTTTTGTCGCTGGGGATTGTGGATGGGCGTAATATATGGAAAAACGATTTCAAGGAATCGCTGGATAGTATTCATAAAGCGGTTAAAAAACTTGGTGAAGAACGGATTATACTTGGCCCATCCTGTTCCTTGTTGCATGTCCCTTGCGATTTGGATTTAGAAATAAGCCCTGGTACGTTGGATGAAATTAAGGCATGGCTGGCTTTTGCAAAACAAAAAATCGGGGAAATAATTGTGCTTAGACAATTAGCGCTTGGTAGCAAAGATGAAGAGGTGTTATCAGAATACCAAAATAATCAAACTGTCCAAACATCCAAAAAGGAATCCACGGTGATACATAATGACGGAGTAAAAACCCGGATGGCAAAGGCTGAAAAAACGGGAAGGACTTCCCGGACTGCATTTGCAGTGCGTAAGGAAGCGCAGCAAAAAGTGCTTCATTTGCCCCGATTCCCTACAACTACTATCGGCTCTTTTCCACAAACTAGTGAAATAAGGAAGTTAAGGGCAAAACGAATGAAGGGTGAAATAAGTACGGACAATTATAATCAAAGCATACGCCAGGAGATAAAAGCCGCTATGCGCTGGCAGGAAGAGATAGGCTTGGATGTATTGGTTCATGGGGAATTTGAGCGCAACGACATGGTTGAATATTTTGGGGAAATGCTTGAAGGATTTGCGTTCACAAAAAATGGCTGGGTACAGAGTTATGGTTCGCGTTGTGTAAAACCGCCGGTAATTTACGGCGATGTAGCCCGGCCAAAACCCATGACGGTTGAATGGACTACTTATGCTCAATCGCTAACCTCAAAGCCGGTGAAAGGTATGCTTACCGGGCCTGTTACCATCTTGCAGTGGTCCTTTGTGCGCAATGACCAGCCCCGCTCCGAAACGTGCAAACAAATTGCAATGGCCATCAACGATGAAGTGCAGGACCTGGAAAGTGCGGGGATCCGTATTATCCAGATAGACGAACCGGCGCTCAGGGAAGGTCTTCCACTGCGTAAAAAGGGTTGGGACACTTACTTTGACTGGGCTATCACAGCATTCAGGCTCACCTCCACAGGAGTTAAAGATACCACACAGATTCACACGCACATGTGCTATTCAGAGTTCAATGACATTATGGATAAAATCGCTGAATTGGATGCTGATGTAATAAGCATTGAATCTTCGCGTTCGCAAATGGAAATTCTGGATGCTTTTTCCAAATTCAAGTACCCTAATGATATCGGACCCGGAATTTATGATATCCATTCTCCCAGGGTACCTTCCAAAGAGGAAATAGTTTTGCTGTTGCGAAAAGCTGAAAAGCGGATACAGCCTAAACAAATATGGGTTAACCCCGATTGCGGGCTGAAAACGCGCAATTGGTCTGAAACTAAAAGTGCATTAACAAATATGATTGAAGCAGCTATAGAAACGCGGGAGTTTTATGCAGATAAAATCGGTTGAGCAGCTATGGAGAAAGATTCTCTATTCATGGCACTGCGATTCTCAACGCTGCGTGCAAGACCATAAACCGTTGCGCTTTTAGCAATCAGCACGTCTGCAAGCGTCGCTACATCCTCATAACTGGCTCTTGTTATTTCAAAAGGGCTATGGCCAACCTTTCCCTAACTTAAATGAGAGCGGAGCATCCAGGCCGTTTTTTCATGGTATTCCATCAATCCGGTAAGGTAGTCGCTGATACCTTCTGCCTTTAACTTATCAGCAATAGGCTTTATATTTTCCCGTATAAGCACAATAATACTTTCGTGGTCTTCCAGTAATACTGCAAAAAAAGTCTGGCTATCGTTCTTTTTGGGAGCTTCTTCAGAAAGCTGGGTAAGTTCAAGATATTTAGCAAGTTGAGCAGGTGCATAATGACCGATGGCACGTATCTTTTCTGCCACGGCATCAACAATTTCCTGTTGCTGGCTATAGAGTGTCTCCAGATATAAATGTGCAGCATGAAAATCCGGCCCTTCGATGTTCCAATGTGCATTGAGCGTTTTGGAATAAAGCACAAATTCATCAGCTAGAATTTTTGATAGCTTTTCAGCAATCGTTTGCCTGTTTTGATCGGAAATTCCGATGTTAGTCTTTTTCATTTTTTTATATGTTTTAAATTGACCTTTTTTTGAGTGTTTCGTTGCATCATGATAAAATCAAAGCCTTTGCCCTTTTTACTACATTTTCCACTGTAAAGCCATATTCTTCCATCACTTCTTCCCCAGGAGCAGATTCTCCAAATCTATTGATGGCGATGACATCACCTTCGTCGGTAACATATTTAAGCCAACCCAATGGTGATCCGGCTTCTACTGCCAACCGCTTCCGTAATGACGCCGGAAATATCTTTTCTTTATAAGCTTTATCCTGCTGCTCAAATAATTCCCACGAAGGCATACTTACAACACGTGCAGCTATATTTTGTTCAGTTAATTTTTGCTGAGCTTTAAGCAGTAACTGCACTTCTGATCCTGTGCCAATTAAAATGATATCCGGCTTTGTTTTTGATTCCGAAAGAATGTAAGCGCCCTTTTCCAATTCGATGGCCTTTGTATATTTTCCCTGGTCAATTACCATAATTTTCTGGCG
>JBBRRV010000006.1:0-47242 GCA_038246075.1 Bacteroidales bacterium
CATGCAAATCTAAACCATTCAGCATAAAAATACTATGCTTCAGTGTGCTGAAAATTTCAGTCGTATATTCTTCTACTGCTTTCACACTACCGGGTAAGGTATATACCAGGGAATGCCCCATAACGCCGGCAACGGCGCGGGTGAGCAAGGCATTGGGCTTTTCCTGTCCATATTTATAGCGGATAAGTTCCATAATGCCTGGAATCTCTTTATCCAGAAGCGGCTTAACCACATCAGGTGTACAATCGCGAGGGCCAATGCCGGTTCCTCCCGTCGTGAAAACGATATCGGTATTGTTAAGTCTGTCCTCCAGCAATAGCTTGCGCAGCAATTCAGCGTCATCAGGAATCAGCTGGAGTTTGATATTGCATTTCCATTTAAAGGAATCAAAATAGGATTGAACGCGCTGGCCGATCACCGGACCGCTGCGATCCTCATATTCACCCGCACTGGCGCGGTCGCTGAGCGTGATGATGTGTATACTGAATGTTCTGGGAATATATGTGATGCGGTCGCCGGCTTTAATGCTTCCGGGTTTGATCACGCGGCAGAAGATGCCTTCTTTTGGCATGACACAGTTACCAACTTCTTTGAAAATGTTACAGGATGCGCCATGACATTTTTTACCGATCTGTGTTACTTCAAGTTCTGCGTCACCAATCGTAAAGCGATCAAGCGGATTGGTGAGATGAACGGCGATGCCGCGCGTGGTAATGTTCTCAGCAAATTCGCCATAGTTAATTTTGCGGCCGGCTGTTCCGGAGAATTTACTGATGCTTTCTTCGGCCAGCATGCTGACCTGCCGGTGCCAGTGCCCCGCGTGTGCATCACCTGCAATGCCGATGTCGCTTAACTGAATGGCCGGAACCGGCAATTTAATCGTGCCCTTTTTTTCGGAACTATTGACGGAAACTACCGTTATTTCCTTATCTGCCATCTATATTGTTATTAAATTGTTTGAAGTCGTTTGAAGTCGCCTGAAGTCGTTTGAAGTGGTTTGGGCTTTAAACCGTCAGGTTTAACAGCATTTAATTTATGCTACTGGTTTCTTAATGACATAGAACTTGTATCCGGCATAAAGGTAATAGCAGGCTGCCGAAAGCAAAGATAGTCCAAGGGATATAAAAAAAGTCCCCAGGTAAAGGTCGGGTATCAGATGTAAGCGGCTCATTGTTATTCCCATTGTTATCATTAAGGTCATGAGCACATACCCGCGGATATCGAAAAATGCGAAAATGCAGGGTCTTTCCTGTTCCATGTTAATGATTCGCAGCACATAGCGTTTGCCAACCTTGCGAAACACAAACCAGTAAAACGGAATAAATCCGGCAACGCCAATCATATAATTCAGCCACATATGCAATGCATGATGGTCAATCTTGATGAAAGCCATTCTGAGTATCCTGTAAGCGGCAAAACCCCAGATGGAGGCTGCTACCAGGATCAGAACCTGCTTAGGTACTCCGGGTTTTAGTTTGTGCCAGAGGTTCATCGGGATTGTTTTTGATTCATTTAAATTCAATGATAGAAGTGTCCGTTTGTATTTTAAAATAAATAATATATAAGAGCAACAATATTGCAATTCAAAAGAAACAGTGCCGTGTTCCGTGTTCCGTCTATTTACAAATCTGCCTTAGTCTTTTCGAGCAAAGTGATTCCGGTGATGACCATTTGCTTGTCAACGGCTTTGCACATATCGTAAATGGTAAGCAGCGCCACCGATACAGCAGTGAGGGCTTCCATCTCCACACCGGTATGGCCGATGCATCGAACAATGCTCTCAACATGCACGCCCGAAGGCTGCAGGGTAGCTTTTGCATCAATATGCGAAAGCATAAGCGGATGACAAAGCGGAATAAGCGTTGGCGTATGCTTGGCAGCCTGTATGCCGGCTATCTGGGCAATGGAAAGCACATCGCCTTTTTTCACCAGATTATCCCGGATCAGCTGAACAGTCGACGGCAAAAGCTTGATATAGCCTTCTGCCTTTGCAATGCGCAACTGGTCGGGCTTATTGCTGACATCAACCATGCTGGCTTTACCTTGATTATCCGTATGGCTTAATTGTTCGTTTGTCATGGTGAAGTCACTTTAGGACTATCTATATACTTCAATTTACTTCAATTTACTTCAATCTATTTCAATGTATTTCTATGTATTCCCGGACTCTTCAACCTCCAATATTATAAAACCTCCCTACCATATTCTTCGTACCGCATGCCGGTTTGTTTTCCAGTGCCAACCGGAAAGCTTCCTGCGGACCCAGTTCGCGTACGTTGTATTCCAGGTCGTTGAAAAGGCAGGGTTTTATCATGCCATTGGCTGTAAGCCGGAGGCGATTGCATCTGGAACAGTCGCCGCCTTCGCCGCCTTCCACCACCGAGAAATCACCTTTTTCAAGGTTCATCTGGTGGATATACCGAATCTGTAAACCGTTCCCGGCGCAAAAAGCGGCAACATCAGCTGCGTCTTTGTCCTGGGCCGATCCATTGATGACACAGTTGATCTTTATGGGGAGGAGACCTGCCTCACGGGCAGCTTCAATTCCTTTTAATACAGGCACAATCTCGCCTCCCCGCGACATTTGACGGTAAACATCAGGGTCCATCGTATCCAGGCTCACGTTCACACGCCGCAAGCCGGCCTCAGCAAGTGGTTTGGCAAATTTTTCGAGTAATTGCCCGTTAGTGGTCAGGCTAAGTTCATTGACGCCTTCAATTTCTGATAACATGGCAACAAGATCGACGATTCCTTTTCGAACCAATGGTTCTCCGCCGGTCAGCCTTACTTTTTCAATCCCCAATGCAACGCCTGCTTTTACAGTTGAAGTTATCTCCTCGAAGGTGAGGATGTCGCTATGGTCAAGCAACTTCACACCTTCGCAGGGCATGCAATAGGTACAACGCAGGTTGCAACGGTCAGTAACGGAAACGCGCAGATAGCTTATCCGCCTGTTATAATTGTCGAACATCTACAAGGGTTCCTTTTAGAATTTCTGTTTCTCCGATATCAATAGCCATGATCCCATCAGCTTCCACATAAGCATGGATGTGCGCTGAACCATGATATTCAACCGGAAATACTTCATTTGATTTAATTTTCACAGGTAAAAAGGATTTACGGTCTGCTTTTCGGCGCCGGTAATCCGCTCCAAGCGGCAGGCTAAGAATAGGCTGCGTTTCGGTACATCCTGTGATTTTAGCAATCAGCAATCTGATGAGAATTTCGAATTGCACAAAGGCTGATACCGGGTTACCAGGCAACCCAAACAGATAAATATGTCCTTTAACCGCGAAAACGGTGGGTTTACCGGGCTGTACGGCAATATTATGAAACAGCGTTGTAAAGCCTGCAGCTGTTATAACCCCTGGAACATAATCGAAATCGCCCATCGATACGCCGCCCGTGAGCAATATAATGTCGCATGAATCTTTTGCTGCTGTAATTTTGGCAAGGGTACCTTCGGGCGTGTCATCGGCGATGCCAAAATAGTGCCCAAGGCAGCCGGCGTTTTGAACCTGCGCCATCAATTGCCATCCGTTGCTGTTGCGAATCTGTCCTTCATTAGCCTGCTCATCGGGTTCCACAAGCTCGTTGCCTGTGGAGATGACCCCAATTACAGGTTTCCGGTAAACAACCGGTGAATGGCACCCCACCGAAGCCAGCACAGCTATATGCTGAGGTTTGATAAACGTGCCGGCTGAGAGCACTCTATCATTTTTATGAATATCTTCTGCTTTAAAGCAAATATTTGTGGCTGACGGGCCTCCTGAAAACCGGACCATTTCGCCTTCAGTTACTGTGTTTTCAACCATTAATACAGTGTCAGCTCCCTGTGGGATCATGGCGCCTGTCATGATTCGCGCGCACTCACCAGGGCCGATCTTAACGGCAGGAGCTTTCCCTGCGGCTATGGTTTCTACGATACGCAGCGGGGCGGACATGTCCTGTTTCCGGCATGCAAAGCCATCTACGGCTGATTTGTCGAAAGGTGGCATGTCCATATCTGCAAATACGTCAGCAGCAAGCACCCTTCCGAGACATTCGGAAAGGCTGCATGGTTCAACGGAAAGAGGATATGCTGCCCCGGTTACCAGGGCAATGGCTTCTTCAAATGTAATCATGAAAAATTATTAAACGCATGCAAAAGTAGCTATACATCCGATGCGAAAACCGGAAAATCAGAAATAGCATCAAAGAAGGAAAGCTATCGTTTGAAATGCTTTTACATCGCAGCAGTATATTCCTTGAATTGCTGCAATACAAGTCCGTCGGCCAGACCTATTTTTGGTGCAACAACGAAATCCTGATGTGACCACTTCAAAATGTTGATGAATATTTCAGCTGCAGGAACGATAACGTCGGCGCGATCGGGTCGGAGCCCCATGGTTTCAATACGTTCCTTTATGCTCATGTCCCCAAGGTGTTTGAATGCATATTCCAGTTGCGTTTGGGTAATGATATTGTTGGTTGTTGAGCCATAAAGTTTTGTGAGCTTATTGATGTTGCCGCCCGAACCAATGACGTTGATCTGACCGGGTTCCAGCTGATAGGTCTTGAGCCATTTTTGCATAGCTGTCCATTCCGTTTCTGCAACTTTGTTGCATAACAACCGAAGCGTACCTATCTGGAATGAAGCTGCATTGATGAAACGATCACCAACCATCACAGAAATCTCGGTACTTCCACCTCCAACATCAACATGCATGGTTGTACCCATATGCTTATTGATTGCAATGCCGTTGAGTGCACTGATAACATTGGCTTCCTCCTGCCCGTCGATTACACGGACCTCCATTCCTGTTTCTTTTCTGATGCGGTCAAGTACTTCCGCGCTATTGGAGGCTTCACGCATAGCTGCTGTTGCACATGCTTTATAGGCCAGTGGCTTATAAACGTCAATTAACAATTTGAACGCCTGCAAGGTCCTGATCAGGTTGTCGGCTTTTTCATCCGATATTTTTCCCAGTTCGAATACATCCATTCCCAGCCGGATAGGGATACGGATGAGTGAAGCCTTGTCGGCTGTGGCTCTTTTTCTGTTCTCGAACACGTTGGCAAACAATAGCCTTACGGCATTGGAGCCTATGTCAATGGAGGCAAATAGCATAGTTTTGGGGGTTTAGGATAATTTGTTTTTAAAATAAAGATAAGTTTCTTCCTGTGATCTGATGCGTAATGTTCCTTGATCGTGACGGTATTGGTTTGGTTGCGTATTGCTGATAATTCTGGATTTGGTATTGTCCTGCAACTGAATCTGAAGCATGGTAAAGAGTTCGCGCTGTATTTCCTTACTGTTGACAGGGCATGCTACTTCAATGCGGTGGTCAAAATTCCGGATCATCCAGTCGGCTGACGAAATGAAGTATTTTGCATTTCCGCCGTTGCTGAAAACCAGTATCCGGGAATGTTCGAGGTATTTATCCACAATACTGATGGCTGTAATGTTGTCACTCTGCCCTTTAATACCGGGTATCAGCACGCAGATACCCCGGATTATAAGCTGTATCTTAACGCCTGCCTGGGATGCCTCACAAAGTTTTTTGATTATTTTACTATCTACCAGGTTATTGAGTTTGAGGATTGCCCAGGCCTCCTTGCCTGCTTTTGCATTTTTTATTTCCTCCGCAAGCATCTTAATAAAAAAACTGCGCATATGAAAGGGCGCTACCACCAGTTGCTTGAACCGAGGCTGGTGATACTTGGCATCGAACATGTGAAACACATTGTTTATGTCTGTAACAATCTGTTTGTCAGCTGTAAACAAACTACAGTCAGCATATACAGTGGCTGTGGATTCGTTGTAATTACCGGTGCCTATATTGGCATAGTATACATTCTTTTCAGCTTCCCTTCTGCGAATGAGTAATAATTTACAATGTACCTTAAAGCCTGTGATGGTTTGAATGATGCGTACACCCTCTTGCTGCATTTTTTCCGACCAGTAAATATTGGCCTCTTCATCAAAACGTGCCTGCAATTCGAGAAATACGGTAACTTCTTTACCATTGCGGGCGGCATTGATCAGGGCATTCACCACGCTGGATTCGCGGGCTACACGGTACAAGGTCATTTTGATGGCCCGCACCTGCGGATCAATAGATGCTTCACGCAGCAGATCGATAAGGTAATTGAAAGACTGGTAAGGATATTGTAACATGAAATCACCCTCACGGATCTGGGCAAGGATACTCTTATTCGCACGCAACCGGGCATGCTCAAGCGGAGCCAATTTCGTGTACGCAAGTGCAGGACTACCCACATTCGGAAAATTCATAAAATCCTTAAAGTTCTGGTACATTTTACTACTCACCAATGTATCACGTTCGGTTACCAGGAGTTTTTCGGCCAGGGCATCGAGCAATGAAAGTGGCATGTCGCTGTCGTATATCAGTCGTACGGGAGGTGCAATGTTGCGTTGTTTCAGACTTTCGGTCATGATCTCCACAAAACTCTTCGAGATGTCGTTATCTATATCTAATTCGGCATCCCGTGTAAATTTAATGGTGTATGATTGGAAGGTATCGAATCCGAAAATTGAAAAAATATCCGCGAGGTTGAAACGGATGACATCTTCGAGCAGGATGATGAATTTCTTGTCGCCCTGAGGTGGCAAAATTACAAAACGTCCCATCGGGAAGACTGGCACCTTAATGATCGCAAATCGGGCAAGGGCCGGCTTGTACTTAACCTGTAGATGGACTGTGAGATAAATGGATTTGTCCTTAAGTGAAGAAGCCTTTAAAGTGTTCAGCATCATAGGGAACAAATTCGACCTGACATGCTCCCGAAAATACTGGCGCAGGAAAAGACCCTGGTCTGGTGAGAGTTCCTGTTCATTGATGATGAAAATATTTTCTTTCCCCAGCTGCTTTATTAAAACTTTGAAAATCCGGGAGAATTCTTGCTGCTGGGCAACCGTAATCCTGCT
The DNA here is from genome assembly GCA_038246075.1 of Bacteroidales bacterium. Lineage (GTDB taxonomy): Bacteria > Bacteroidota > Bacteroidia > Bacteroidales > DASVHX01 > DASVHX01. The sequence continues at coordinate 6,932 of JBBRRV010000006.1, forward strand.
GATCTCTTTAAGTGTTTTCTTGGGATTCTGCTCGATATCGGCCACCATTTTCTTATTCACACCAAGCATGCGGTTAACCGTAGCTACCCTGACCCTATAGAACTCATCAAGGTTGTTGGAATAGATGCCCAGAAATTTTATGCGTTCGATCAGCGGAACATTCTCATCAGCTGCTTCCTGCAACACCCTTGCATTGAAGTGGAGCCAGCTTGTCTCGCGGTTCAGTGTATGGATAGGCGTTTTTGGCATAGGCCATTCAGGTATTTCTGTCTTCCTTTATAGCAACAAGACAAGCAGGCCTTGCTACTTGTCAAAGTTAAGGAGATTTCTGAACTGGCAAGCAGGAATTGGATTTCGGCAAAGAATATTTCGAAAATAAATCAGTGGCAAGGTTAAGCAAACATTTTTGGAAATACCACGAATAGTTTTTTGACCTTACAATTCAAAATATCCTCCCATTTGTCGGTGTCGAATTCCAGGCCAACCATGCCCGAGGTAGGAAGCATTTCGATTTTTGGATTTAAAAACTGATTGGCGAAATCAGTCATTCCGGGATTATGCCCAACCATCATCAGCGATTTTACAGTGGCAGGAAGGTCGAAAAACTGGTCGCTAAGGCGGTTGGCATCAGCTGCATAGATACCGTTTTCCTGGCGAATGGCCTCATCCGGCAGTTCCAGCGCCCAGGCAAGAAGTTTGGCTGTCTCGTAAGCCCTCAAGGCTGGGCTGGATAAAATGAGGTCTACTTTTGTATGACGCTTCTTGAGAAAATCGATCATGAGCCTTGTGCGCTTAAGGCCTTTTTCGAGCAGGGGGCGATCCATGTCATCCATGTTGGGCATGCTCAATGAAGATTTGGCATGCCTTACTAAGTATAACGTCTTCATAACGCGTGAATCTTGAGTGCAAAATTAACGAATAATCAGCCTATTATGTTTTCATATGGCAACATTTAACAATAACATAATATACCCTACACTGTTATAATTTTTTAAAATTTTGTCTGCTGTCACAGTGTACAAAAAGAAAAGTCTTTATAAGACGCAATGTTTGACGGATAATAAGAGATTGCCACCGGTTTAGACCCTATATATATGTAGTATTTTATATCTTTGTGCGAAATATATTTGAATGCTGATCGCAGAAATTAAATATCTTATCGTTAAAGATGTCAGGCTGGAACTGAAGCAGAAATACGCTTTGAATGGGATACTGCTGTATGTTGTTTCCACAATTTTCGTTTGTTACCTTTCATTTACGCGTATTATAGATGCCGAAACCTGGAATTCACTGTTCTGGATTATCATGCTTTTCGCTTCCGTTAATGCTGTCAGCAAGAGTTTTGTCCAGGAAAGTGCAGGAAGGCAATTATATTATTACACGCTGTCCAGTCCGCAAGCCGTTATTCTCTCGAAGATTATCTACAACATCCTTTTAATGGGTGTGCTCTCGATGTTAAGCCTGGTTGTATTCGCAGCACTGATGGGTAATTTCATTCAGAATATGCCCTTGTTTATCGTTTCTTTGTTGCTGGGGAGTTTTGGATTCGCATCAGTGCTTACGATGATTTCGGCCATATCCTCCCGTACGAACAATAATTTTGCGCTCATGGCCATCCTGAGTTTTCCCATCGTGATGCCATTGCTCATGACACTCATGAAAGTATCGAAACAGGCGTTGGAAACAACTACCTGGGATGGGAATTACCGGTTTATCATCGTTTTGCTGCTGATCAACCTGATCGTTATTACACTTGCCTATTTGTTATTTCCTTACCTGTGGAAAGATTAGCCCCACGCGATTGAACACCGGGGCAGTGGTTCCGTCTATTAAAAATTGTATATTTTATTAAATTCAAACATACCAAACAATGACATTAAAGAAAGACTGGTGGAAGATACTGGGAGTGGCATTAGTGCTATACACCATCATTGCGGGTTTCCTGGTGCCGGTTCCCGAACTCAAGGTTATTGGTCAATCCATCCGTAACCTGTTTTTTCATGTCTGCATGTGGTTTAGCATGATGACCATATTCGGGGTTTCGCTTGTTTACAGTATAAAATATCTTTCGAAGTTCGACATCCGCCATGATGTGGTTGCTTCGCAAGCCGTAAATGTTGGCCTGCTTTTTGGAATACTGGGCATTATCACCGGAATGCAATGGGCAAATTTTACATGGGGTACACCCTGGGTGAATGACCCTCAGTTGAATGGCGCTGCTGTGAGTATACTGGCTTATTTCGCTTATACCGTTTTAAGGCATTCCATGGATGAAGATCATAAACGTGCAAAAGTGGCAGCTGTATACAATATTTTCGCTTTTGTGCTGTTAATAATCTTTGTCGGAATTCTGCCTAAAATGGCGCACGGATCTTTACATCCCGGAGCAGGTGGAAGCCCTTCAACAGTGGCAACACTTGATAATACCATGCGTATGGTTTTTTATCCTGCCATTGTCGGGTGGATTCTTATTGGTATCTGGATCCTGAATATCCGCGTCCGGTATGTTAAGCTTAAGCAACAAGCAGATATGAACGGGTAAAAGGTAAAAGGCAAAAGGCAAAAGGCAAAAAGCAAAAGTAAAAAGTTAAAACTTTAATCTTAATCAGATAAATAAACAATACGCTCATGATTGAAAGTAAATTATTTATAGTTATAGCATCCCTTGTGACCATTTTTGCCGGTCTCATCATCTATCTGGTTTCATTGGACAGAAAGATCAGCAAACTCGAAAAACAATTTAAGGACAAACAAGAGTAACATATATGAAAACCTATCATATCATCCTCATCGTCATTATCGTAATTGCCATAGGTGTGGTTATCAGTACCTTCACCGATACAAGTACGTATACCAACTTCAAGGAAGCTGGCCGTTATCCCGGAAAGGAATACCATATCATTGGAAAGCTGATCAAGGAAAAACCTATCGTTTACGATACGAAAGTGAATGCAAACCAATTCTCGTTTTTTATGCGTGATGACAAAGGCATCGAAAAGCAGGTGATTTATGCCGGAAGTAAGCCCCAGGATTTTGAGAAATCAGAACAGGTTGTGGTTATGGGTAAAATGGAGGGGGAAACCTTTAAGGCCAGCAGCCTCCTGTTGAAATGCCCTTCCAAATATAACACCGATAAGAAACCAGAATCATTTACCGAGAAGGAATATAAATAAAGTTAATCATTTTTGCCTTTACCGGCTATTCACAGGTGATATTCATATCCTTGAGGGGAGCGCAGAATAGACTGATAAAGTTTGTTTTACGCTCCCTTTTAAGGTGACCTGAAAATTTATTTTGTCACCGTCGGACAGAATAGCGTCATATAACCGCGATGCTTATACCGAAAGGTTATTTTTGCATCGTTGCATCTTCCTTAATAGTCATCGGAGTAATATTATTAACAGTTATGGCTTACAAAAATCTTCAGCATTTTATCCAGGCATTGCAGGATGCAGGTGAGTTAGCAACCATCACAGCGTTTGTTTCACCCAGGCTCGAAATCACCGAGATAACCGACCGCATCAGCAAGCATGACGGCAAAGCGCTACTTTTCATAAACAATGGCACGGCTTTTCCCGTGCTGATCAATGCGATGGGTTCTGAGAAACGCATGTGCCTGGCGCTGGGTGTTAATTCGCTGGATCAGGCCGGTGACGATATCCGTTTGCTCATGGCTGATCTGATGAATACTTCGGGTGGGATCATGGGTAAACTGCGGATGTTGCCTACATTAGGAAAGGTTGCATCCTGGATGCCAAAAGTTAAGAAGGGTAAAGGCGCCTGCCAGCAGGTAGTGATGACCTCTCCGGATCTTTCTAAATTACCTGTGCTGACCTGCTGGCCTTACGATGGTGGTCCTTTCATCACCCTGCCGGCAGTGCATACCAAGGATCCGATGACAGGCGCCCGCAATCTGGGGATGTACCGCATGCAGGTATTCGGAGATGAAATGACAGGTATGCATTGGCACCTGCACAAGAACTCGGCACGGCATTACCAGGAATATAAACGGTTAGGACTGAAAATGCCGGTCGCAATCGCCCTGGGAGGTGATCCTGCCTGTACGTATGCCGCTTCGGCACCCTTACCCGATAATATAGATGAATATATGCTGGCAGGATTTCTGCGTAAGCAGAAGGTGGAACTGGTGAAGTGTCTTACCTGTGACCTGGAAGTGCCGGCTGAAGCCGATTTTATTATTGAAGGATATGTCGATCCTGCAGAAGAACTTATTCTGGAAGGACCTTTCGGTGATCACACAGGTTTTTATTCCCTGGCAGATTATTATCCAAAGTTTCATGTAACATGTATTACCCACCGGACCAATGCGGTTTATCCAACCACAATCGTTGGTATTCCACCGCAGGAGGATGCCTGGATGGGCAGGGCAACGGAACGGATATTTCTCTCCCCGATACGCCTGAGCATGATCCCTGAACTCCTGGATATGCACATGCCCGCTGAAGGCGTTTTTCATAATATTGTCATTGCGCGGATTCACAAAACCTATGCCGGGCAAGCCATTAAAGTGATGAATGCCTTATGGGGCGCCGGGCAGATGATGTTCAATAAAATTCTGATTGTGATCGACCGGGATATCGATCTGAAAGACTATGCGAAGGTGCTGCAAGTGATCAGTGAGACTGTAAATATTCCTACTGATATACTCATCAGTAAAGGCCCGTCAGATGTGCTCGACCATTCAAGCGCTCAGTTCGCCTTTGGCGGAAAACTTGGCATTGATGCTACGGATAAGTTTACGGCAGAAAGTCCTGCCAGGACCAGAAATGTTATATCTCCGGCTATTTCTTATAACATGATCAGGTCCTTCGATGGCGTCGCCAGCTGCAATACTTCATTTGCCCATCAGGGATTATTGATTATTGCGCTCGATAAATCAATGACCGGGCAGGTGGGTTATTTTCATACCAGGTTAATAACCGCCGGTGCCCTTAGAGGACTTCGCTTCGTTGTTTATGTTGATAAGCAGGTTGGAACCGAAGCCATGGCTGATGTGGCCTGGCTGGTGGCTAACAACTGCGACCCCCAAAGGGATTGTTTCATGATAAAATCATATGCGGATGCCCAGGATCAATTACTCGCCATTGATGGAACGCGCAAAACTAACCATCTCGATGGTTTTAAAAGGGCATGGCCCAATATCCTTGCCATGGATGACAAAACAATAAAGGCCGTTGATGCCAGGTGGAATCAGCTTGGCTTAGGACCTTTTATTCCTTCCCCTTCATTGCACTACGGCGCGTTAACACTGCCAGGGGGAGCTGCTGTTGAAATACCGGATGAGCAAAAGTAATTTTTTTTGCTCCGTGAAGAATCAGGGACAAAATAGATACCTTTGCCACATATAAAACCATTAAATCGTTCGCATATGATCACTGAAACCGCAGAAATGTTAACCGCAGAAATGGCCATTGAACTTGAGGGAAAGTATGGCGCTCACAACTATCATCCACTTCCTGTTGTACTCACCAAAGGCGAAGGTGCCCTGGTGTGGGATATAGACGGAAAACAATATTTTGATTTTTTATCTGCCTATTCGGCTGTTAACCAGGGTCATTGCCATTCAAAAATAGTTGATGCACTGGTGAAACAGGCCCGCACACTCACCCTCACATCACGTGCCTTCTATAACGACAAACTGGGCACTTACGAAAAATATATTACGGAATTCTTTGGCTACGATAAAGTTTTACCGATGAATTCGGGTGCTGAAGCCGACGAAACAGCGCTTAAACTATGCCGCAAATGGGCCTACCTTAAAAAGGGTGTTCCCGAAAATGAAGCAAAGATCATCGTTTGTGAAGGTAATTTTCACGGGCGCACCATCACCATCATTTCGATGTCGACTGATCCGGATGCTACCAATGATTTTGGTCCTTTTACGCCAGGGTTTATAACTATTCCATACAATGACCTTGCTGCGCTTGAAAACGCACTGGCGGATCCGAATGTTGCCGGTTTCCTTGTTGAACCTATCCAGGGAGAAGCGGGTGTTTTTGTACCCGATGATGGTTACCTGGCCAAAGCAAGTGCCATGTGTAAGGCGAATAATGTGCTCTTTATTGCCGACGAAGTTCAGACAGGTATCGCCCGTACGGGGAAAATGCTGGCCTGTGACCATGAGTATGTTCGTCCGGATATTCTGATCCTTGGTAAAGCCCTCTCTGGTGGCGTATTGCCAATTTCGGCCGTTCTTGCCGACGATGAAATCATGCTTACCATAAAGCCAGGTGAACATGGTTCTACTTTTGGAGGAAATCCTCTGGCCGCTGAAGTGGCTATTGCTGCCCTGAAAGTGGTAAAAGATGAAAAACTTGCCGAAAGAGCCGAATATCTTGGTAAAATCTTCAGAAGCGAAATCGCCGCCGTAAAATCAGACATGATTGAACTCGTGCGCGGAAAAGGTTTGTTGAATGCCATCGTGATTCGTCCGAAAAACGGGAAAGAAGCCTGGGATGTCTGCATGAAAATGCGTGACAATGGTTTGCTTGCCAAGCCAACGCATCAGCATATCATCCGTTTTGCTCCGCCTTTGGTTATTACTGAAGAGCAGTTGCGCGAAGCTATCGGAATCATTATCAAATCAATCAAATCATTCGAATAAAGCATTTAATTTTCGCAAATAAAAAAAGCCGGGTTTTGCCCGGCTTTTTTGTTAAAGAATGGTCGTGTTATTTTTTCATCAAAGCTTTGTCGTACCTTTTCTGTACTTCGGGCCAGTTGATGAGGTTCCAGAAAGCATCCACATAATCGGCCCGTTTGTTCTGGTATTTAAGATAATAGGCATGTTCCCATACATCGAGGGTCAATAATGGTGTGCCGCGGTGATCAACGATATCCATCAACGGATTGTCCTGGTTGGAAGTGGTGGTAACCTGCAGTTTACCTGTGTTATCCATGATCAGCCATGCCCATCCGCTGCCGAATTTTGTTTTTCCGGCTGTTCCAAACTGTTCTTTAAATTTATCAAACGACCCAAAGGATTTGTCAATGGCTGCTGCAAGTTTTCCGCCCGGCAACCCGCCTGCTTTAGGTGCCATATTCTCCCAGTATAGCGTGTGATTGTAAAACCCTCCTGCATTGTTGCGAACTGCATCAGGGGCCTTGCTGATGGTACTGAAGATGTCCTCAAGTGACATTTTCTCCATTTCGGTTCCTTTAACTGCAGCCACAAATTTGTCAAAATAGGCACGATGATGCTTGCTGTAGTGAATCTCCACAGTTTGCTTATCGATATAAGGTTCCAGTGCATCATAGCTGTAAGGAAGTGCCGGAAAAGCAAATCCGGTTTGCTGACCGTCAGCACCGTTTGTGTAAAACGATTGCGAATTGACAGGAGAAGGCTTTCGGAGGTTCACAGCAAGGATACTTCCTGAAAGGATAATTAATATTCCTATCAGGGTAAACAAAGTTGTTTTCTTCATAGTACGCTTAAATTTAGTTGGTTATTTATTAGTTGTCTTAAAGATAAGCAAACAATGAATCCACTTATCGAATTTTATCCAAAAAAAAGAACGGCTCCTATAAAGAAAACCGTTCTCAAAACAAAACAGATAGAAAGATAAACACAAACACAAACCAGGGTTAACCAATTCCAAACCCTATACTTTTGAATAATTGTCAGCTACTTTATCCCAGTTAATGAGATTCCAGAAAGCAGCGATGTATTCGGGGCGGCGATTCTGGTACTTCAGGTAATAGGCATGCTCCCATACGTCAAGGCCCATAATGGGTTTTCCCTGACAATCGTGAACATCCATAAGCGGATTATCCTGATTGGCTGAAGTGCAGACGCAAAGGCTTCCATCTGCTGCTACACTCAACCAGGCCCAGCCACTGCCAAAACGGTTTGCAGCGGCATCGTTAAATTTTACCTTAAATGCTTCAAACGACCCAAAATCCTTGTCGATGGCCTGAGCCAGTTTGCCCCCAGGTAAACCACCGCCGGAAGGCGAAAGGATTTCCCAAAACAGGCTGTGATTGAACAAGCCTCCGCCATGATTGCGAACGGCTAAAGGATGCTGGCTAATGTGAGCAAATATTTCTTCAAATGTTTGATTTTCAAGGGCTGTTCCCTGTATGGCCGCTATGAATTTATCGTAATAGGTGCGATGATGTTTTGAATAATGGATTTCCATCGTCATCTTGTCGATATGGGGTTCCAATGCATCGTAAGCATAAGGCAGTTTTGGGAATTCAAATTTCATTGCTTTTCCTCCGGATTTTTATTTAAGATGAATATTGTATTTAGATTGTTTCTAAATAACATTGTTCATCGGGAAATGTTCATCCGGCATCATGATAAATAGAGGACCACCATTAAATAATTGCACAAACATGAATTAGAGCAGGGGAGAGGGGGAAATTGAAATACATAGAGTTACATAGAAATACTTGGAAATACATAGAAAAATATAGAAGTAAATTGAAGTACATTGAAGTAAATTGAAGTAAATTGAAGTAAATTGAATTACATTGAAGTAAATTGAAGTACATTGAAGTACATTGAAGTACATTGAAGTATTTTGCCCAGGCAACAAAATTTATTGAAACTTGGATCTTGGATCTTGGATCTTGGATCTTGGGACTTGGAATTTGGGACTTGGAACTTGTTTTGAAGATATAATTTCCTTTTTATCAGATATATATATATCACTTAGATACAGGTGAAAAGGAAAACGGAAGATCAGAATGTTACCTGCAGTTTGATATTCAGTTGCCGTGCAGTAAGATAATTTGGAACGGCATACTGACGGTTCTGGCTATCCTTGATCCATATATAGGACACGGTGTTGCTGACCTGCAACAGGTTAAATATTTCGGCGCTGATCCAGATGGTTTTGAAATTTTGAATGAAATTGCCAGGGCGCAACTGGCTGTCCTCACCCTTAATTTGCTTGGAGAAGCCAATATCCACACGCCGGTACGGCGGCATGCGGAATATTTGTTTAAACCGCGGAGTTCCTGGGGCACCGAATGGCAAACCGCTTCCGAACATGAGCGACAGGTGCATCTTATACGTTGGGTTTCGGGGTAAATAATCCTGGAAGAAAAGCCCGAAATTGACGCTTTGATCTGTCGGGCGGGGAATATAACCGGGATGCTGGATTACACTGTCCGTGCGCGACTGATCAATGGTTATGCCGGGGATAATTTGGGCCCCCTCCTTGTTGAAATACTGATAATAAAAATCGTCCTTGATGTCCTCGCGGGTTTGCATAACAGAAAGACTGGCCCATGATTCGACGCCTTTAACAAACTCCCCGTTAACTTTCATATCAATGCCTGTTGCATAGCCCCGGGCATTGTTTTTAGCATAATAGCGAATGCGGACATTATCAATTTCATAAGGCACCAGGTTGTCGAGGTATTTGTAATAGATTTCCGTAACAAATTTAAACGGGCGGTTCCATGCCTGAAAATTCCAGTCGCTGCCGGCAACCAGCTGCACAGACATTTGCGCTTTTAATGAGGTATTGAGATTGCCCTTGAAATCCCGCATTTCGCGGTAGAAGGGGGGCTGATAGTATAATCCGCCCGAGACACGAAAGAGTAAATCGTTTTTCCAGTTGGGTTTGAAGGAGAACGCTGCCCGCGGGCTGATCAGCAGTTGCTTGTTTACATCCCAGTAATTGGCGCGCACGCCGGCTGTGAGTGAAACCCGGGAACTATCGCCGTCCAGTATAAACATATTCTGTACAAAGCCGCTGTAGCGGTTACTCGAAAGGTAATGCTTACTCAGCACTGCATCTTCCAGCATGAGCGTACCATTATTCCCTGCACGGCCGGGAATGCCTCCCGGGTAAGGTATTGAATACCCTGTTGAATCGATCATTACCCATTCATTCATTTTATCATCGATGATCTCATGCTGGTATTTAACAGCCCACTGGAGGTAGTTTGATGTGCCTGCTATTGCCCCCCGGTGTTCGGCATTTATAACTGAAGCGTTGAGGTAATTGCGTGCATGGTTCAGGAAGGTTCCGATTCCGCTGGTTGGTATTACTTCAATGCTGTCGCCCGAGCTGTTTTGCAGGTTCGCGATCCAATACTGACCTTGTACATCATAAGTTTCGCTCTCGTGCGACTGAAAAGAGCTGAGCGTCCACTTTAGCTGGGTATTCGGCTGAGGTTTATAGGTAAATGAGCATGCGCCCATATAATTGTTGAACTGGTCCACTTCCTTGCCGTCAAAATAAATGGTGAGACGCAATGGCATATTTTGTGTCCCAAATTTTGTTTCACGGTTTGAAGGGACTAGATTGTAAGCGTTACGGGCCCAATTACCCAGGAAAGATAATTCTGCTTTAGAACTGAGATGATAGGTCAGTAATCCCTGGACATCGGTAAATGATGGCTTATATTCTCCTTTTGTATCAAGGCTTCCGAGAAGGTATTGGTTGGATTTCTGCCGCACCCCCATCAGATAGGTGAACCGGTGATTGCCTGATGTGCCTTCCACATGTGCCGATCCACCCAGCAAACTTGCCGAAAAGGATCCGGCAAAGGCTGTGGGTCGCTTATATTTAATATCCAGCACACTGGACATTTTGTCGCCATAACGCGCATCGAAACCACCGGCCGAAAACAGGATGGATGAGACCAGGTCGGAGTTCAGGAAACTCAGCCCTTCCTGCTGCCCTGAGCGGATGAGGAAAGGACGGTAAATTTCAATATCATTTACGTAAACGAGGTTTTCATCATAGTTTCCTCCACGCACGGTATATTGCGAGCTTAATTCGTTGTTTGAGGAAACGCCTGGAAGCGTTTTGATGAGGGCTTCAATCCCCCCCGAAACACTCGGAATGATTTCGGCATTTTTAGGATTGATGCGACTGAGGTTGGTTGTCCGTAATTGCTGGTCTTCAACCACCACGCCAGCAAGCACGGTTGTTGATTCGTGCAGGGAACGGGTGATGCTCCGTTTTTCTCCCGGAGCCAGGCGCAGGATGATGGTTTCCTTGTTATATCCAACAGATGTGAGGACTACCAAAACCTCTTTGTTAGCCGGGATTGTGAGCCGAAAATTACCTTTTGCATCGGTAGCAGCTCCGGATGCCAGGCCGGCAACAGCAATATTTACAGATTCGAGCGGATTTCCCTGCTTGTCGGTAATTTTCCCCTCCAGCGTGCCGCTACTTTGGGCCTGAGCCATGAAGGAGAGCAGCAATATCGCAGGAAGAAATAAGAACAGACCTAGGCGTTTCAGCATTTCAGCGGGATTAGCTATAGGTTATCTCCACCTGTGGTAGTGGGTACATATTCTTTCTTCTTTTTGAAATCCCCGTTTTTCCAGGCTTTGATGAACTTAGCCCAGGCAAAAGGATTGAAAATAGTAAGTGGCTGTGTTTGACCGTAATAATAAAGTCTGTCTATCTGGTGATCCATGCTGTTGCGAAAGTTCATGGCACCATCCATAGGGTATTTTTCAAAATCCATCGCACGTTCACGCATCTCCATGTAATTGATATTTTTTTGTGCAATCACAATATCGTCGTCAGGAATGCTGAGCTTGATAAAAGCCTGTTTGAATTGTTCTCTGGAAGGCCATGGGTATATGACCGTTTCGATAAGCTGAATGGTATCGGAAGACAAGACTTGTATCAGCGAATACCTGTTTTCCGAAAGTGTATCAGGAATGCGGTATTCAACTCTTTTATAGCCTGTGGCAGAAAACTGAATGACATCATTTTTATGTGCCACAAGCGAGAAGAATCCAAAATAGTCGGCAGTTGTGCTGACACGAGAAGATTTTATGGTAATATTCGCAAACGGCACCGGCTGCAGACTGTCCGATGTTATGACCACACCCGAAAATTGAACCAGGTTATTTTCGTGGCGCTGGGCAGCTGCTGTAAGAACCAGGCAGCAAAGCGCAATTAGCAGTAATGTGTGGAGTTTTGGCCTCATTGTGTGGCAAATATACTTGTTAACGCAAATGAACGCATAAAATTAACGAATGTTAACAACAAAACGCATAAAAAAAGCCATTGCCCGAAAGAACAACAGCTTTTTCCAAATGTATCAGAAGTATATTTATTTTGCTAAGTATCCCTTTAGCCTGGCTTCTTTCAGACAAGCAGTGATGCCATTTTTGGTGACATTCTTGATTGCTTCTGTAGAGACCTTCAGTGTGATCCACTTATCTTCTTCAGGGATATAAAATCTTTTGGTTTGTAGGTTAGGGTAAAACCTGCGTTTGGTTTTTATATTGGAGTGGGAAACCTTGTTCCCAACCATCATTCCTTTACCGGTTAGTTCGCAAACTCGTGACATCGCTTATTGATTTTCAGGTTATTATTTCTAAAATCGGAGTGCAAAGATCGGATTATTTTCTGCAAGATTCAAACTTTGGCTAAAATAAATTTAGGAAGCCCTGTCCTTCAAGATGATTAGCACGGTTAGTATGCGCAGGAGCAACAGATTAGAACACTGCTAGGCATTTGATTTGCATTTCTCGAGTTCCTTTCTGAGCATATTCAGTGCAGAGATTCCGGCCTTGCGGATATTTCGCCCGCGATGTTCGCCCAGCAGAAATTTCTCTGTCACCATGCCTGCCGGCGATGAAACAGCTATCCAGGTGGTGCCTACCGGCTTCTCTGTGGTTCCTCCAAGTGGTCCTGCAATGCCGGAGATAGCGATGGAACAGGTTGTTCCCAGCTTCTGGCGCACGCCTTCAGCCATTTCTATTACAGTAGCCTCGCTTACGGCGCCATGCTTCATGATTGTTTGCTGGCTTACGCCCAAAATATTTTCCTTAATTTCATTGGCATAGGCAACGACAGATCCTTTGAAATAATTGGAACTGCCGGAGATGCCTGTGATCAGGTGTGCAATATAACCTCCGGTGCAGCTTTCGGCTGTTGCGAGTGTATAGTTTAATGCCAGTAATTGCCGCCCGATAATTTCTTCCAGTGTGTCGTTGTCAAAGCCAAAGATGAACTCTGGTATCATTTCCTGTAATTTAGATACCCAATGCTCCACTTCAGATTGTAACTGCCGGGCATCAGCACCTGTGGCCGACAGGCGCAATCGCACCAGCCCTGGCTGAGGCAGGTATGCAAGCCTGATATGCGCGGGGAGGCTATTTTCCCATGGAGCGATAGTTGCAGCCAGAAAGGATTCACCAACGCCCTGGGTTAGGATGGTTTTATGCACAATTGCCGCATGGCTGAATGAGGTCAGCTTTGGAAGCACTGCATGTGTCATCATGGCCTTCATTTCGAAGGGCACACCCGGCATTGAAACATATACAATATGGTCTTTTTCAAACCACATGCCAGGTGCAGTTCCATTGGTGTTGGGTAATGGTACGCAACAGGCCGGCAGCATGGCTTGCATGCGATTGAGTGATGTTACAGGAAAGCCACGGTGCGCGAAGAGTTGCTCTATCTGGAGATAAGCTTCTTCATTAAAAACGAGGGGAGAATCAAAATATGAACTGAGCGTTTCCTTCGTAATGTCATCATTTGTCGGGCCCAGTCCACCGGTAATCAGCAGAATATCCGCCCGCTTTGATGCTTCTTTAAGCGTTGATATGATATGTTCACGGTTGTCGGAGATGCTGGTGATCTGGTGAACCTTAATCCCCATCATATTCAGTTCATCAGCCATCCATGCCGAGTTGGTATCGATAACCTGCCCGATGAGCAGTTCGTCTCCGATGGTAATAATTTCAGCTTTCATTCCTTCAATAGTTCAGGTGAAAAATTATACAGGCGTATGGATGTATTGGATGATCAATGACTACTCAAAATACAGGTGGATAATCTTAGTGATAAGATTAAAAGACAAAAGGTCTGCAGGTAAATTGAGGGTTAATTCGCTACATTTGCGCTCAGATACAAAAGTAGGCATTTTGCCGCTTTCCCAAAAATCAGGATAATATGTCTGCAATAGCTGAATCAGAACTCATACTCAACACTGATGGCAGTGTTTACCATCTCCACCTTCAGCCGGAAGAACTGGCTCCTGTCATAATCGTAGTCGGTGATCCGGGTCGTGTACCCGAGATTTCCAAATACTTCGACCAGATAGAACTGAAAAGACAAAACAGGGAAATTGTCACACATACCGGACGCATTGGCCATAAGCGGCTTACGGTAATGTCCACAGGGATGGGTACCGATAACCTTGATATTGTGATGAACGAACTTGATGCCCTGGTAAATATTGATCTTAAAAAGCGCATTGCTTTTCCTGATCATAAATCGCTTAAAATTATCCGCCTGGGAACTTCCGGAGCTTTGCAGGCTGACATCAAGGTCGATTCCTTCGTTATGTCCACCCATGGCATAGGCATGGATGGCCTGCTTTATTTTTATGCCGGCAACCAGACGGTAAATGAATCCCTGCTGGCCGAAGCTTTTGTTGAGCATGTTTCCTGGAGCAACAAACTGCCCGGAATATATGCCGTTAAAGCATCCGAATCATTTATGGCTGAGATGGGCAATGGCTTCATCAAGGGCATTACGCTGACCGCTCCTGGTTTTTACGCTCCGCAGGGCCGGGTGTTGCGATTACCGCTGGCTTTTCCCCAAATGAACAAACTTATCGAAACCTTCAAGCACCAGGAGAACCGCATTGCCAACTTTGAAATGGAAACCTCGGCGCTTTATGGATTAGGCCGGTTGCTTGGGCATGAAACGCTTACCATTTGCGCCATCATTGCAAACCGGGTATCGCAGACCTACAGTCATGATTCTCATAAGGCTATAGATAAACTTGTTCAAACAGTTTTGGCTAAGCTTGCCGGATGAGCATTTCTTTTTTGTATATTGTGAGATAAATCTTTGGCATGAATTCCATCAATCCGCAGCAGGAATTGCTTGCACTCATCAGTATGCTGGATGAACCTGACAACAAAGCATTCGGGTTCATCAGCGATCAGATACTCGCTTATGGCCCCGAAGCCATCCCCACCCTGGAAGAGGCCTGGGAAAACACCTTCGATAACCTGCTTCAGGAGCGCATCGAAGATATGATTCATCATATCCAGCAGGAAACCCTTTTTCACGATCTGAATAATTGGGCCAATTTCGAATATACCGATCTCGCCAAAGGTTCTTACCTTGTTTCACGGTTTCATTATCCTACTTTAAAGCAGGATGTTGTGACCACTGCACTGGCGAGGTTGCGGATAGACATATGGCTTGAACTCAATGACGAGCTCACGGCGCTCGAAAAAATCAAAGTGCTGAACCATATTCTTTTCTCGGTTCGCAAATTTAAGGGGGTGATGAATGAGGAAGGGAATCCGAGACTGACCCTGATCAATATGCTGCTGGAAAATCACAAAGGTGATGCGATTTCACTGGGGGCACTCTATATTATTCTTGCGCAGAGCCTTGAATTACCTGTTTATGGTGTAGATCTTCCGCAACATTTCATCCTGGCATACACCCGCAGGCCCATGGACGAAAAGACGCCTTTTCTTGATGCTTCTGAAGTCTTGTTTTATATTAATCCTTTCCGGCAGGGGGCGGTCTTTACCATAAAACAGATTGAGCATTACCTTAAACAGCTCAATGTTGAGATGCAGCCATTACATTTCCTGCCTTGCAACAATATAACGATTATCCGGCGTATGCTTAGTGAGATGCTGGAATCATATTCAAAATCAGGGAAAAAGGAAATGATGCACGAGCTTCTGGCTTTGATCAAAGCGTTGGATTAAGTGCCTTTTACCGGTAATACGCATCCAAAAACTTCTGAATATTCTGCTCAACGCGTTTAATCACGTTACTGGAATCAGCACGTTCAAATTTCTGACCCGTGATGCTTTCATACAGTTCGATGTAGCGTTCAGATACCAGATCAACAAAAGCGTCGTCCATTACGGGCACTTTTTGTCCGTCGAGCCCCTGGAATTTATTTTCCATCAGCCATTCGCGTACAAATTCTTTGGAGAGCTGTTTCTGTGGCTGCCCAGCCTGCTGCCGCGCTTCATAGCCTTCTCTGTAAAAATAGCGGGAAGAGTCGGGTGTATGAATCTCATCGATGAGGTAGATCATATCGTTGGCCTTACCAAACTCATATTTGGTATCCACCATGATCAATCCTTTTTCAGCTGCAGCTTCACTGCCGCGTTCAAATATGCGGCGGGTATATCCTTCCAGCAGGTTGTAATCTTCCTCGGAAACCAGTCCTGTTTTTAGAATTTCGGCGCGTGAAATATCTTCGTCATGCCCGACGCTGGCTTTGGTGGTTGGTGTAATGATTGGCTCGGGGAACTTGTCGTTTTCCTTCATCCCTTCGGGCATCGTTATGCCGCAGATCGCTCGTTTACCTGCTTTGTATTCTCGCCAGGCATGGCCCGAAAGGTATCCACGTATGACCATTTCCACTTTAAAGGGTTCGCAGCGCCTTCCCACTGTGACCATAGGATCAGGAACGGCTATTTTCCAGTTGGGCAGGATGTCCTGGGTGTCATCCAGGAATTTGGCGGCAATCTGGTTGAGTACCTGTCCCTTGTATGGAATGGCACGCGGAAGTACGACATCGAAGGCCGAAATACGGTCGGTGGTCACCATGATGAGCAGCTCGTCGTTGATGTTATATACGTCGCGGACCTTTCCGATATAAAGGTCTTTCTGTCCGGTGAAGTTAAAATTGGTGCGGGTTATGGCGCTTTTCATGATGGGTTATGGGATAAGGGCTGTTGGTTTGCAGATCAAGAATGCGAATGTACGAAATTAGCAAATTGGCAAATTAGCAAATTGGCAAATTAGCAAATTAGCAAATTAGCAAATTAGCAGATTGGCAGATTGGCAGATTGGCAAATTGGCAAATTGGCAAATTGGCAAATTAGCTTACTTAATCCCCAAACTTCCCCATCGCCTTATCACCCTGTTGCCATTTACCGTTGGTTTCGGGCTTGGCTTTCTCCAGGTCATTCTTTTCATAAGCATTGATAATGCTTGTTACCAGCTTATGCCTTACCACATCGCGGGTGTCGAGCATAATAAAATCGATGCCGGGGATATCCTTCAGCAACCCCATTGACTGGACGAGCCCAGAGGCCTGATTACGGGGGAGGTCTATCTGTGTGATGTCGCCTGTGATAAAGAATTTTGAAGATTTCCCCATTCTGGTGAGGAACATCTTTAGTTGCATGGTAGTGGCATTCTGGGCCTCATCGAGTATGGCAAATACATGATCGAGCGTGCGACCGCGCATGAAAGCCAGCGGTGCGATTTCAATGGTACGATCCTCCAGGTAGGAAAGCAGTTTTTGGGCCGGAAGCATGTCGTGCAGGGCATCATAAAGCGGTTGCAGGTAAGGATCAAGTTTGTCCTTCAGATCACCCGGGAGGAATCCAAGGTTTTCCCCGGCCTCCACAGCAGGCCTGGTAAGTATGATCCGGCGGACTTCTTTGTTTTTAAGCGCCCTCACGGCAAGTGCCACTGCGGTATATGTTTTTCCTGTTCCGGCAGGTCCGATGGCGAAAACCATATCATTTGTGGCAATGCTTTTAACGATTCGCTCCTGGTTGATGGTGCGGGCTTTGATCATCATACCGTTGCGGCCATGAACAAGGATATCCTCACTTGTTTCCTTTGCCGGAACCTGATCCTTTACACGATCGTTTTCCATGAGTTGCCGGATATCATTTTCGCTGATGTTGCCAAACTTATCGTAATGCATCATCAACAAAGTCAATAATTGCTCAAAAGCTTCTATTTCAGGATCATCACCATTTACCCTGATGATCTCATCGCGGGCAACGATCCGGAGTTTTGGAAAAAGTTCCCGAAGCAAATTCAGATTACGGTCGTTTATACCGTAAATATCTACCGGGCTATAGGATTCAAGACTAAAAAGTTTTTCGCTCATGCAGGATATCTGGTTATTGTAACTTTGTCGCGGCCTCTGGATTGCATTGATAAAATGCGGTCAATCATTTTTGTGTTATTGTGTAGGCTATACTGTGAATATTCCTAATTTTGATCATGCAAAGATAGCCGAAATCCCGACAGCTCCGAAAAGTTGCATTTACCTTTCCTGATATGCCAATAATCACACTTACAAGCGATTGGGGCCTCCGCGATCATTACGTTGGGGCTGTTAAAGGTGCTATACTGCGCCTTATACCGGAAGCTACAATTGTGGATATTTCGCATCTGGTTGCTCCT
The DNA here is from genome assembly GCA_038246075.1 of Bacteroidales bacterium. GTDB lineage: Bacteria > Bacteroidota > Bacteroidia > Bacteroidales > DASVHX01 > DASVHX01. The sequence continues at coordinate 25,087 of JBBRRV010000006.1, forward strand.
TTCGACCTGAAACAAGCTTCTTTCATCATCGGGAATGCTTACCATTATTTCCCCGAAGGCACTGTGCATATCCTGGCTGTCGATTCCATTGAATCCATTTCACGTCCTCATGTGGCGCTGAAAGCTGACGGACACTATTTTATAGGTGCTGATAACGGCATTTTTTCGCTTTTCCTGCGAAACCCTCCCGAGATTATTGTGGGTCTGAACATTAAGCAGGATTCCAATTACTTCACTTTTCCTGCCCGCGATCGTTTTGTTAAGGCAGCCTGTCACCTCGCTTCAGGTCATGCCATAGCAGAGTTGGGAGATATCATGCAGGAGCTGACGGAGAAATTTCTGTATCAGCCGGTGGTCAAAGATTCCGTTATCCAGGGAAAAGCTATCCAGATTGACGCTTACGGGAATATATTCACGAACATCTCAAAGCAGCTTTTTTTGGATACTGCGATGAAACGCAAGTTCTCACTGATTGTTAAGCGCCCTGGTTATCAGATTAACAAAATCAGGGACGCATACGACGATGTTCCGGAAGGGGAGATGCTCGCCTTGTTTGCTTCCAATGGTTATCTACAGATCGCCATAAACCGTGGCCGTGCCAGTTCGCTATTGGGTGTGGAGGTTGACGACCATGTTATGGTAAGTTTCGAAGATTGACAATCATTGTTGCCAAAAAAATGCAGAATTGCCAATAACTGTTAAATTTAAGCTTCATCCCGGCATATGGTCAAAATTGGTTAATTTTACGCCCTAAATGTGTGCACCAGCCTGATGTTAGCCCTCCTCAAAAAAGAAATAAGCAGTTTTTTCAGTTCCCTGACAGGTTATCTTGTCATTATTGTATTTCTGCTGGTCAATAGCCTTTTTCTCTGGGTTTTCCCCCTGCAGTTCAATATTCTCGAATTCGGCTTTGCCAGCATCGATAGCCTTTTCATGCTCTCGCCCTTTGTTTTTCTTTTCCTGATACCTGCTATCACCATGCGTTCATTTGCCGATGAGCAAAAGGCAGGAACCATCGAGGTGCTGCTCACCAAACCGCTTTCCGATATGCAGATCATCGGAGCAAAATACTGCGCCGGACTTATTCTGGTGCTTTTTGCATTACTGCCGACCCTGGTATATTTTTTTTCAGTATACAAACTTGGATTTCCACCGGGAAATATCGATTTGGGTGGTATGTGGGGATCCTATCTCGGCCTGCTTTTCCTGGGAGCAGGATTTGTGGCCATTGGTATATTTGCATCTTCGCTGGCCGAAAACCAGATCGTTGCCTTTATTGTCGCAGTGTTCCTATGCGGCTTCCTTTACACCGGCTTTGAATTCATTTATTCGCTCTCCCTTTTCGGGAAGATCGACCTGTTTATTGAATCGCTCGGGATGAAAGCACATTATACTTCGATGAGCAGGGGAGTCATCGATTCAAGGGATGTTCTCTATTTTGGCAGCCTGGTAGCCATATTCCTGCTGCTTACTAAAATTAAACTCGAAAGCAGGAAATGGTAGGCAGCACACCAAAACCTTCCGCGCACCCGAAATACTAATGATTCAGAAACAGCATGGCTGATAAAAAAAGAGGCATAAAGCGAAACAATATCATTCTGCTTTCGACAGGTTTGATGGTCATCATGCTGCTTAACGTTTTCGGTTCGTATTTTTATACAAGACTTGACCTTACTTCCGAACACCGCTATACACTTTCCGATGCAACAAAAAAGATGTTGCGCGGACTCGATGATGTGGTATATTTTAAAGTTTACCTCGACGGTGACTTCCCTGCCGGTTTCAAACGGTTGCGCAACGAAACGCGCGATATGCTCAACGAATTCAGTGCCTACAGCAATAAAATCCAATTCGAATTCATTGATCCTTCAGGTAATCCCGACAAACAAAAGCGCAACAAGCTATACCAGCAACTGGTCGCATCCGGCCTTAATCCTACCGATCTTCAGGTAAAGACCAATGAGGGCACTTCAAGGCAGGTTGTCTTTCCTGGGGCTATTGTTGCCTGCAAAAACAAGGAATTGCCCCTGGAATTGCTGAACAGCCAGGTTGGGGTTGCTCCGGAAGAGGTGCTGAACAACTCGGTACAACAACTGGAATACAATATTTCGAGTGTAATCAGGAAACTCAGTGTTCCAGTAAAACCTAAGATAGCTTTCATTTATGGTCATGGCGAAATCTCAGCACTCGAAACTGCCGATATCCGCCATGCTTTAAGCGATTATTACACGGTGGAGCGCATCAAGATAAACGGCCATGTGAACAGTCTCGCCGAAAACGATAATCAGGACAGCCACAAAGGTAAAAGCCGCAATATATATAAGGCGATAGTTATTGCCGGTCCCGATTCTGCTTTCAGTGAAAATGATAAATTTATTATTGATCAGTTTGTGATGCGCGGCGGTAAAGTACTCTGGCTTATCGACCCGGTTTCGGCGTCGATGGACAGCCTGAAGCGTTCCCAGCAGACCGTGGGCATTGCCAATGAAACGAACCTTGAGGACCAGCTCTTTAATTACGGGGTACGCCTAAACAGCAACCTGGTGGTTGACATCAACTGTCTGCCTATTCCCATGGTAACAGGAATGACAGGCAATCAGCCACAAACGACATTCGTACCCTGGATATTCTTCCCTGTCATCATACCTACGTCCCAGCATCCTATTGTGCGCAATATGAATGCCATAAAATGTGAATTTGCCTCGAGTCTTGATACCATTCAAAAGCCGGGAATAAAAAAGACATACCTGCTCACCTCCTCGCAATATTCACATACGCTCATGGCACCTGTGATGATCAGCCTGAATATGGCCCGCCAGGATCCTGACCCTTCACAATTTACTCAGCCGTTTCAGCAGGTTGGCGTGTTGCTGGAGGGCCGCTTCGAATCGGTGTTTCTTAACCGCATCCCACCTGCTGTGAACGATCATCATAAAGGGTTCCTGTCCAAAAGTGAAAAAACCAGCATGATTGTGGTGAGTGACGCCGATATTATAAAAAATCAGTTCACGACAGGGAAAGACGGTTACCAGCCATTGCCGCTCGGATATGACAAATACACGCAACAGTCATTCGGCAATAAGGATTTCATTATGAATGCGATTAATTACCTCTGTGATGATTCCGGACTTATTTCAGCACGCTCGCGTGAACTGAAACTGCGCTTGCTTGATGTTACCCGTGTAAAAACGGAAAAGCTCAAGTGGCAGATGATCAACACGATACTACCCATACTGATGGTGTTGCTGTTCGGATTCGTGCAATATTACCTGAGGCGGAGGCGCTATGGCAGAATGTTATAAAATGGATAATAAGAAGATATGGAAATACATAGAAGTCATATCCGGACCTGACACCTGTGACTTATAAATTAGTCTGTAATTAAGTTTAAGAAATAAATAAACTTATTCGTTGACTGAACTGTTTAAAAGCTTGACCATAAATCAATAGTTCAACAATTTAACTTTCGGAACTTATAAAAGTTTCAACAAGTTTCATCAAATTTTTAATCTTCCTAAATGAAAAGAACCATTAACAATGCCACGGTTTTAGTAACAGGAGGTGCCGGGTTTATCGGCTCAAACCTGGTGGAAGCCTTACTGCAACAAGATAACCAGGTAATATGCCTTGATAATTTTTCGACAGGTAAACGTGGGAATATTGATCCTTTTCTTCAAAACAAGCGATTCACGATGATGGAAGGTGATATTCGCAATCTTGACGATTGTAAAAAGGCTGTCGATGGCGTTGATTATATTCTGCACCAGGCAGCGCTTGGTTCCGTTCCGCGTTCTATAGCCGATCCCATTACAACAAATGATGTGAACATCAGCGGATTTTTAAATATGCTTGTAGCCGCACGTGATGCTAAAGTGAAACGATTTGTATATGCTGCCAGTTCCTCCACTTACGGCGATCATCCTGCGCTTCCAAAACTGGAAGATGTGATTGGAAATCCGCTTTCGCCGTATGCCGTCACTAAATATGTAAATGAGCTTTATGCCCGGGTTTTTTCAAGCCTGTATGGCATTGAGACCATCGGATTGCGCTACTTTAATGTTTTTGGCCGCAGGCAGGATCCTGATGGCGCTTATGCTGCAGTGATTCCACGATTTATCAAGTCACTGGTGAATGGTCAGGCACCACTTATACATGGAGATGGACTTCAGTCTCGCGATTTCACATACGTGGATAATGTGGTGCAGGTAAATCAGCTTGCCGCCCTGGCTGAAAAATCTGAAGCTTTGAATACCGTGTATAATGTGGCGTATGGTGAAAATACGACGCTTATCGAACTTTACAGACAAATGGTTACAAACCTTTCGGAATTCGATGAACGGATTGGTAAAATCGAACCTGTTTTTGGTCCCGAACGTGCAGGTGATGTCAGGCATTCCCTGGCGTCCATCGATAAAGCAAGGAGTTTGCTGGGCTATGAGCCGGCATTCAGTTTCGCAGATGGGCTTAGGCTGGCCAGCACATGGTATTGGAATTCGATGAAATAGCCATGAGAAAATATTCAATATGCTATTTAAAATGATTTGATCAAACAATCGGATTTTAATACATATACAGGCTCATCATGCACCAATTAAGCATTGTCATTATCACCCACAACGAGGAAAATCGCATCCGCCCTGCACTTGAAGCGGTGAAGTGGTGCGATGAGGTCATTGTTGTGGACTCTTGCAGCACCGATAAAACCATAGACATATGCAAGGAATTCAGCAACTGTAAGGTATATGTTCAGCCATTTTTAGGTTATGGTGCACAAAAGAAATTTGCAGTTGAAAAGGCTTCATACGACTGGATTTTATCCATTGATGCGGATGAGGTGGTTACCGAAGCACTGCACAAAGAAATATCGGACCTTTTAGCACGCCCGGTTATTGCCGAAAATGGCTTCTATATCCCGATTACACTTATATTCATGAACAGGAATTTCAGGTATGGGAGTGAAAATAAGAGCCTGCACCTCCGTCTTTTCAATAAAAACAAAGGTAATTTCAATACACTGAAATTGCATGAGGGTGTGAAACTTGAAGGGACTGCCGGGAAACTTAACAGGGAAATATTACATAATAGTTATACAGATATTCAGCATTACTTCGAAAAATTTAACGAATACAGCAGTATTTATAAGAATGAAGCGCTTCTTAAAGGAAAAAATACGGGCATGTTTAAGCCTGTATTCCGGCTGCCGGTGGATTTTATCAGGCAATATTTCATCAGACGTAACTTTCTGAACGGTTACCCAGGGTTGGTATGGTCGGTTTTCTCAACATTTTACGTTTTTGTTAAATACACCAAACTATACGAAGCAAATCTGAAAAAATAATTATATGCTAACCGTTATTATCATTGTTGTCTGCATTTGCCTGTTCCTTACCGTTCAATACAGCTTGTTTCTCCCATCTGTCAATGGTCTGCCTGTTTTGATGTATCATAAGGTGAGTGAAGATGTAAATGATGATCTGACCATTTCAACTCAAAACCTGGATAAACAATTCGGGTATCTTTCCGCACATGGTTATACCTGTATTTCGTTAGGCAGGGTTCTGGGAATGAAGGATGAGAAACTTCCAAACCGGCCTTTTATACTTACATTCGATGATGCTTACCTGAACAATCTCGAATTCTTATATCCGTTGCTGCAGAAATATGACTTTCATGCTACCATCATGCTGCCAGTAGGGCACCTGGGTAAAATCAATCAATGGGATGCGGGTCATGAACCATTGATGAATTATGAACAGCTTCTTTCTATGGATAGCCGTTTTGTAAGTTTCGGGCTGCATACCTTCGATCACATATCACTCAAAAACGTCCCGTTCCCTGACATCGTTGCAGATATTGAAAAATGCAAAAAGGAGTTAAGCCGGAATGGAATTCATTATTTACCGGTACTGGCATATCCATACGGTGGCTATCCCAGGAAAGGAGTGGAGAAGGAAGGGTTTTTCAAACTACTTGAACGCCAGGGCATTGTTTATGGGCTAAGGATTGGCAACCGGATCAACAAATGGCCGGTTAAAAACAGGTTTGAAGTTAAACGCATTGATATGAAAGGGGACGATTCATTCTGGACCTTTAAGACAAAACTCAGCAAGGGTCGTGTAAAGATGTTCTGAATCCGGCCATCTCATTTTTTAAACACACCTGCCAGAAACACCTTCATATCGCTCCATGAAGCTTTATCGGCAGCGGCATTATATTCAATGGGCATGTTAAATTGCTTGCCAACTTTGGTGGCATTGGGATTTGTAAAGGCATGCGTGGCATCTGCATAGGCTTTGAAGGTATAGTGTGCGCCAATAGAATCCATAGCATGTTTGAAAGCATCGACATCCTTCTGGGGTACAAACTTATCGGCAGCGCCATGACAAACCAATATTTTGGCCTTCAGCAGTTCCTTATTTGCAGGAGCACCGGTTAATCCGCCATGGAAACTGACAACTCCTATAAGATCAGCACCAAGTTTAGCAGAATTAAGCACCGCGGAGCCACCAAAGCAATAACCGATGGCCGCAATCCTGGCAGGATCAGTTTGCCTGATTTCTTTCACTTTTATAAGTGCAGCATCCAGGCGGGATTTTGATAATTGAGGATCCTTGTAAAAGGGCCCTGTAAATTCCTGGGCTTCCTGCGGATTGGCAGCCGTTTTTCCGTCGCCATACATATCCACTGCCATGGCCACATAGCCTAGTGCAGCCAGCTGCCGGGCGCGACTTTTGATATAATCATTCAGTCCCCACCATTCGGGAACAACCAACACAGCAGGGCGCTTTCCGCTCTTACTTTCGTCGTAAACAATAAATCCTTTTAATGTTACACCATGATCCGTATAGGTGACGGTTTCTTCTTTTAACATCGGTTTAGGTTTATTTTGGATAAATGACACGCTTAAAATTGTTGCTGCCAGCAAGGCTGCAGCACTTAATGCCTTGGTCTTCATAGGTTAATAATTTGATTTTAATGACTAATTTATCTGGAAGTCTGGATCCATTGTGAATGGTTTCACAAGTCAGTTTGTTTTTACAAAATGCATAAAAATGTTTTGTTATGGAAGCGATGAGCTTAAAAAAATAATGAACAACATAACAAAATCAAGCTTGAAAAGTTCAGGGAAAATAGTCTGTGACAATGATTTTTAAGTGTAAAAATGCATCAAATTGACACTGGGCTTTCATGAAAGCTAATGGTTTTGCTACCTTAGCCTGATTTTTTTAAGATGTCGGGAATTCGGTATCATCTCCATTTTAGATAGCTATCCGGCCTTCAAAAGGCCGCCGTTAAAACTAAAGCAATTTATGAACACAATTCCGCCACTAGTAACGCAGAAGGGACTGAACATTACAAACAGCTATGCTTTTCTCTTTAAGAGCAGAATTTTGCAGGGGATAACCGCGCTGGGATTGCTTGTTTTTATTGCAAGCATGTGGCACCGTTTCATTTATATCGATGATGCCTTTTTCGGTGAGCAAGCCTATTGGCTGGCAAAGGATGGAGTTGTTAAGACAGTCACGTTAATCGATTTTCTGGGCTGCGATCATCAACTCTTTTCTTATCACAAGTTGAATATTTTCGTAGGCGCAGGGCTTATCAGATTGTTTGGCTGGTCGGTCAATCCCCTGCGAATGACTACCCTTATTTTCCTGATGGGATTTCTGCTGGTTTATTTTCGTTATTTCAGGGAGAACAAACTCAAGTTTGGTTTCGGCCATTTCGTCATGGCCATATTTATAATACTGTTTAATCCTTTAATCGTCTTATATGCCTTTACCTACCGGCCTGAAATATGGGTAATGTTTTTTGGTTTTTCATCCTATTTCTTTCTCGATAAATCTGCCCGAAATAGTTATCGGCTCAACTATATTGTTTTGGCAGGCATCATGGCAGGACTGGCTTTTCTGTCGCATCTGAACGGCCTGATTTTCCCGGTTGCCGGATTCGTTGTGTTAGCCCTGGCTAAGCAATGGAAAGGCTTATTGGCCTTCTCTTTGTCGGCTGGTGTGATCTGCATACTTTATTTTTTCGACCTGTGGCAGGATAACCATTTTGCAACATGGATGTACCAGTTGAGAAACTGGCCTGATAATAACGCTACCAATTACCTTTCAAACAATTTCGTGGATTTGATTTTAAATATCATCCGCAAACTGGCCGATGAACATCAGCGTTTTTTTTGGAGCGACCGCGTCTGGGTAATTTCGACATTCTTCCTTTTGGCTTTTCTGGCAAATGTTAAATATTTGTTCCGTGAACATTTTGTACTGGCGGTTTATACGCTGATACTGATTTTTACGCTCAATGTTGCCGGCGGGCAGATAGCCGAACGGTTTCTGATTTATTTTTTCCCTTTCATGGCCCTCATTATTGCACTGGATGTTGAAGCTATCAAAGGGAAAACTGCTCTTTTCAGGAAATCAGTGTATATTGTTCTTGTGTTGGCTCAAATCGCCTTTGTGACTAAAATGTTCGTAGGCATTTTCCAGCGTAATGCTGATCACATTGAAATCAATAAAAATATCCTGGCACGGATTCCCGAAAAAAACGCCCTGATATTGGTTCCTTATACTTTGGTTTTCAATGGGCTGGATGAATATAAACTGGCCAGTTTCAAAGCATTTGAGTATTACCAGAAAAGTTTGAAACATAACCTCACACAGCAGGAGTTGTTCCTGCGCGCCATCGCATTAAACATAAAATATATTGTGGTGCCGCTAAAAGGCGCCGAGGATATGGAAACGGGTCTTCCATGCCTCGAAGGGCATGATGTGGGAGTTAATGCATACTATAAGGAATTCTGGCGCGATAAAAGGTGTGTATTGCTGGAAAGAATTGAATGAAGATCAGCATGCAAGGTTTGCATCGTTATACATGAAAGCGGTATTGGGTAAAATGATAAACTCCGGACGGGCCGGAGTTTATTGTATAATTCAGAAACAGAACCGGACCTAAACCAGACCCTGTGAGATCATGGCTTCGGCTACTTTCACAAAGCCACCTATGTTGGCTCCTTTCACATAATTGATAAATCCGCCATCTTCTTTTCCGTATTTTTCGCAGGTAGCATGAATGTTGGTCATAATTGTATGCAATTCCTGGTCAACGCGTTCACGGGTCCATGACAGACGCATGGAGTTCTGCGACATTTCAAGGCCGGATGTGGCGACACCGCCGGCATTGGCTGCTTTACCAGGGCCATAGAGGATTTTTTTATCAACAAAATAAACTGCAGCTTCCGGTGTAGATGGCATATTTGCGCCTTCCGACACGCACATGCAACCATTGGCGACCAATGTTTTTGCATCGTCGCCGTTGAGTTCATTCTGCGTTGCGCAGGGTAATGCTACATCACATTTAACATGCCATGGTGTTTTTCCTTCTACGAACTGGCAATTATATTTTTTGGCATAATCGCTTATTCTGCCTCTCTTTACATTCTTCAGTTCCATCACATAGGCAAGTTTTCCAGCATCAATTCCACTTGGATCGTGGATGTATCCGCTCGAATCGGAAAGGGTAACAACTTTTCCACCCAGCATAGTAACTTTTTCTACGGCATACTGAGCCACATTACCCGAACCTGAAATAACGACAGTCTTGCCTGTAAAGCTGGTGCCTCTTGTCTTGAGCATTTCCTGGGCAAAATAAGTTGTGCCATAGCCTGTGGCTTCCGGGCGGATAAGGCTTCCGCCCCATTCCAGACCTTTTCCCGTGAGCACACCTGTAAACTCGTTGCGAATCCGCTTGTATTGTCCGAAAAGGAATCCGATTTCACGTCCGCCAACCCCAATATCCCCGGCTGGCACATCGGTGTCGGGGCCTATGTGACGTTGGAGTTCGGTCATGAACGACTGGGTAAATTTCATCACTTCATTATCCGATTTGCCTTTCGGATCGAAATCAGATCCACCTTTACCACCACCCATAGGTAATGTAGTAAGACTGTTCTTTAGCACTTGTTCGAAAGCAAGGAATTTCAAAATTCCAAGGTTTACTGTAGGATGGAAGCGCAGACCACCTTTATATGGACCAATTGCACTGTTCATCTCGATCCGGAAACCCCGGTTGATCTGGAATTCACCTTTGTCGTCCAGCCATGGAACCCTGAAAATAATTACCCGCTCAGGCTCAACCATACGCTCCAGAATACCTTTGTACTTCGGATGTTCTTCTATAAAAGGCATCAGGGATTCCACAACCTCATGCACTGCCTGGTGATATTCAACTTCACCCGGATTCTTGGCAATCACTTTCGCCATGAACTGTTCGACCTTTTGGTCAATAACATTGTTTGTCATAGTAGGATGATTTGTTAATAAAGAAGGTTAAGTAATGATTGTTCAGATTAGACTTTGCTCGCGCAATTTAAAGAAAATCGTGATAAATCAACAATAAAATCATATATTTATTTTTATGCTAAATTCAAGTGTAAGTAATTCAATTATAGCAGGTTAAATCTGCTGATAAAAATTTGTTCTCTCAAAGCCAGTTGGAAATGCGTTCCGACTGTTTTTTTATTGGTTTTAGTGAAAAAATAAGCGGGGTTGTTTTTAGTTACGTGCAGTGACTTTCATGAAAGTATGCCATTATAAGTATGAGATCCCTGCAAAACAGATGAATGCTGACTCTTTTATTATCTCTTTTGAAAATGGTTTACACTTTTGTAAATTTACCATTCGATTGCATGTTCTTCTATAACATCTAACACAGTATGTATGGCAAGCATTGAATTTAATCTGGATGGTATTATCGAATCAATTGATGGTAATCTGGCTGAAAGCCTTGGTTATCGCAAGGAGGAACTGCTGGGAAACCACATTAACCTCATTATGGATAAGAAGGTTTACAAGTCAGATTACTTTGGCAGCATCTGGACCAAACTCAGGCAAGGAGGCTTCCATTACGGCGAATTTACTTTTATGGGGAAAGAAGGGCATGACCTTTTGCTGAATGGCATTTTCTCGCCTTTACTGGAAGCAAGGAGTCACGGAAATTACCTGATTAACAGAATAGGCTTTGAAATAAAGAAGATTGACCCGTTAAATATTGATAGTGATGGCCAGGAAGCACTTTTTACCGAATCAGATGAGTTCAGATCCGTTGATCAGCAAACCCGCGAGAGCCTGAAAATGCTTGTGTTTGAGAACCGCGAGCGTCTGAAGGAATTATCAGCCATCAACCAAACGACAAAAATTCTTAAAGAAGGCAAATCGATTGAGGAGACCCTTCGTCAGATCTGTATGTTGCTGCCCAGTGCGTGGCAGTACCCCGAATATACTGCAGCCCGGATCATTTTTAACCGTAAAGAGATCAAAACTCCTGGTTTTAATGAAATGCCATGGATGCAAAAGCAGCATTTCGAAACGGTCGACCATCTTAAGGGAAGTATCGAGGTGCATTACCTGAAAAGCTTTCCGGAGTTGGATGAAGGGCCTTTTTTGAAAGAAGAAAGACATCTTATCGATAACCTGGCCACGATAATCGTCAATTTTTTAAACAGCCTCAAAGCCAAGTCAGTACTGGGAGAGGATGATGATGATATTGATACGACAACGGTCGATGTTGGAAAAATTACAAGCCGGCAACTGCTGCAGCAGTTTTTAACAAAGCAGAATCTTGACAGGGATGTCTTTCATGATCTCATGCCTTTTAAGGTCGGGGAGATCCTGTTGATTGCCAATTTGTACGATGCCTACAATGTTGAAAACGAAGGCCGCTTTCTCGAACATATTCTTGGCGAATACTACCAGTTGAACCTTACCACTATTCCAAGGGTCACGGGCGTTTCGACATATGAGGAGGCATCAGAACAGCTGAAATTAAAACATTACGATCTTATCATCATCATGATGGGGGCGGAAAAGCATACGCCTATTGAGATGAGCAGGAATATTAAGCTCAATTATCCGTACATCCCAATCTTCATGTTGCTGAACAACAACAGCGACATAGCAGAGTTTGACGAACATGTTGATGCCTTGCAGTTTATTGATAAGGTCTTTGTATGGAATGGCGATTCCAAGATATTCTTTGCCATGGTAAAATACCTGGAGGATATGGTGAACGTGGAGAACGATACCAGGATTGGTTTGGTAAATGTTATTTTGCTTGTAGAGGATTCGGCTAAATATTACTCGCGCTACCTTCCGATGCTGTATTCCAGTGTTCTGGAGCAAACCAAACGCCTGATCGAAGATGTGAGTAATGACGAATTATACAAGGTGCTGCGGTTGCGTGCCCGCCCCAAAGTGTTGCATGTTGAAACCTTTGAAGAAGCGATTAACATCTTTCATAAATACAAGGATTACCTGCTGTGCCTGATCACCGACATGAAATTTAAAAGAAAAGGTGTTTTGGATGAGAATGCCGGTTACGACCTGGTCAAATATTTCAGGAGCCAGCATAAGGAATTGCCTACCATCATCCAGTCGTCAAACCCTGAAAATGCGATGCTGGCTTATGAACTCAAAGTAAGTTTTATCGATAAAAATTCCAACAGCCTTTCCCAGGATATTAAAAGTTTTATAAGCCACTACCTGGGATTTGGCAGCTTTGTATATAAGGATGCTGCCGGGAGTGATATTGCCGTAGCCACGTCATTAAAGGAATTTGAACGGAACTTAAGGACCATCCCCGACGAATCGCTCATTTACCATGGTAAACGGAATCACTTCTCGCTTTGGCTGATGGCCCGCGGGGAGATACAGATTGCACGTGTGATCAATCCACTTAAGATAAGCGATTTTAACAGTCCCCAGGAGTTAAGGGAATTTATGCTCAAGGCCATTCAGAAATACAGGAACGAGAAAAACAAGGGGAAAGTAATTGGTTTTGAAGAGTCAGATATTATCGAGGAAAGCAACATCGTATCGCTTTCGTCGGGCGCCCTTGGCGGTAAAGGAAGAGGTCTGGCGTTCATCAACTCGCTCATCTACAACTTCGACTTCTCCAGTATGGTTCCCGATATCAATGTTCGGACACCCATCACCACGATCATCGGCACCGATGAGTATGACTATTTTATTGAAAGGAACAAACTGTATCCTTACATGTTTGAAGAGAAGAATTACGCAAAACTGCGGGCTACTTTCATGGCAGGCAAACTGACCGAAACGCTTATCAGAAAGTTGCGCATACTGCTTAAGAAATTAACCAAACCACTGGCTATCCGTTCGTCCGGATTGTTTGAAGATTCACTGATGCAGCCATTTGCCGGCATTTTCGCAACCTATCTTATTCCAAACAATCACCCCGATCCTGAAATACGGCTGAAACAAACAATGGATGCCATAAAACTGGTTTATGCCTCAGTGTTTTCAAAGATTGCCCGCGGATACGTTGAGGCAATCCATTATAAGATCGAAGAGGAAAAGATGGCCATTGTCATACAGGAAGTTGTGGGAAATGCTTTTGATGGTGTTTATTATCCCCATATAAGCGGCGTAGCCCAATCGTATAATTTTTATCCGTTTTCGCATATGAAACCTGAAGAAGGTTTTGCAGTGATGGCTGTTGGCCTGGGTCAATACGTTGTGGCGGGTGAAAAAGCTTACCGTTTTTCGCCACACTATCCCAATGTGGAAATTAACACACCCAGGGATCAGTATAAGGGTTCTCAGGTCGAATTTTATGCGGTTGATATGAGCATGCGTCCGTTAAACCTTTTACAGGGGGAGGATGCCGGTCTGGTAAAACTGGAAATAAGCGATGCTGAGCGGTTCGGAACGCTCCGGCATTGTGCTTCGGTGTACGATCTGGATAATAACAGGATTGTTCCCGGGTTAAGTCATCCAGGTCCACGAATTATTAATTTTGCAAATATTTTAAAATACAATTACATTCCGCTGGCAGATACACTAAAGCTGATACTTGATGTCGTTAAAGAGGCTATGGGATCACCTGTAGAGATCGAATTTGCCATTGATCTTAAAAAGGACGATAAAGGCAGGGCTTCGTTTTATCTGCTGCAGATTAAACCACTCATCGGCAGTGCAGAGGACTATTCCATTGATGAGGAGAAAATAATTCCGGAGGATGTTGTTGTATACTCTGACAAGGGAATGGGTAATGGCCTGATCAGCGATATTTCCGACATTATTTATATTGATCCTGACAGATTTGATAAGGCACGCACGATGGAAATGGCGGATGAAATTGAAAAGCTGAATGATATCATGAAAAAGCAAAACAGGCAGTATGTGCTTATCGGGCCCGGCAGATGGGGATCGCGCGATCCTTGGATTGGCATCCCGATTAACTGGCCGCAGATATCAAATGCTAAAGTAATTGTTGAAACGAGTCTCGAGGATTTTCCACTTGATGCATCGTCGGGGTCGCACTTTTTTCACAATATAACCTCGCTTAATATTGGCTATTTTTCGGTTCAACCGGAACTTGGCGTGAGCTACATCAATTTTGAAGCGCTTAAAGGGCAAAAAGCGAAAAACAAAACGAATTTCTTCCGGCACGTACATTTCAAAGCGCCACTGGTGATCAAAATGGACGGAAAGAAGCGGATGACGGTGATTACCGTTAAGTGAAAAATGAAAATGAAAAGGCATTAGGCATTAGGCAATAGGCAATAGCAATAGAAATTTGTTGTATAAACATGAATAATAATAACATTTGATTGTAAAGAACTTATGATGACTGAAGGCAGCAAGAAACGTGTAAAGAAAGTAGCGGATATCAATAAGTTTTACTTTACGGATACCCAGTTCGATAATCTGATGACCATCCGCATCAGCAAGGTATTGCTCATTTGCAGCAAGTACGATGCGTTTTTACTAGAAGGTGACGGGAGGATCGAAGAACAGATCTTTAACGAATATGTTTCACTCAACTTAAGATATCCGCCGCATTTTATTCAGGTATCCAACGTAGCAGAGGCCAAGCGTGCTTTGCAGGAAGAGCAGATCGACCTGGTAATTACCATGCTGGACCTGGGAGACGTTGATGTTTTTAAATTTGCCCGCCAGATAAAGGAACAGTATCCTTACCAGCCTATTGTACTGCTGACTACCTTTTCCCGTAAGGTATCCTTATTACTCGACAAGGTCGACCTGACTTCGGTAGATTATGTGTTCAGCTGGCTTGGAAATGCAGATATCATGCTGGCTATCATAAAGCTCATTGAGGATAAAATGAATGTGGAGCACGATGTTAACGTCGTAGGGGTTCAGACCCTGCTGCTCGTGGAAGATACTGTGCGCATGTATTCCAGCTATTTGCCCTACCTGTATAAACTCATCTTTAAGCAGTCGCTTAAATTTATGACTGAGGGCTTAAACGAGCATCAAAAAACAATCAGGATGCGCGGCAGGCCCAAAATATTACTTGCCACCAATCTTGAAGATGCCACAATGCTCTATGAAAAATTTAAGAGTAATCTGTTGGGCATTATTTCCGACATCAGCTTTAAGGATCATGGCGTGATGAATAAACAAGCAGGCATCCAATTCTGTGATTTCGTGCGGAAGGAGAATCCTGATTTGCCTTTTATTCTGCAATCATCGGATATTTCAAATGCAGAACTCGCCAATAATCTTAATGTTGGTTTTCTGGACAAAAACTCAAAGTCCTATTCGCATGACCTGAAAAATCTCTTCATCAATAATTTTTCTTTTGGCGATTTCATATTCCGGAATCCCGATACCAAGGAGGAGATCTTACGGGTGAGTGATCTGAAGAGCCTGCAGGCTAGCTTGTTCGATATCCCGGATGACTCTTTTTATTACCATGTCAGCAATAATCATTTCTCCAAATGGCTGAATGCAAGGGCAATATTTCCGATAGCGGAAATGTTCAAGGTATTGAAACCCGAAGATTTTAGCGATGTGGACGAGGTGAGACGGTATATTTTTGATGCCATTGCACGCTACCGCCTGATAAGAGGAAGAGGCGTGATTGCCGATTTTTACAAGGATAAGTTTGATGAATACCTGATCTTCTCCCGCATAGGAAGTGGCTCTATCGGCGGTAAGGCACGCGGCCTGGCCTTCATCGATTCCCTGCTCAAACGTAATAAAATGGAAGATAAATATGACAATGTCCTGCTTGCCATTCCGCGCACGGTAGTTCTGGGCACAGATATCTTCGACGAGTTTATGGACGACAATAACCTATACAAAATAGCCCTCTCCGATAAAAGCGACGAGGAAATATTACAGACTTTTGTAAAAGCCCGGTTACCATTCCGCGTCCATGAGGACCTGACCACCTTTATTTCGGTCGTTAAAAATCCCATTGCCATACGGTCTTCCAGCTTGCTTGAAGATTCGCATTATCAGCCTTTTGCCGGGATATATTCAACCTATATGATCCCGAATATTGACGATGCGCGAATTATGATCGAGAAACTATGCATCGCCATCAAGAGTGTGTATGCCTCTGTGTATTTTCAAGGTAGCAAAGCATATATGACCGCCACACAAAATGTAATCGATGAAGAGAAAATGGGTGTTGTGCTTCAGGAAGTGTGCGGTCAAAAATATGGCGAGCGGTTTTATCCGGTGATTTCGGGTGTTGCACGATCAATTAATTTTTATCCCATTCATCCTGAGAAGGCTGCAGATGGCATTGTGAACATAGCCCTGGGATTGGGCAAATACATTGTCGATGGCGGAAGCTCGTTGCGTTTCTCTCCGCATTATCCCGATAAAGTTCTGCAGTTGTCATCGCCCGACATGGCCATGCGTGAATCCCAGAAATATTTTTATGCCCTTGATCTGAAGTATGACAGTTTCAAGCCCTGCGTAGATGATGGTATAAACATCCTTAAGCTTCAGCTTCGTGATGCAGAAACGGATAATACCATCAAATATGTGGCTTCTACCTATGACTTTGAGAATAACATGATCAAGGACGGTGTTAATTATGAAGGTAAGAAGCTGGTTACTTTCGCCAACATCCTCAAGCATAACACTTTTCCGTTGTCGCAAATCATGATTGATGTCCTGGAAGTGGCGCAGACGGAGATGGCCAAGCCTGTGGAAATAGAATTTGCAGTCGACATGGATGTGCCCGCCGGTGAGCCAAAAGTGTGTTATTTGCTGCAGATCAGGCCTATCGTAGAGCAGGATCAGGTCATCAAAGAGGATCTGGATCATATTGATGAAAATGAAACCATCATTTTTTCAAATGCTGCTCTAGGCAATGGCGTAATTGAAGATGTGTATGACATTGTATACATCAAACCCGAAACATTTTCGGCTTCTCACAATAAGGACCTGGTTAATGCGATAGGCCTCATCAACGAAAGGTTTCTAGCAGAGAGCCGGTATTATGTGCTTGTAGGACCGGGCCGTTGGGGCTCCTCCGATTCCTCGCTTGGAATTCCGGTTAAGTGGCCGCAAATTTCTGCAGCCAGGCTAATAGTGGAATCCGGGCTCGAAAATTACCGCATTGATCCCAGCCAGGGAACACATTTTTTCCAGAATCTCACCTCTTTCAGGGTCGGTTACTTCACGATCAATCCTTTTATGAAGGATGGCTTCTATGATCTTGCATACCTGTCGAAGCAACCTGCTTTTTATGAAGATGAGTTTATCAGGCACGTAAGGTTTGATAAATCACTGATAATCAAAATTGACGGTCGTAATAACAAAGGTCTCGTTATGAAAAGTGCCGATTAAACTCCTTTTCTGATTGCCTGAAATTCAGTGTTGCGAACTTTTTTTGACAAATTCCTAAATTATTTTCAAACTTTAGGGTTCTGTCTGCTTTAAACTCATAATTTCGCATCGTTATTCTATTAACAATATAACGGCATTTTCGTTATTGTTTCATTTTAAACCTATTATCATGAATTTAGAAAAAATTATGAGTAACCTGGAGAAAAAACATCCAGGAGAAGCTGAGTATTTGCAGGCTGTTCGCGAAGTGCTTGAGACACTCGAAGACGTGCTTAACGAGAATCCCCAATTTGAAGCTGCAGGGATCATCGAAAGAATTATTGAACCAGATCGTATCCTGACATTCAAAGTGTCCTGGGTGGATGACAGCAACAAGGTACAAGTTAACCTTGGTTACAGAATCCACTTTAACAATGCCATTGGTCCTTACAAAGGCGGACTGAGGTTCCACCCAAGCGTAAACCTTAGTATTCTGAAGTTTTTAGGCTTCGAACAAATTTTCAAAAACAGTCTTACTTCTCTGCCAATGGGCGGAGGAAAAGGTGGATCTGATTTCAATCCAAAAGGAAAATCAAATGCTGAAATCATGCGTTTTTGCCAGGCATTCATGCTCGAATTATGGCGTATGGTAGGTCCTGATACTGACGTTCCTGCTGGCGATATAGGTGTTGGTGGCCGCGAAATCGGTTTCCTGTTCGGTATGTACAAAAAATTAACCCTGGAGCATACTGGTATGCTCACAGGAAAAGGCATGAACTGGGGCGGAAGCCTTGTTCGCCCTGAAGCTACCGGCTTTGGAGCTGCTTATTTTGCCAACGAAATGCTTGCCACAAAAGGCCAGTCATTCAAGGGCAAAACTGTTTGTATTTCAGGCTTTGGTAACGTGGCATGGGGTGCTGCAACCAAGGTTACTGAACTCGGTGGTAAGGTAGTTACGATCTCCGGTCCTGATGGATACATTTATGATCCTGATGGCATCTCCGGCGAAAAGATCAATTACATGCTCGAACTGCGTAACTCAAACCAGGATATTGTAAAACCTTATTCTTACGAATTCCCAGGCGCACAGTTCCACCAGGGCAAACGTCCTTGGGAAGTTAAATGTGATGTAGCCATGCCTTGCGCCACCCAAAATGAACTTGGCAAAGAAGATGCCTTAGCCCTAGTGAAAAACGGTTGTATGTGTGTGGCTGAAGTTGCCAACATGCCTTCTACCGCTGAAGCTGCTGAAGTTCTGCTGAACAGCAAGATTTTATTCGGACCTGGAAAAGCTGTTAACGCCGGTGGTGTTGCTACTTCAGGGCTCGAAATGTCGCAGAACGCTATGAAGCTGAACTGGTCAGCTGCAGAGGTCGACAGCAAACTGCATGAAATTATGAAGAATATTCATAGTTCATGTGTAAAATACGGCAAACAACCTGATGGTTATATTAACTACGTAAAAGGCGCTAACGTCGCCGGATTCCTCAAAGTGGCCAACGCCATGCTTGATCAGGGAATCGTTTAAATTCGTTTGATTGGTTAATTAAACTAAGAGGCTGTCTCATATTGGGGCAGCCTTTTTTTTGACATGGTTCAGCTCAGGCTCGAGCCTGAGTCGGTCAATCCTTCAGGCTGCGCCTGATAATAAATAATTATATTGTTTATTTATCCAAAAAGCGCAGAAAACGCCTCTTCAATCTTCGAAATTCCTGTAACCTTAATTCCGGTGTGTTTCAGGTCGAGTCCTTTCATGTTGAATTTAGAAACATACACCTGTTCAAATCCCAGCTTCTCGGCTTCGGCAATGCGCTGCTCGATGCGGTTAACAGGCCTGATCTCTCCTGACAGTCCCACTTCGGCGGCAAAACAGGAATGCTTTGCAATAGGAATATCTTCGCTCGATGAGAGCACGGCGCAGATCACCGCAAGGTCGGTAGCAGGATCATCCACACGGATGCCACCTGCAATATTCAGGAAAACATCTTTGGCGCCCAGGCGGAATCCGCAGCGTTTTTCGAGTACAGCCAGCAACATGTTCAGCCTGCGTGTATCGAAGCCTGTACAGGAGCGCTGAGGTGTCCCGTAAGCTGCTGAACTCACAAGGGCCTGTGTTTCGATGAGCAAGGGGCGCAGACCCTCAATGGCACAAGCGATGGCAACGCCGCTCACTTCTACATCACGCTGCGAGATCAGTATCTCTGATGGATTGCTCACTTCGCGCAAACCGGTGTTTTGCATCTCGTAAATTCCAAGTTCGGAGGTTGACCCAAACCTGTTCTTGGCTGCCCGCAGGATGCGGAATCCGTGGTTGTGATCGCCTTCAAACTGTAATACGGCATCAACCATGTGTTCCAGGATTTTTGGGCCCGCAAGGCTGCCATCTTTGGTAATGTGCCCAATCAGGAAAACCGGGGTATCGGTTATCTTGGCATATTTCTGCATCTCGTTGGCAGTTTCGCGTATCTGGGAAATACTGCCCGCCGATGATTCAATAATATCTGTATGTAAGGTCTGAATGGAATCGATGATGAGTACTTTTGGAGCTATCTGTTCCAGTCGTTGAAATATATTTTGGGTGGAAGTTTCTGAAAGCACATAACACAGATCGTTTTTCATCCCAATCCGGTCGGCGCGCATCCTGATTTGCTGCTCACTCTCCTCGCCCGAAACATAAAGAACCTTTGTATTTTGCATGTTCAGGGCCACCTGCAGCATGAGCGTTGATTTTCCAATGCCTGGTTCGCCACCGACCAAAACAAGTGATCCGGCCACCAGCCCACCCCCAAGTACGCGGTTAAGTTCCTGGTTGCAGGTATCGATACGCATCTCGTTGCCTGCAGTGATTTCACTGATGAGCCGGGGTTCGTTGGTCTTGTTTTTCCCGACAGGTGTGTATGCCGGGGTGTCCTCCTTGCGTTGGATTACTTCTTCAACATAAGTATTCCATTCTCCGCATGCAGGGCAGCGTCCTATCCACTTGGCAGCCTGCGCTCCGCAGGACTGGCAGAAAAATGTTGTTCGTGTTTTGGCCATCAGGTAAAGGTAGGAAAATGATTGAAAAGCCACCTGACCCTGATATTATTTCTGCCGTATCAGCAGCATCTCATATGGGAGTGGCGAGGCAAGGCAGTTTTCATTAGCAGGCGATTAACAGCCGTTAACAGAGGAATTGCGGATTTTTTGTTCGATGGCTGAGGTTGAATAACCCGGTAGGAATTCGAGTGTAACCACGTCGCCCCCGTTTGCTTTGACGATATCGTAGCCAATGATCTCTTTGGGTTTATAATCGGCGCCTTTTACGAGGATATCGGGCTGTACCAGGCGGATGAGTTCATAGGGGGTGTCCTCATCGAAGAGCACAACGGCTGTTACAAAACCAAGTGAAGCAAGCACCATGGCGCGGCTGTTCTGGTCCTGTAAAGGGCGATGCGGACCTTTTATCCTGCTTACTGAAGCATCTGTATTGAGACCAATGAGCAGCACATGCCCCAGATCAGCAGCCTTTGCCAGGTAATCAATATGACCCAGGTGAAGAATATCGAAGCAACCATTGGTAAATACTATTTTCTGCCCCTGGAATTTCCAGATGGCAAGGTTTTGGGCAAGGTCATTCCCGGAAATGATCTTATTTCTCAGCACATCAAGGTTTAACATGAGCGGGTTTATTAAGCAATGGGAGGAGAATAAGTGAAAGAATGCCCAGGATGATGATGGTCAGGGTCTGTGACGACCAGATGAGCCATCCCATGGCATAGCTGGTCGTTTTGGTGATGGAATACAGAATCAGTGTTTCGGCCACAATAGCCGGATAAATGCCGATACCTCCCTGGACAATCATGATGCCAATAGAGCCAAAAATAAGAACAGCAAGACCTGCATCGAGGCCAAGGAGTGTTGTCGCAGGCAGGCTGTAAAAAACAAAATAAGCCATGAACAGGTAGAGTGTCCAGATTGCCAGTGAATAAAAGATGAAGAGTAAGGGATTCTTAATACTGTAAAGCGATTTAATGCCTTCAAGGAAACCAAGGAGCTGGGTCCTGATCTTCTGCCATAATCCTGACCGGCGGAAGAAATGCCAGAGCAGGATCATAACAACCACCATGACCAGTGCTGCTAATGTAAAGGAAATAATGAAGAATGCTGAAAAATCGATGGAGTAATGGAACTTTAAGGCAAGTGGATCATACACCTTTGTTTGGATATAGCTGCTAAGCCGGTCCGACTGGATATAGATGGTGGTGAAGAAAAGAATCAGAAACATCATCATGTCTACGGCCCTCTCTGTGATCACTGTTCCGAATGATTTGGTGAACGGAATTTTTTCGTAGCGGGTGAGAATGCCACAACGGCTGACTTCGCCCAGCCTTGGCAGGGCAAGGTTAGCCATGTAACCGATCATAACAGCAAAAAAAACATTGGAATTGCGTGGGGAATATCCCATGGGTTCCATCAACATTTTCCACCGCAACGACCTGAGAAAGTGGCTCAGAATACCTAGCAATGCGGCCATTACAATCCAGGCATAATTGGCA
>JBBRRV010000007.1:0-43170 GCA_038246075.1 Bacteroidales bacterium
CAGGCAGTGGGAAGTGGCACAGGTGCCATCGCAGCCTGGGAAGCCAATATCCGCCTGGCGGCAGACGGGCGTTATGGTAACAACAAAATGAAACTCATCGTATCACAAAATGATCCCTTCATCCCCATCTATCAAGCATGGAAGGCCGGTTCGCGGGAAATGCTCGCCTATGATGATGCACAGGCCCGGCTGGATGTTGAAGAAATTGGTGCCAAGGTCCTCTCGAACCGGAAACCTCCTTACAGCCTTGTTGGTGGCTTGTTCGATGCGCTTACCGACAGTGGCGGCGATGTAATGATCATGCGCAATGACGAAGGAGCCCGGGCTAATAAGTTATTTCAGGAAGCTGAAGGGATCGACCTTCATCCTGCCGCCGCCATTGCCACGGCATCCCTCATAAAGGCCGTTAAGGACGGGACCGTTGACAAGGATGCTATTATTATGCTCAATATCACCGGTGGCGGCGAAGAGAAGTTTAAACAGGGAAAGGTGTTGCATTACCTTACGCCTTCCAAAGTATTCGAAATCAATCCCACCGTTGAAGAGGTGCAGGCTGAGCTCAAATTAATCCTGGGCTAAATGAATAATGAAGTTATCGGGATTGTAGCCGGTGCCTTGTCATGCACCACCTTTCTGCCCCAGGTGATCAAAACCTGGAAATCGAAATCCACCAGGGATGTTTCGCTCACGATGTTTCTGATTGCTGCGGTCAGCTCAGCCCTCTGGCTGCTCTATGGCATACTGATCCACAGTATTTCCATCACCGGCACCAATATCGTTGTATGCTGCTTTTCGCTGGTGATGTTGTTCCTGATTTTTAAAAACAGACATAACAAGTGACTTCAATACCCTTCAGTCTTCTAATTAATCCTCCTGCCCTTTCTGTTTCGCATTCCTGAAAATCACAAGATGTTCTGATTGCAATCTACGACTGGCGGGAATCTCCCGTCAGGAAACAAGGAAATTATGACTGAACAGATTAATAATAACCTCTTTCGCCAAAACAGGCCCCCCGCATCCTTTTTGCAACAAAGACAGGCCTGTAAAAGTCAATCAATGGTCATTTAATCGAATTCACTGTATTTAGTTGAACAACTCAAAACAAACGAATGACGGAACACATTGTCCCGAAAGCGAACCATTTTTAATGTCTTTTTTATATAAAATTTTCTATATTTCTATACATCAGAACATTATAATACTGGTATGGTAATTGGATATCAAATAGCATTCATCTGAACAAACATTTACCGTTCAAAACTGCTCTACAAACTTGCCAACGGCATCTCGTTTTCTGCCTGGCCTCCCCTGTTCTCCTGTTCCTCCTGCCTTTGGTATCAAAACACGTTCGCCGTGTTTCTGACTGCATACGCCTGTTTACACTGTTGCACTTTGCATTAAAGGGTTTTAATACAAACAGATTAGGAAATGAGCATGGTTCCAAAATCACCAACTGTTATGATCATGAACTCCATGCGAACCTTAAGCTGACGAATACCGAAATAATTAAATAAATGATATGAGAACTAAGCGCAGCGACTTCACGAGCGCAGTGCGTAAATTCCATCGGAACATAAATATAAAAATTAACTACAGATGAAACCAACCCTGAGATGGATATTGTTTGTAAGCGGACTATCAGTTTGCTTTCCTATAGGAGGCCAGCCTGAACTTCACGCCCAGAATGCGCCCACTGCAACACTGGCAGCTATTGGCAATGCGGCCCCCGAAAGGCAGGTCACCATTCAAGCAGATCTTCCCGGAACACCTCAGCGGTTAGCCAGCTGGACAAACCAGACAGATCTTGCATCACTAAAAAACGTGCTGACTCCACCATCTCTTTTAAACAAATCCAATCTCCGAAAATACAAAATTGCACCGTTTAATAACCATAAGAACCAGGGGCCTTCTGCCATATCAGCCCTCACAGAGATCATGCCTGTGACGGCAAATCCCGAATTCTCCATGACGGGATTACAGATGGCTTCAGATGCGTTGGCCGTAAACCGGGATGAAAAAGCTACTCTTCCTGTTACGGAAACAAATGAAGAAGCCGCAATGGCATCACGCATCGGTCAGTTTTCGGTTGTTACCTTAAACGATTGCAAATCTGAATTATCCGAACAGGAAGAGCTGGAGAATTCAGGTCTTCCCAAACCGGCTGAACAATCTTTTAAGATTTTCCCCAATCCGGTAAGAGAATATGTGCTGGTGCGGATCCTACGACAATTAAATGCACCTTTTCAGGTGCTGGTAATGGCTGAAAACGGGGCATGTATGCAGGAGCTCAGGTGTTCCCAGGGCAATGCCGGTGATCAATGGTTCGTAAATACCGAAGACTTGCATGCAGGTGTGTATTTCCTGAGGGTTAATTCAGGAACATCAACCCTGGTCAAGAGAGTTTACATTCTTTAACCGAGACGGTAAGACCTTGATTTATGAATCTCCTCCGCTATCAATACCCTTTATATTTCCTGCCATAGATGCAATAAAATTGTTTTGTTCGACTTCTGGAATAAAAGGGTGAAAGGCTTAGTTCCTACAGGGTATGCCGGCAATCATCAAAACATGGTCATCCCTTTGTTCATGCCCCTGAATATGACCTGGTGCAATGGCCAGGCCAGGTACCAGTAAAGTCTCCCCGTAAGACCCTTGGGCCTGAATGTTGCTGTTTGCCGCAGACGGTTTCCCTTTTCCACAATCTGGAATTCAAGCCAGGCTTCACCCGGCAGTTTCATCTCTGCGTAAAGCAACAGGCGACCTTTTTCACGGTCGGCTACCAGCACCCGCCAGAAATCAAGGGCATCCCCGGCATGAATATCTTCCTGACTGGTACGCCCGCGCCTGAGCCCTGTTCCTCCCGCAAGCCTATCCATAAACCCCCTGATTTTCCACAGCAGGTTGGCATAATACCATCCCTTTTCGCCACCAATACTCCATATCTTGGTTATGGCCTGCTCCCGCTCACCACTGATCATGGTTTCCCTGGTGTCCGTAAAAACACCATGTTCCGGAACTGCCACAAATTGATTCAGACTTGATAAAATGCTGGAACTCACCAAAGCATCTTTCCAGCTCGAAATCACATGGTTCTGGGCAATGCGTTCAAAGGCTAGGGCAATGGCCTCTTTGTAGGACAGCGGGGGCGTTCCGGTGAGTCTTTCAGCGAAATTTTCACGGCAAACCACTTCAATCTTCATGCTGTTCACCAGGTTTACAGCCAGTTTATAGGAGGTACTTGTGATAAAATAAAGCCAATAGGAAGATAAACGAGGGGTCATCAGGGGTAAAACAAAAATACGTCGCTTAAGACCGCGGACTTGAGCATACTGAAGCAGCATCTGTTTGTATGTAAGCACATCAGGCCCGCCGATATCCAGGGTCTTATTCATGAAATCCTGATTCATGAGCACAGCCATCAGGCAATTGATGACATCCCTTATGGCTATTGGCTGGCAGCGGATATTGAGCCAGCGCGGAGTCACCATCAGGGGGAGTTTCTCCGAGAGGTCGCGTATGATCTCGAAGGAAGCACTACCGGAGCCAACAATTATTCCAGCCCTCAGGATGGTAACGGGAATAGAACTTTGCTTCAGAACCTGCTCAACCTTTAGCCTGCTCTGAAGATGGGGGGAGACCGATTTTTCATTTTGCAGGCCGCTCAGGAAAATGAGTTGCTTAATCTTCCAGCGCTGGGTCGCTTCTGCAAAATTACGAGCCGAAAGAAGCTCCATCTCTTCAAAGCTGTCTATTGCCGATCCCATGGAATGTATCAAATAGTAGGCGACATCAGCCTCAATTGTCAGGGCTTTCAGGGAATCCTCCCGCAGGAAATCAGCCTCTACCACCTTCACGCTTGCTGCTAGTCCCTGAAAAGGAGGAAATCGCGCGCTGTCCCGCACAATGCAGGTTAACTGATGCCCCTGGGCCAGCAAAGCAGGAATTAACCGCTTGCCAATATATCCGGTAGCTCCGGTGATCAGAATGTTCATGCTATCGCTTGTTTTTATTAAACAAACAGTCAGGACCAGCTAAAGTTTGCAGGGGTATGAAAATCCTGTTTCGGGCCAAAGCCCTTGGCACAAAAATGAAAAGACGAGCACCAATAAATAATGGCACAAACGGGGACTAAATTGAAAATTTGAAATACAAGGAAAGGCAATAGGCATTAGTTAGCAGTGAAACTTGGGACTTGGGCTTTGGGATTTGGGACTTGGGCTTTGGGATTGGGGACTTGGGACTTGGGATTTGGAATTTGGGACTTGGGACTTGGAATTTGGGGACTTGGAATTTGGGACCTGGGACTTGGGACTTGGAATTTTAGATCTATTTTGAATATATAAGTAGCTGTTTAAGAGAGAAATATATTTTAGTTAGCTGGAAGGTCGTTATCGGAAACATTTACCGACCTTTATCCTCTCTAATTGTTTATACCATTTAAAACAGATCCTTATGTCATCTTCAAGATTAAAAATAGTGCTTGTGCTGATTGGCATGAACATGCTTTTATTTAATGCATTTCAAGTTAAGGCCCAGCTTTTAAAAGACATCGAATCGCACCGTGTATCGCTGCCTAACGGATGGAAACTGACCCCCGTGGGGAAAATGCTGTCCCTTGGAGATTTACCGTTGAATATTGCAGTAGCTCCCGGTGGAAAATTACTGGCCGTAACGAATAACGGACAAAGCGACCAGAGCATTCAGTTGTTTGATGCAGAAAAATTGCAGCAGGTGGATTCAGTAGTCCTTGCCAAAGGCTGGCTTGGGCTTACTTTTTCCAGAGACGGGAAATACCTCTATGCCTCCGGGGGAAACGACAACCAGATCATGCGTTACCAGGTTAAAAACAACAGGATGGTTCCCTTCGACACGCTGGTCTTCGGCAAACCCTGGCCGGAACTGATTTCTATAGCCGGTATCGCTGTCGACGATAAACAGGAGTTGCTTTACACCGTTACCAAGGAAAATAATTCATTATACATATACGACTTAAAAGCAAAAAAAATTAAAAACAGAATCTCTTTAGGTGCTGAAGGATATGCCTGCCTTTTGTCGGAGGACAACAAGACCCTGTATATTTCCTGCTGGGGCTGTAACAAAATTATTTTATTCGACACCCGCAGCCAAACTGTGAAAGGCTCCATTCCTGCCGGATCCCACCCCAACGACCTCTGTATCACCCACAACGGCAAATACCTTTTTGTGAGCAATGCCGATGACAATTCTGTTTCTGTCATTTCAACTGAAAAGAACAAAGCCATTGAGATCCTGAATACCGCACTCTATCCGAATTCCCCTTCCGGGTCAACAGCCAATAGTGTGGCCCTGAGTGAAGATGAAAAAACACTTTACATCGCAAATGCCGACAACAACTGCCTTGCCGTCTTCGATGTCAGCAAGCCGGGAAACAGCAAGAGCAAGGGATTTATCCCCACCGGCTGGTATCCAACCTGTGTGCGGGTCATCAAGAACAGCATATTTGTCACCAACGGCAAGGGCCTGACTTCCAAAGCAAATCCTTTCGGACCAAATCCAATGGACAAGGAAGAGGCCGTGGCCCGTCATGCGGATATAAAAAACAAAAAAGTTCAGTATATCGGCGGGCTGTTTACAGGGTCACTCCAGGTAATCGTTACGCCAACAGAGGCTCAGCTCGGTGTTTATTCCCAGGCTGTATACAACAACACACCCTATTCCAGGGAAAAGGAGATGCAGGCCAGCGGCGAAAAAGGCAATCCCATTCCTTCCCGGGTCGGTGATTCATCGCCCATCAAATATGTGTTTTATATTGTGAAGGAAAACCGGACGTACGACCAGGTGTTGGGCGATATCCCTGAAGGTAACGGGGATACAAGCCTGGTGCTTTTCGGTGAAAAAGTGACGCCGAATCTGCATAACCTGGCAAAACAATTTATCCTGATAGACAATTTTTATTGTGATGGTGAAGTAAGCGCCGATGGCCACAACTGGAGCATGGGAGCTTATGCAACTGATTACCTGGAAAAGAACTGGCCGACCAGTTACGGCGGCAGAGGAGGAAATTATCCGGGAGAAGGGATGATTGAAATTGCAAACAATAAAAACGGATTCTTATGGGATATCTGCAAGCGCTATGGAGTTACCTACAGGAGTTACGGTTTGTTCATCTCAGATGCCAATACACCCAATATCCCAGCACTTAAAGGCCATTACTGCAAGGATTACACTGCCTGGAATATGGCAGTACGCGATACCACACGCTTTCACCAATGGATACGTGAATTTGACACGCTCGTCACACAAGGCAATGTCCCCCGGTTGAATACCCTGCGATTTGGGAATGACCATACCGAAGGACTAAAAATTGGCAGGCCCACGCCAAAGGCCCATGCTGCCGACAACGACCTGGCCGTTGGACTTTTCATGGAACACCTCAGTCATTCCCCAATATGGAATGAAAGTGTTGTCTTTATCGTGGAAGACGATGCCCAAAACGGCCCCGACCATGTGGATGCACACCGCTCAACTGCTTATGTTGCGGGAGGATTTGTGAAGCAGGGTTTTGTTGATCACACCATGTATTCCACCAGTTCGGTCCTGCGTACAATCGAACTGATCCTTGGCCTGCCGCCCATGAGCCAGTATGATGCAGCCGCCGAACCTATGTGGCGGTGCTTTAATGCAACTGCATCTCATCCGGCCTTTCAATCCGTGCCAAATCTTGTGGATCTGAACCTGAAAAACAAGGATAAAAGTAAATTATCATTACTCAGTGAGACATTTGATTTCAGCAAAGAAGACCGGATCCCGGATGCACAGTTCAATATCGTGCTATGGGCAGCCATAAAAGGACTGAACAGCCCTTGTCCTGCCCCGGTTCATGCGGCTTTTGTCACACCTGTGAAAAACGAAGATAAAGACTAATATCGTGTAAGGACACTCAGCCGGCCATGTTATCCTGAAACGTCCTGTATAACATCCTCAGCTGCATGGCAGGTGTATTGACTTCCGATTCAAGGTAAAACTCGGCCCGGTCGATAATTTCACCTGCTGTCAGCACCAGGAGAATGACGATGTTATAGGAATCTTTGACTGTATTCATAAGGATCACAGCCAGTATAAGGCATACCACCCTAAGTAATGCAAACCAGCGATTGAAGTAAACCCCCTTTTTTAATAGGTTGGTTTTCCTGGCCATGTATAACAGTGCCTTTATAGCAATAAGGATGATGATCAGCGGCTGGTAACCTGAATACCAGCTCCAGGCAAGCAGTGTTGTGAGCCAGACCTGGGCGCTGTGGAAGGGAAGGTTATCCTGCCGTCCGGTCAGTGCATAGACCATATCCACCGAAATTACAGCCAGTATCCCGAAAAATGCAGCGACAAGGGCAAGCGGAAACCAGCCCGTTAGCAGGTATATAAAACCTGACCCCATGAACAGGGAAAATCCCGCAATCTCCCGGCTCAGCCAGGAGTCGCTGATATTCAGCAGCGCGCGCCAGGCCCGGCGTTTTTTGCCCAGGTGCAACGCACTGAGTACAAAGGCAGTCATGCCGGTAAGCAGGAACGTCAGGGGTGAAAGAATAGTCCCTGGTAAAAGTTTGGCCGCAAACAGACCGATGAGCCAGGCAACTGCAAGGGTAAATGGCACGAGGGTCCACTCCTGCCGCAAGCTGATTTTTGACGGTGGCACCAGCACATTTTCACATGCAGGCAAAGTATCAGCGAAACCCGCATCATCATTCCAGATAACCGGTTGGCGACGGTTGTTACTAAGAGGTATCAGGTGAATGGAAGGCTTAAGGCCTTTTTGAACGAATCCCTGCACAGGGGCTTCATCCCCGTTGGACAAGGCTTTACCGAAATACAGTGCACCTGTGGGGCAGGCTGCGGCACAGGCTGTGGTTTGCCCCTGGCCGAGGCGGCTGGCGCAGAAATCACACTTTTCGATGATATGCGTTGTGCTGTTGAATTTTGGTGCATCATAAGGACAAGCCCAGGTGCAGTATTTACATCCAATGCATTTTTCGGCATGATGAATAACGGCACCGGTAACTTTGTCGCGCGAATAGGCAAGTGTCGGGCAATTTTTCATACAGGGGGCATCTTCACAATGGTTGCAGGCCAGTGAAAAATAGAACACAGGCAATGCAGGATGGCGGAGTTCGTTAAAACCGCTCACTTCCCGCCAGTTCATCCCGGCTGCGGTGCCTTTCTCATTGATACATCCCGCCACACAGGCCATGCAGCCAACACAACGGTTTATATCGAAAGTAAAGCAGTTTCTGTCCATGTCTTACCCTTTCTTTAATTCCACGCAGGTGTCATGAAAAGCTGTTCCGTAACCCATATCAGTCATCTGCCCTTTTGAAAACAGGTTCGGACTGGCCCCCTTGCTGGCCCATTGCCCGTTAGTCAAAACCACACAGCCACGCTTAAGGCCATAGTCATAAGAAACTTTAACCTCAACGGTCCCCCGGGCATTGAAGAGTGTGGCCTTTTCGAGATGCACGATATTTCTGGCAGCGGCATCAGCGGGATTTATATATAAAAGGGCTTCCGGTTCGAATTGCCTGATGAGTTCCAGGTTTCCGAATTGCGAATGGATGCGGTTCTTCGAATTGGGCGACATGAGTCTCAACGGAAATTCCCCTTTCGCCGATATGGGGACATAGGCAGGAAGCGGGTCAACACCCCAAAGGGTATTGGCCTGTGTGCTCCGTAATTCTATTTTGCCCGAAGGTGTCGGGAAAACGTGGTCGGAAAACGGAATCTCCTGGTAGCTTGCGGCAAGCTGAGGACCCTCTTTCAGTTTTTCGAGGCTAAGTTCGGGAAAGCTTTCTAATTGCACTTCCAGCCATTGATGAATGGCCTCGTCGCCGGGGGCTGGAATATGCTTTGCTATTTCCGCGGGATCCATGCCAAGTTTCTGTGCCAGCAGAAAGTAGATCTCCGTTTCAGGTTTCACTTCACCGGCAGGCTCAACTACTTTCTGCTTGAGCTGGACATAAGGGTTCCAGTAGGAACCGATGATGTCGCTTTGTTCAAACATATTCTTGGCAGGCAGAATGAGGTCGGCTTCCAGGGCCGTATCGGTCATAAACTGCTCCACGACCACCCGGAATTCGGCTTTACGGAATGCCTCCTTCACTTTTTTAGAATCAGGGTTCTGGTTCACCGGATTCCCCCTTTCCACCCAGATCATCCTGAGCGGCGGGTCGGCGAGCGATAGCATGTCTTCACCAAGCCGGGGCATGGAAACCTTACGCCGGAAACAGGGATTTTCGTTACCGGGGTAATAGCTTTCCGGTTCTTTAACCTCATCAAAAACATAGCTCTGCAGGTTCGCATAATGCCAGCAAGCCCCGGGTTTACCGATATTGCCGGTAATTACCGAGAGTGCCAGCAGCGCCCTCACCGTTTGCCCGCCGTTGCTGAAACGTTGCATACCATAGCCGGGTATGAGCGTCATGGGCCTGGTGGAGCCAATGATTTGGGCGAGTTGCCGGATGGCATCCGCGGGGATGCCACAGATAGCGGCGGCATGTTCAGGGGTATAAGTCAGTGCATGTTCAGCAAATTCATCAAAGCCAATAACATAATTTTTAATAAAATCATGATCCACCTGGTCGTTACGGATCAGTTCTGCGGCTAAGGCAAGTGCCAAAGCTGCATCGGTGCCGGGATGGATCTGTGTCAGGAAATCAGCCCGGTCGGCAGATGCTGTGCGGCGCGGATCGATCACAATGAGCCTGCCGCCTTTTTCCAAAGCCTGTCCGATATGCAACATCTCCTGGATATTGGTTTCTGCCGGGTTCTTGCCCCAGAGCAGGATTAGCTTTGCATTTTCAAGATCCCAGGGTGCATTGTGGCTGTTGGCGCCAAGGGTAAGTCTGGTGGCTTCCAGACCGGCTGGCCAGCACAAATTGCCATAGGTGGTCGTGGCCCCGCCAAACATGCGCCAGAAGGATGTGCTCACCCCGTTCAGCAGACCCGACATGCCGCTGGCGGCATAGAACATCACTGAATGGGGGCCTGATTCACGTTTGAAACACTGAAGATGCTCCGTGACCAGTTGCAAGGCATTTTCCCAGCTGGTGCGTTCGAAACTACCGTCCTTGTTGCGCAGCAGGGGAAACAGGATCCTTTGCTCTGAGTTGGCTCTTTCCACGTAAGCAAGCCCTTTGATGCAGGGGCCTTCAGGCGTGGCCAGATTGGCCGGGTGCGGATCAATCCCTACCACCTTGCCCTTCTCGACCCTTACCAGGAAGCTGCAGCTGCTGTAACAGTTGCGGGGACAAGCCGTCGAAAAAGTTTGCATAGCCAGTGTATTGGATGAATAGAAGGCTCAAAAATAGGCAATCGCTGCTTACCACATCAGTAATACATCCTGACTGATGCAATTTATAATACTTCAGCCGCAAGACTATCTGGCGCCAGGCATGCCTGAAACCCGGAGGGCGCCTGTTCATGAGCTAAGGTAATCTGATGGTCAGCGGTTAATTCACCTGATGGTCAATTATCATCCTTCCTTTTAAAACATTTTTGCCTTTTGTTGGTTTATTGGCATTCCAATTTCTGACCCATCATTCAAAAGTGCGGTGTCAGCACTATAATCACTGACGACAATAAAATGGCAAAGATGATTGTTGAACATAAAGTTGAAGATTTCGGCAAATGGAAATCCGTATTTGATGCGCTTGCACCGGTACATAAACAGTTCGGCCTCACAGGCGCGCAGGTATACCAGGGCAACGGGAAACCAAATGATGTGGTTGTTGTTACACATTGGGGAAGCCACGACCAGGCAAAAAAATGGAGTCAATCACCTGAATTAAAAGAGGCTATGCAAAAAGCAGGTGTCGCTGGTCCTCCAAATATGTATTTTGTGGATTGAAACGTCCATCATTTACTGGCAACATCCTGTCACAAATCATTACTGGTGACAAATGAGCGGGTTGAGCAATTTGTCAATATGCTTATATTACATTAATAAAAAAGGTTGCTCAAACAGCAACCTTTTTCTCGGTTATTCCAATAATAAGAAATTGTTCTGGAAAATATTATTTGATAATAATGGTCATTCCATTTCCTTGCTGGGTCACTTGCATGCCTGGCAGCCCACTTGCACCCACAGAAAAGGTATTGCTGTTCCCCATCTGCAATAAATTAAAGGACTGGTTATCACCGGCTATTTTACGGTTGATGGTATTATCACTCCCCATCTGCGTAGTGATGGTTGAATTGGAGTTACCTTCAATCATTAAATCCGATGAATTATCATTGCCAATCTGAGTACTGATTGACTTATTTCCGGACCCAACCTGGGTAAGATTTGATTTATTGTTGCTGCCAACCTGAACAATAACACCTAGATTACCCTGCTGAAAATTGCCGCTATTTTGCTGGTTTATATTACCTGAATTGGAAGATCCAAGTTGCATCAGGGCAGCCTGATTGTTATAAGAACCGTCGGGCCCAGGTGCGCGAAACTGATTTTCGTTCAGTTGTCGGATAAAAATATCTTTCTCCGGATTTAATTCCTGACTGAAAACATTTTGTGCAAGCGATAGCAGGAATACCAGCAATATCGTTGATCTGAGTTTCAGGTTTTTCATTTTACTTCATTTGAAGTTCAAATATAGTTAAAATTTAGCATCAAATTACCTTTCTGCAGGCTCATTATACAACTTTTGGGCTAATAATCAGATTGATATGAAATAAATTCCTACCATAATCCTGCCGTGGTATAACAAAACTAAATGAAGATTACACCGCTTGCCCAATAGTAAGGGCAAACGGTGTAATCATCAAAAATTAGTTTATTAGTGTTGGATAATCGAACCCACATTACTATCACCAGTTTGCGTAATTGTAGCTGAATGACCAATTCCTGTAGAAGAAATT
Source organism: Bacteroidales bacterium (assembly GCA_038246075.1). Lineage (GTDB taxonomy): Bacteria > Bacteroidota > Bacteroidia > Bacteroidales > DASVHX01 > DASVHX01. The sequence continues at coordinate 11,887 of JBBRRV010000007.1, forward strand.
GAGGCGTCATTAGAACTGCCTTTTTGGTAAACAATTCCTATATTTAAATTTCCGGACTGAGATACATCAGCATCATTCAAATTTCCATCATACTGCTCAATAGTAGATTTATTTCCATAGCCTTCCTGAGTTGTCTCAGCATCATTATGATTACCACGAATTTGACCAGAATATGATACATTCTCAGTTCCGTTTTGAGTAACTTCAATTTCATTAAAAACGCCATAAGTCTGAACAGCAAAATGCTGGTTATAATCACCTGTTGAATTAATAGTGACTTTATTATCATCAGCTCCTCCCCATTTCTGATTCACATATCCAGAATTCTTATAACCGTTTTCATTGACAGTTGCTGTATTTCTGTTACCATCCTGAAGAATCGAAAGGTTATTATTACTACCAGTTTGATGTAAAGTTGCTAAATTGCCGGCTCCTATTTGTAGAACATTTGCTTCATTTAAGCTTCCCAATTGATCAACATATGTTTTATTGCCATCATTGGACCACCCCCCAACTTGTTGATTAACAATAGATTTATTTCCCATACCATTTTGATCCACTTTAACATACTGATTGATTCCTCCCTGCAAAGTTTTGGAATCATTGCCACCTTGATTTTGTGTAACGTATGATCCGTTATGACTGGGATCGCCGCTATTTGTTTGATCTTGAACTGAAACATTATTCTCACCCGTTTGTGTAAGCTCAGCTGTGTTATTATAAGATATTTGAGATTGCGTTCCCATATTTTTTTCCCCATTTTGGGTTATTTTAGCAAAATCATACCCGGGATAAGGATTCAATTGTGTCTGAACTGCCTGATTACCAGAACCAGTTTGCGTAGTAAATGCCACCTGCTTGCCACCAGTACCACCTTCTTGTACAATTTTACTCGTATTTGCACCATTAGCGCCGCCATTTTGCAAAACAGTTGCTTCGTTTCCAGTTGCAACAGAAGTTTGAAGTACAACAGAATTATTTGTTCCAGTTTGAGTAACGCCGGCCATGTTACTTGGCCCATTTTGCGTGGTTGTTGCTGTGTTTTGTGCCATAGCAAAACTCGCTGCCAGCGCCATTGCGAAAATAAAAGTTAGTTTTTTCATTTTGTTTGTTTGTTTTTAGTTAATAATTAGAATGAATTTTTTTACAAACCAAAAATAAATCACTACTTCAAGCTGCGCAATAAGTATTAGTACGTATATTAACAAGGTGATAACTTCCTTTACATATATTGACTTTTAAATTTCTGTTTATCAAATACTTAAAAATCACAATAAACTTTATACCCTTCATATTTAATGTTATTTGCATATCCTATTATATACTATGTATCCCTTTATGGTTTTTAATCAATTCAGGTTCTAGGCCTGATAAAGTGGCCTCAAAACATAGTTGGCAAGTAAGAATTTCTTCCAACTACAAACTATAATGGAATGGATTTTACAGGAAAATGTCACAAGAATTGCAAAGGGTTATTAAGGTGCAATTCATGAATTGATTGTTACTTTTAAGCCAACTTGAAAAAGGTTATTATAAAAAGTAACTCAACTGCATGCGCTTCTCATTAAGGTTTACCGAATGATTTTATTTCCATTCGGGCATGGTTCCATTGGTTGTTACAAGCTTACGTTTAGTTCCGTCAGCCCGCATAAACATGATATTTTCAACACCTGAAGTTGTATTTTTTTTATTTACATAAACAATAAAGGCTCCATCAGGCGAAAACCTTGGCATCAAATCGTTGGTACCATCTTCTTTATATTGGGACAGGTCAGTAATGGTATTATCTGAAACGCTTTTCAGCATGATGTGTGCATTCAACTGCCTTCCATCCGGCGAATTTAAGCCATCTAAATCCTGGGTAAACATCACCTTAGTTCCATCAACAGAAAACACCGGATTTTGAAGAACCCCAGGCATGTTATCAACAAACAATTCCATACCTGAGCCATCGTCATTCATCAGATAAATTTCATTATCATAGGGATTATTTCCGGTAGTTTGCACAACGATTTTATGCGTATAAGTTGACCAGTCGCAGAAAGTAAAATTTCGTCCTGCTGGGGCAGTGGCAAATTGCGTTAAGCCGGTTCCATCAGCATTAATCAGGTATAATGAATTATAGTGGGGGTAAAGCAGTTTACTACCATCGACTGACCAACAAAATCCGGTGCCGGAGTTGTAATTACCGGTAATAGGTAAGGATGTAACTTTTCTGATATCTCCTCCATCCAGATTCATCGTATAAATATGGGAATCAAAATCGCGGTTAGAGACAAAGGCGACCCGATTCACAATTCGATTGATGCGGGGATACCAGTTAATGTTTGATTTGCCATTTGTTAATTTTAAGAGTCCACCACCCAATGTATCTATGGTGTAAATATCAAAAATTCCATCGGTTGCGCGGGAAAATAATAAAGGATTATCCGGAAATACGGAAGTAGTAAAGGACCAGAGTTCGCTATAGGCAATAATAGAATCCTGATCACTGGCTACCACCTGCCAATAATAAGTTGTCGCATATTTCAGATTTTTGGCTTCAACCTTGAAGTCGGTTATTCCTTTGGCCAGATTGACAGGAGTGGTGCTGCTGGACTCAAAAAGCTTAACATCAAAAAAAAGGCTGTCATGAGTAGTATTTTGTTCGAAACTCCAGCTCAGCATCAGCTGAGTTAATTGTTGGGATGCCGCATTGATTGGTGCTGGCTTTTTAAAAGTACCACCCGGCTTGAAATATCCTGCCGACTTTTCCATCACAATTGTTGCGATTGCTTCCTTTCCGGCCTGCAGATTCAGGCTTGCTGTGGCTTGTTTGTATCCCATTTTTTTCGCCGTTACGATAATCTCGCCTACTGGAACTTCCTCAATTTTATAACGGCCTTCAGCATCCGTAATTACAGTGCTGCTTGCTGGAGCTGTAGTAATAGAGACTCCGGCCACAGGAGTATTGTCTTTTGCATCCAACACCTGCCCCGAAATAATGCCAAAATCAAGCAATTCAATTGTTTTTTCACATGAAGATATTGTAACCATCATTAGCGTGAAAAAACAGGCTTTAAGAATTGTGCGTATCATATCCCTAATTTTAATAAATGAAAATGATTTTTTTAATTCTAGTGAACTTGTGGAGGCTACGGTTTGGGCAACGAAACTTTCCGGACGTTATGCTTACCTAAGTAATATGTCAAGCCTATTTTTGCCGTCCAATACATATCAGGATACTTACCCTGTTTCACCCCATCAAAGTTATCATTAAACATAATGTTGTGCGAAGCTCCTGCATTGATGCTGAATCTGGAAGACATAAGCCATTCAAGACCAACTTCATAATAAAACAAGCCTGTGTTATCTTCCTTTGCATAGGATCTTCCGCCACTTTCGTGTATTGCTCCCAAGCCGAGACCTACAAAAGGAGATACCGTCTCCAGTGGAGTAAACAGATAGTCAACTCCTATTTTAAGCGCGTTAGCATAGGTAGCATATTTGTTCCCTCCGGCAATAAATTCAGTTCGTTCTCCTTGTAATTTCAATAAAAATGACGGGTTAAACAGGTAAGCAGCCGCAAACCCGGCTAATGGCCGGACTTCAGCGGAGGGATAATCACCGTCAATTCTTCCTGCCCCGCCAAAAACCTCAAGAGATACTTTTCCCCGGTTATTAACATTCAAAAGCCGGCCAAAAGCGTCTATATCTTTATTTTGATTTTTCTCTTCCTGATATTGTTTAACAACAAGGGAACTGGTATCCGCCGCATTTGCAAATGCCCATAAACCTTCGAGAGCTCCTTCAATAATCAGCGATGTAACCGCCTTTTCGATGGCCTCAGTCACTGCCATTTCCGAAGGCTCATTATACGTGAAGCCGGTTTCAGCTTCCAAAAGCCGTTTAAATTTTACATACCGGAAAACACCAATATCCATCTGTTGCGAAAGAATGGATTTGGTGGTATAAACTGTTTTTAAAATTTTGCCGTTGCTGGTTGACACTGCTCTCAGATACACCGTAACCCGGTCTTCCCGGTATTGACCTGAAGCACCGGTTCCAAAATACCGTAAACCTACCCCCCCGGTCAATACATTGGCTTCGTACGAAATAATGCCACCTTCAAGAATAACGCCGGCAAATAAAAGAGGAGGAAGCAAAGGTGAATTTTCCTCACTTTGACCTGCATATTGTGCTCTTGATGACCTGATGATCTTTCGTTCATTGAGCAGGTTACCAATATTCTCACGTTCAATTGGAATAAACCATTGCGATTCTTCAAGAGCCCGTAAAAGTATTGTGGTTGTACCCTGGGTAATGGCGGTTGACCAACTTGACATGTTTTCTGCCGGTTTATATTGCCCTGTCTGATCCCTGAACTTATAAACAGCAGCAACGATCTTATCTTTTGGGGCAGGCAAAGAAGTTAATTCTTTATTCTGTGGCGTTTCAGGACCCAGCCTGGCCCGCTGTGGTTTCAGCGGTTGGTGCATATATGGTGCACATGCATGCAGCATAAAAGCAATGAGGATAAAAACCCCGTTTTTGTAATTCAACAAACGAAATATGGCTATCATTAATTGGAAGATTTAGAAAAACGGAATAAATACAGTGGTCTGATCGCCGGTGCCCGTATCTGAAATAACAATGTTAAGACCTCCGTCCTGATCAGTTACTTCAATCTGGTAGTTGCCTACAATGTAAGTGCCTGCGGTAAGCTGGCTTTCTCCGAACTGGCTTTCAATGAGTTTTCGTGAAAGCTGACTTAGAATCTGGCGGTTCAGCGATTCTTCAAAATCCTTGAGCGGGCTTTTGGTATAACTATCCAGGGTTTTTGATGCAGTTGGATCTTTATAGGTATCCTGCGCCTGGGCAGAGGCAAGCATCCACTGATAATTGTATGGATTACCTCCGAAAGCCGGATTTGTAAAGCCAAAAACAAGGTCCTGGCTGAACAGGTGCACCGGGAATGCCAGTCCGGCGAAAATCAACATGAGTAGTAAATGTTTTGTTTTCATCGTCATGTATTTTATTAAAACAATTAATAGATTCCACTTCCTGAAAGATCTGTATCATCAAGTTGTCGGGCCATTTCCTGCAATTTAATAAGGTATTCACCAATTGCAGGCACCGACATACCTGCTAATTCGCTAATAAAGTCTTGTTTGGGCTGTAGGATGGAGTTAACTACGAGTTCATCATTCACGAGAATCTGAACTTGAGTAGTATTGGCTCTAAAGGGGATTTCCCGGATTACGATGCTAAAGTTTTTGGCCTGTGGCGGAGCTTCCCACAGTCTATAAAAATTGTCATAAAAATCATGACCAGCCTTGGTCCTGGTTTCATCAACCACCAGGCCATCAATCTCAAGCGAAGGTTCTCCGGGGGTGGTTTTCGCCTTTTCAGTGGTGATCGTCTCGATAAGCTTTTGAATTTCAACCGGCATTTCTTTAACCAACGTATCAGGTTGCGTTAAGATTAATGTATCGCTTTGAAACAGAACTTCTTCTCCAGCCTTTCCCTGGGCAAAAGCATCAACGCCTGCGGCTACGATAATACTAATGATAAAAAAACACATCCATTCTCTAATAGAGGAATCAGGCATGTTCCGTATATTATGAAAGGTTTAATTGAAACTCAAAACGCACATCAATATTTCAATCATTCAATGTAAATCTACATAAAAAAATCAAATCATCAATATGCTAATCGAAATTAGCAATTTATTTAGAAAAACAATACATTTTCTTGCATCCGTCATGCAATTTATCCGCTAATTGCAAACATTCAAACATGAACGATAATGGCCAAATATTTTAATAACCAGTCCGGGAAGAGTTGCAGAAATGACCAACCTCAGCAAAATAAGGGTAACCGGCTCATAAAAAACGAGTTCAACCATTAACCAGCCAAAGTTTAATCCCTAAACCAGCATGGAGAGAACAGCAAACAGGTAATCGCAAATAATAGGGTTTTTCACGGCTTTGCAAGGTAGCATAGGGCAATTTTAAAAGCAGACAACGCATGTGAATAATTACATGTTTACTAGCAGGCAGATTAACTTTACACATTCCCCAATATTTGTATCCGCCTGATTACAATATATTTAACAGCTTACAGTAAAATATATTCATTAAAATTGTAACAAAATTAGCTTTTAACAGTCTTTATAAAAACGATGTACAATTAATTCAGTTAAATTTGATATTCCTCTTTACTAAGGTCAACTTTGACTGATTCTTTAGCTAAAAATAAACACACATGAAAACAAATCCGGTACAAATCAGAAAATTCTTTCCTTTATTGATGACACTCCTGTTTTTTCTGGCAGCATTGGCTCCGGCCTTTGCGGTAAAAGAAGAAAAAAAAATCTCCCATTTCACTGAACTGGAAGTCAGTAATGCGTTTAAGGTCGTGTTAACCCAGGGTAATGAAGAAAAACTGCTGGTAGATGCCAGCGACCATGATATGGGCGAGATCATTACCGAAGTCAAGGGCAGTAAGCTTATCATCAAGCTTAAAGAGTCCAATTTAAGCAGACAAGTCGGGGGTATCAGCGTTTACCTGACCTTTACCACACTCACCGATATTAAGATGAGCGGAGCGGTGGAAATACAGGGAACAAATGCAATGAGCTTTAATGAACTTAAAATTGAAGGCAGCGGAGCTTCAAAAATAAGTCTCAACATAGCAGCAAAATTGCTGAATTGTAACCTGAGCGGCGCATCCTCTGCTAAATTGGTTGGCCAGTCAGCGCGTTTCGATATAGATTTAAGCGGTGCCCCAAAATTGAATGCACTGGAATATACGGCAAAAGTTAGCAACATAGTTGCCAGCGGGGCTTCCTCTGCCAAAGTGAATATTACTGAAAAACTGAAGGTAAAAGGAAGTGGAGCTTCAAACGTCCAGTATTCCGGAAATCCGGCAGTTGTTGAATCTGACCTCACTGGAGCTGCTTCTGTCAGGAAAACCAACTAACCTCAAAAAATATACTATTTTTCGGCCTTGCGGAGAAATCAGTAAGGCCGCTTTTTCTTGAAGATGAACCAACTTTGAAAAATGTCGGGATTGAATCCGGAAATGCTGAATATCCAGCCTTTGGTTTTAATCGATTTTTACAATATTATTGTGAATAGCATAACGGAGCAATTCTATCGTACTCTTCAGGTTCAGCTTTTTAAAAATATTCGCTTTATGCACCTCGACAGTTCGTTTGCTGATGGTGAGTTTTTTACAAATTTCAATGGATTTATTCCCTTCAGCATACAGGCAGGTAATTTCTATTTCGCGAGGCGTAAGCCCGTTTGTCGGATGAAGATTTGATTGCCCTGAAGCAGTAGCGACAAGGTATGGTGTAATAATTTCAGCTATTTCACCTTTGAACCAGGTGCCCCGGTTATGTAATTCTTTAATGGCCTGCAGTATCTCCTGGATTCTTGTATCCTTACCGAGATAGCCCTTCACCCCGGCATTGATAGCCTCCAGGATATGCTCCTTGTCAACGAACATGCTTAAAAGAAGAATGGGAATACCAGGATGTTGTTTTATAATTTCCTTTGTTGCATAAATACCATTGTATTTGGGCATTTCAAAATCCATAACCACAACGTCCGGCCTGTTTTCATCGGCTTTTAACACGGCATCCAACCCGTTACTTGCTTCTGTTATGGTATCAATATCAGTATCTTTCGCAAATATTTCCTTCATTCCTTTGCGAAGGACTTCATGGTCATCAACTACAAGCAACTTTATTTTCATGAAAATCAGCTATTTCACAACAAAATAATGGTATTCCGTTCGAAAAAAAAATAAGTATTCAAACTTATTTAATACTGCTATACTATGGACTTATTCTTATCAAACCAGGCTAATGGGAGCATTAAATTTCAATATACAGAATTTGTCCGGAACCTACTTAATACTGATTTCTCCACCAAATTGTTCCGCTTCCTCTTTCAGAAAATTAAGGCCCGAACCCTGGTGAGCTAAAGAATTATCTATCCCTTTGCTGTTGTCTCTAAAATTTATAAATAGCCGGTAGTTCGGTTAATCGATGGCCCGGGGCCGTGCCATGAATATCCTGGCGATGACAGTAATTATCAAAACCAATAGTCGTAATAATTGAATATGAAAATGCGGCATTAAGCTATGGATACACAATATTGTTGTGGATGGCATAACGCAGCAGTTCAATGCTGCTGTTTACGTTCAATTTTTTAAATATGTTCGCCTTATGCACTTCAACGGTGCGTTTGCTGATGCCGAGCTTCTTTCCGATTTGTGAGGAGGTTTTTCCGTCAGCATAATGACGAATAATTTCTGTTTCACGGGACGTTAACCCTCTATCCGCATGCAACAATGGTTGCCCCGAAACTGTATCGATAAGATAAGGTGTGATCATTTCAGCTATTTCGCCCCTGAACCAGGTGCCCCTGTTATACAGTGCTTTAACAGCAAGGAGAATCTCGCTGGTCCTGACTTCCTTGCTGAGATATCCTTTCACACCGGCGCGGATCGCTTCAAGGATGTGTTCCTTGTCGCCGAACATACTTAAAAGGAGGACAGGAAGGCCCGGATATTGTTTTAAAAGTTCTTTCGATGCATAAATGCCATCGTATTTTGGCATTTCATAATCCATGATCACGACATCAGGCTTGTTTTTGGAAGCTTTCAGCAAAGCATCCAGGCCGTTGCCGGCCTCTTCGATAGATTCAATGTCAGCATCCTCGGAAAATATCTTTTGCATCCCTTCACGTAGGGCTGCGTGATCATCCACGATGAGCAATTTTATGTTCATTGCATGTAAGATAAGGGTGCTCAATATACCATGATTCCTGGCGGATAAAAATAAGTATAAATACTTATTTCTTCAGGCTTCAATAGTTCACACCGCTTGTCAGGCTGTTTCAAGAGGCGCATTAAATTTTACCATACAGAATTTCCCCGGAACAGATTTAAGGGTGATTTCTCCGCCAATACCTTCGGCTTCCTTCTTCAGGAAGCTGAGACCGGAACCCTGATGCGCCAATGAATGATCCATCCCTTTGCCATTGTCTCTGATATTAATGAAGAACCTATCTTTCTTTATAAAAATATGGATGTAAATACGATTCGCGTCGGTATGCTTCATGACATTGGTAAGCGTCTCTTCAAGTATCCCGATTATACTCCCCTTAAGGCTATCCGAGATTTCATCCGGCAGCGGGTCGATTTTTCTTAAGATCTGAATACTGCAGGTACTCTCGAGATCAGTCAGAAAGGTTGACAATTGTTGCCTGAACTTCCATGGTCCTGCGTCCTTCTCAGCTAATTTTGATGAAACCTGCCGCACTTCCTTAAGCGCAAAGATGACTTTACCGAGAAGATTTTCCAGTTCTTCACTGTGTTTAAAGCTGGTGGTTAAAGCAAGGGTCCGCTCGATATGTATTTTCAGTCCGATGATGATGTGGCCGATATGGTTGTGTAAGTCGTGTGCTATGCGAAGCCGCTCAGATTCTTCTCCTTTTAACATTTCAAGTTGCAGTCTGTCGTTTTCTGCTTTTTTTTGGGCAGAAATATCATTCATTAAGCAGAACAAGTACTCAATTTGGCCTTCCTCATCCTGAACAGCCCCGGCGTGAGCCCATACTTGAATCCGTTGTCCGTTTTTATTGATGGCTTCTATTTCCCCTTCCCATGACTTGCCACGGATAAGTGCCGGCATCATTTTATCATTGAGAATGTTTAAAGACTCTACAGGATGATGGTCACGAAAATTCAGGCTAATGGCCTCTTCAAATGATCGTCCGAAAAATCTTTCATGTGCCGGATTAATGTAAATTAATTTCCCGCTAAGGTCAACCACCCCAATAGGTGCATCAGAAGAATTTATGATGGATTCGAAGAATTTTGAAAATCCTTCTGCCTTCATAGGGTCGCAGGTTTTTTGCAGAAATCCATCTCGTTTAATTTTTCCTGTGACACCCTTAACCTCATGATCTGGCATGCGTGATACAGTTAAAAAATACCCGTCCGTATCTTCACATAAAGCAGCGTCAATATGGACAAAAACCATGGAGCCGTCATTTTTTCTCAACTTCATTACAAAACCTGTACTATTCCGTTTTTGGAAAAGCTTTTCGATGTTTTCATTGAAATTCGCTATTGACTCCTTTGTAAGGAAAGCGTTAAAATTAAGTTTGTACAACAGGGATTTCTCCGTGCCTAATATTGAAGCCCCGGCGGCATTCATTTCACAGATAGTATTGTCATTTGAAAGGATAAAAATCCCAAAAGGGCTATTTTCAAATAATGCCTTGTATTTTCTTTGGGCTGCCTGACCAATTTCCCATTCTTTTCGTATTGCTTCTTGCTGTTTTTTTACTGCGATCAACTGCGACCCCATTTCCAGCGCAAGTTTATGTAAATCTGCTTTCGTAGTATTAGCGACGGGTTGCTGATGCCTCTGATCAAGAATTATATCAGCTTGATTCAGGGAGGTAGAAGAGTCATTTGAAATTCTAGTTTCTTTTATCATAGATCAATGATTAAATAAACTGATAAAAATATAGCCATGTCAAACCTTGCATGATCAATCCTCCAATAAGGGATACCAGGAGCCAGGTTGAAAATGCTGAATGCGCAATGAATCGATTTTTGGTTCTCTATGCATTAACAAGCTGTTTAACGTATACCTGAAAAATGAAAACATACCTTTGTTTTCATAACTCCTGTCGTCAACGAGAATTTAATGTAGATTTAAAAGAGGCTAAAAGAAGGCTAAGAAAAAAATAGAAGATTATGATATTTATTTGAAAATAAATTGTGCATTTGCCATGTTGCTATTGTTTGATTTTGAGGCCCTCAGCTTCAAAATTAACTTATATTATAGCGAATATACAAAACATATACGCTTTATCAGCTTTATTAAAAAATAAATAACATTATTTTGAAGCGTAGTAGCACAAAATCTTTTGCTGCGCGTTTGTAATTCTGACCCCTGCGCGTTATTCCTGGTTTTGGAGGAGGCTGGTACGGCCGGATACGCTACATGAAATACGATCCAGTGTTAAGAAAAGGAAGGCTTATGCGGATTTTTAAAACCAGTAGAGAAGTCCATGATGTCACAAATGTTTGATTTTTAATAAATTAATCAAATTTTTTACCTACTTTTGCTGAAATTATTTTTTAGACTTTACCAGATCGCAACCTTCACGGGTTAAGTATTCACATTTTTAAAAAATGAATAATGGCAAATAATTCAACAAAACAAAATTTTTCCCAAACAAAATCTTCTTCCAAACTATTAACAGGATCAACGGCCGATAAATATCCGGTTGTACTTGATGGCGGCAAAACGATCATTTTCATATCCGACAAAAGCAAAGAAGAAGAAACCAGACTAAAGTATAAACTGCGTCAGCAACCAGTTAAAGCTGCAGTTTAACAATACAATTCAATGACCCCTCCCGGCGAAGTTTGCGCCGGGGTTGGGTTATTCTCCTCCGAATTTGTTCTTCCCTTCGTTTTATTCCTGATTTTTCAATCGCCCGGGTAGATTGCCTGACCGGGACCCGGCCTCACGGAATTTTCCTGCGTTTCACCGTTTTTCTGACAATTCTTTTTGTATAGATGGGTCTGATGATATGCTATTCAGGCTTTATGCTCACCTGATGATGGGTTATTCGATTGAACACTTGTTCATGCGTTCATGAAACAGCTAAAATCCACAATAATGCAAATAACACCGTTCCAATAATTATCCAAATGAAAACTGTTTTACTTTTCATGCTTTTTTGTGTTTTGTTGAAAGTGTGGGAGTTGAACCTATAATCTTTTGCTCATATGCTGTCCGTTGAGTTATTTTTAACTCACACCACTACCTGAGACGAAAAGCTCCTTAATCCTTTAAATGATCTGCTTTCTTAGCTGCTTCATTTGCTTTCTTTCTAAAATAACCTCTGAAAAGAAAATTATGCTTGACTGCATTCATGTTTTCATCTAATCCTTTGGAACTCTTTTTTAGGTTGATCATGGTCTGATTCAAATTCTCTGCAAAGGTTGTATCTCTTATTAACCGTCCGAGTGTTCCATTTCCTTTGTTGATAGCAAACATCATTTTTGTAAGTTGTTCCGAGATAATCTCCGCATTGCCGGCCGTAACATTCAATCTGGCCATAATAGAATCTGTACCGGTTAATCCTTGTGAACTCTTTTTAAAATTCAATATAGTCTGATATATATTCTCAGCAATCGTTGAATCCTGAATCAGCCGACCAAGTGTCCCATCTCCACTGTTTATTTTATTCATAATCAATGAAAGTTGGTGCGAGATATCTTCAGCATTAAGTGCTGTTCCTTTCAAACTTGCCATCACAACATCCGACCCGGTCAAACCTTTGGAAAACCTGGCCAGATTAGCTATGGTTTGCTTAAAATTTTCTGCAAGGATTGAATCCCGGATTAAACTGTTTAGTGTACCATTTCCACTATTGATATTACCTGAAATATCGGATATTTGTTTCGATATATTCTCAACATTAGCTGTGGTTGCATCCAATCGTGCCATGATGGCACTTTTTTCAATCGTTTGTATTGATTCCAGACGTTGGCCTTCCTTTGCCAACGGAGCGTCAACGCTTCCAGGGTTGATAATAATAAGTTTATCCCCGATTAATCCATCTGAACCCAATGTAACTTTGCAGTCCGATTTGATGAACTGCCAAACGTCCCTTTTTATCGTCAGATCGACTCTGACTGTCGTATCATTAATAATTATGATATTGTCAACTGTACCGACGTTGATTCCTGAAAAGCGAATGTTATTACCAACCTGCAGGCCACTAACATTCGAAAAAGTGGATGTAAGTTTAAAAACGGGATTAAATAAGTTCTTTTGTTTGCCAATAATAAATATGGCCAGTACAAAAAGTGCCAACCCTCCTGCGACAAATAACCCTAATCTGATTTTAAACTTTTGCGTATGCGTATCCATTTTGCTAAATTACAATTTAGTAATGATGAAAATATTACATAATTTTTAATATATGTTACATATTTCACACATTTTTACGGCAATTTCTGCTTACATCAGGGGAGGCTTGAGTAAGCTACTCCCCTTTGTTATTGATGCGCTTAAAAATACGCTCAAAAACACATCCCCTTTCAACAAAATTGAAAGCATCACTGTTAGGATCATTATTGCTGCAGGAACCAATGAGATCGATTACACCAGGATTCAATTTTTTGACAATGAAGTCAGTCCCGCAAAGCATGTCGAAATGACTTGCCAAAACAATCAGCGAATCATGTTTAAATCATTCATATGCTGAACGTTGAGTTATTCATTCCACTATTCCATTGCCTTAGCCGGTTCCGATTTTTATTTTGCAGAATAAAAAATGATGTATCTTTCGTCATGATAAAAGAAATGAATATCACACCACATCATATAATAATCTAAAATTAAACGGTGTACAACGCTGGATATACTTTTTGTGATTTAAATTTTACGCACTAACCTTTAAAAATTAAAACTATGGATACAAACGTGTTGATTGGCATTTTGGTTTCTTTTGTGATTATTGTCGTCATATTTTTTCTGCTGCGAGAAGTAATGTGCTGGTACTGGAAAATTAACCGCAATTTAAAAATACAAGAAGAACAATTGCAGCTTCAAAAAGATTCCATTCTATTACTTCAGCAATTGGTAAAATTGGAAAAAGATGAGTCATATGCCCGTACCTCTGTTTTGAAAACTCATTCAGACTATACACCAAAAACAGCAATCCTGACTGAGGGAGAGATGAATGAGATTAATTCAAGAATTCCCGATTTGAATGAAAATGAAATTATTGTGTTTAATACGGTAAGCAGAATTATTAAAAAGATTCACAAAACAGAATTCAAAGAAGATGGCAATTGGATAATTGTTAAGGAATACATAAAATAAGTAATTCTTTGCCATCAGGGCATCGCAGACGGCGCTCAGCCGGGCGCAGCGAAGCTAATGTCATGGTTGAATTTATCAATCAGCTCATTCCTGGTCTTGCATGCCTGCTCCTGAAGGCTGCAGTAAAGGCTTTAAAATTCCGCTACTGCCTGCTGGCACACGGTGCAGTGCTGCTTAAAAATAGCTTCGACATCGGACAACCGGGTGCTAAACCTGATGCTGCCTGATCTGAATTGGAAACACTGTGGCATGATCTGCTTTCGGTGCCTGAATAGATCAGCAAGTGACCTTTTTAAGTGTTAAAAGGATCATGATGAAAAATAATGTATATTGGCATATAAAAAGTTTGTTCTTATGAAAATGATTCAATTACCTGTCCTTAAAAGATTTTTTTTAACCATAACAATTACAACCATGACGCTTACGGGATTTTCTCAGGATTTACCGTCGTTCGACAAGATCACAACGTCGGCAGGGGTTATCGAAATGCATTTCATTGGACATGGATCACTGATGTATAAGCTGGGCGATTTTGTTATCCACATTGATCCGGTGCGGAGCTCAGGCAGCTATGCGAACCTGCCTAAGGCTGATCTTATACTTGTTACCCATGAGCATCAAGATCATCTAGATCCACAGTTAATTAATGACTTAAAGAAACAGGGCACAATAATGCTGTGCAATGAAAAGTCAGCACAAAAAGTTGGATGGGCACAGATCATGAAACAAGGTGACAAGAAAATGGTTCATGGCATTCAGATTGAAGCAGTTCCTGCCTATAACATTAAACATGAACGTGCTCCGGGACAGCCTTTTCATCCAAAGGGAGAAGGTAACGGATATGTTCTTACAATCGGTGATACAAGATTTTATATTGCCGGTGATACTGAAAATATTCCTGAAATGAAGCGTCTGAAAAATATCGATGTTGCATTTCTCCCGATGAACCTTCCCTACACAATGACGCCGGAAATGGTTGCTGATGCAGCGAAGTCATTTAACCCTAAAATATTGTATCCTTACCATTTTTCAGATACCAATACCGCGCTCATTGTCGGATTGTTAAAGCATACAAATATTGAGGTACGAATCAGGAATTTAAAATAAACAATCGCCGGGTATTATATAAACCATCTCAGCTCTGGATACGCGTGTATGCAATGAAAAATTTCACCGCAGGGTGCTTGGCTCATGCACTGACAATGTTGTTCTGGTCTTTATCCCGGACTCCGAAAATCGCGAACCGAATATTTAAATATCTGGCTCTGTTTCTGACTTGTTTTTATAGTCTAATTCATCCACACATAATATTCTGTATGAGAATCCTATTTCACTGTCTTTCAATTGACCTGTTGCGATAATACTATTTAGTACTTTTATGGATTCAGCCTGAATGGTTTTAGAGGCTTTTGGCATTATTGACAGTAGCGTAAAATTACCATGGCTATCAATTTTTACCTTTATGGAAAAGATAGTGATATCCTTACAATTTTTATACTGAATTGAAAAGTTGTCATTAAAATATTCAATAAATTTTTCCTTGTTTTCAATATTTATCCTTTTCGCATTTTTTTGTTTATCCAGTTCAAGTGCATCGAGTAAATAATTATTCCTGATCATTTGACCTGGTTCTAAATATATTCCTTCCGTAATTTTAATTTTTTCAGGTTCATGTATTAAGGGTGTAAAAACATCTTCAATCACAGGGTATTCATTGTTTTTGAAAAGTAGATATCCACTCTGAAGCGTTCCATATCTATATTTAACTTCGCCATAAAGTTTGTCGTTCTTTTCAACCTTCCATATGCCATTTTTCACTCCTTTTTGAATTTCCCCTGACAATTTATACACATCGATTTGCCCTAAATCGTTATATTCCACCCTGGTATTGGAATTGAAATAGTCATTTGAATAATAAAATAGTTCGTATTTACAGGCATTTTTTCTGATAAGTGTCGAACCAAGTATATTATTATATTGAATCAGATATTCTTTATTGTCCTTATAATTTATCTCTTTTTTAACTTTACCATTTTCAAAATACTCAATCCACGAGCCTGCTCTTTTATTGTCAATGTAAGTTGTTCTCAAGAAAATTGTCCCATTGGGATAATAGTATATAAATTCACCTTCCTTTATTCCATTGTCATAGCATCCTGTCATTTGAAGGTTACCCGTAATAAAGTAATCTGATACAATGCTGTCAAAAACTAATTTTTCGTTATCAAAACCCGAATTTCTATAGTAAGCTGCAGCCTTTTTTGAAGTAACCTTCCAATTTGAATTATAATATATTTTACTGTAATTCTGTGAAAAACAGGAATGAATTGTAATTGTTAACAGCAATGTAACTAAAAGATATCTCATTTTTTATTTGGATTTAGTCATAAGGTGGTGTTTTATTATATTATCCTACCTTTTCATGATCGGCTGGTTATTGTTTAGCATGTAAACCTGCAACAAATATTTCAATTAACAACCTAAATAAAGCTACAGCGCCCCTTTCCATCAATCATAATCCAGGTTTGTCAACCCCCGGTTATATCAACTCATCAAGCCATATTCTCCAGCCAGATAGATCCGCTTTGATCGAATGTTGCAGCCAGATAACTACTTATCATTGAGCTAAATCGTTCAAATTCTTCTTATTAAGTTCAATAATACCAATAGTTTATCCTGCCACAGTATTGTGCTGCTTGTTAAAAGGGCTGGTATTTGATTTTAATTTGATTCATATCGTCAGGCTATAGACTGCTTATTTTTGTGTTATGTCAGGATAAAGCCTTGCTTTTGCTGTCGGTACGTCAGGTAAAAACCTTACATTATGAATAAAAACCAACTTCAAATAGCGCAATTGGAAGCCAAAATCAACGTATACGCTTCACTAACCCAAATAGCCATTCCTCCTACAGGATGGATAAAGGCTGTTCGTATGGCACTGGGAATGTCGCTGCAACAATTAGCGAAGCGTATTTCTATTACGAGGCAAAGTGCTCAGGAGATGGAACAGCGGGAAAAAGATGGTTCCGTTACCCTGAAAACATTACGGGAAGTTGCCCGGGCCCTGGATATGGAATTGGTGTATGGTTTTGTTCCCAAAGATGGGTCACTGAATGCATTGATTGACCGAAAGGCGCGTGAATTAGCCATCAAGATAGTGTCCAGGACATCCCAAACCATGAAACTGGAAGACCAGGAAAATTCTGAAACCAGGCTCCGTAAAGCTGTTGAAGAACGGGCAACAATGCTTAAATATGAAATGCCTAAGATTTTATGGGATTAGATATCGTGTATCTCAATGGACAAACACCGTTGGATGAAGATGAAAAAGAAGGGTTGCAGGAAACCTGGTGATACAAAGTGACACCAGAACAGACTATTTGAAGGCATTGATAGCAGCGGATAAAGATAATTACGAGCCATTATTGTTTTTTGCACGGTCATAAAGTGGAAAATATGATGCACGGGAAAATACGAATGCTCAACTGCAGTTCAGCAAGCGAATATATTTGAAATGGTTTGCTGGCAGCATCACTAATAGGGGGATAATCCGGAGCATGCTGACCCCCTTACTCCATAAAAATATAAACTTGTTGAATATAATTTATAATTAACTTTATTCTAACCACCTTGCTGATACACAATGTGTATTATATTCCGAATTGATGTCAATCAACACACAGAATATCGAATCCCGGTAAAATATATCAAATAAACAGGAAGACGTTTATCATATGACAGAAAAATTTCGCAATAAATTCCGCATACCATCAGCCCGTCTGCAAAATTGGGACTATGGTTCTGATGGTGCGTATTTCATAACGATATGTACTAAAGGTCGCATGCACAATTTTGGCGAAATTATAAATGGCGAAATGAATTTGAACGAGACCGGTAATTTGGCGGAACAATATTGGACGGAAATTCCAACCCATTTCCCTTTTATTGAATTAGGCAATTTCATGGTTATGCCCAATCATGTGCATGGCATATTGATAATGGCTAAAATGGCGTTGACGGCGACATTGGCAACGTTGGTAGAGACAAGGCATGCCTTGTCTCTACCCGTCACACCCAGAAATCCTAACGACATCCAAAAAAATGGACATTTCCGATATCAAAACCAAGGCACAAATACAATTTCTTCGATCGTAGGTTCATATAAATCAGTGGTAACCAAAAATGCCCATGAAATAAATTCGGATTTCGCCTGGCAATCCCGGTTTTATGATCATATTATCCGTGACACGAAATCGTTCGAACGCATACAGGATTATATTGAAAACAATCCAAAAAATTGGGTGGAAGATAAATTCTATGAATGAGGACCCGCATTATGCCGTAGAGACAAGGCATGCCTTGTCTCTACGGTATGCCTTGTCTCTACGGCAAATAAATGAATAAAATGCGGTTTTTTTTGCATGAATTTGTTTGTGCATTTGTTTATACACAAGAAAAAACCACCTACAACTAAACGCTGTAAGTGGCTGATTTGGAGGCTCCCCCTTCAGAGGGGGAATATGTGTATTTCTATGCTTTTAATTCATTCCTAATTTATCGTAAAGATACACTATTTCAGTTACTTAAAAAGAAATACAAAGTAAAGCAAAGTAAAAGAAGTAAGTATTTTTGTTAGTTATGTGTTAGTCAGCTAACATAAAACACTATATTTGAAGTGGATATTTTATGAACTTCAAATGAAAACTAAGGTAAAGGCTTTCCTTTTCCCCAAGCCATATTCTAATGGGGAATTTCCATTATACATTAAGCTATATAGCCAGGCTAAAAGAAGCTACATATCAGCAGGCTATTCAATACCTTCAGGGGCTTGGAATGAAGAACAGGCTGAAGTATGGGAATCAATGCCCAGCCTTACAAGCAAGCTGAAGGAATCCCTTTCAAAAGCAGAATTACAGGCATTCAAGCAAAAGCAGAAGGCAATCCTGCTGCTTCCCAATGCTGCCAAAATCAATTCTGAAATCAGGAATACAATTTCAAGGCTTGAAGATATCCAGAAGAAGCTTGAAGCAAATCTGGAAGAAGTATCTATTGAAATCCTGAAAAGGCTTTATGAAAGCAAGGATAAGAATGAGAATGCAAGAAAGGACTTCCTGCAATATATTCAGGAAATAGCTGATAGGAAATTCCAAAGCAAGCAAATCAGGACTTCTGAAAAATATAATGTGATGCTGCGAAAGCTGAAGGCATTCAGGAAAGACAAGCCCCTTCCTATTGATGAATTAACAACAAGCCTTCTGAATGATTTCCAGCTTTTCCTTGTTAAGGAAGGAAGCCATCAGAATTATGTTCATGTGAACCTGAAAGCATTAAGAACCATTATTCAGAAGGAAGCCATTAAGGAAGATAGGATTATTTCCCCTGATAAAAATCCCTTTATCTTCTTTACTATGCCAAAGGTACTTCCTTCCAAAAAGGAAAAGCTTGATACTATTGAAATTGAAGCCCTTGAAGCCCTGAATCTTCCTGTAACTGATAACCTTTACCATATCAGGAATGCTTTCATGTTTTCCCTATACAATGCAGGAATAAGGATTGGGGATTTAATGCTGCTGAAGTGGTGCAATATAGCAGAAGGAAGGCTTAATTATAGCATGGGGAAAACTGATAAGGTAAGAAGCATAAAACTACTTCCCCAAGCCCTGAAGATTCTGAAATTGTATCAATCCCAGAAGAACAAGGATACTGATTTCATATTTCCCTTCCTTGATAATAAAGCAGTATATGCAAAGCTTACAAGCCCTGAAGATTTTCAGAAGGCTTCCCCTGAATTGCTGGCTTTCATGTTCAACAAGATAGAAAGCAGGATATGCATATATAATGGGGGCTTGAAATTGATAGCCCTGAAGGCAAAGATTAAAAAGAGCATTTCCAGCCATGTAGCAAGACATTCCTTTGCTGATATGGCAAGGAAGAAAGGGGCTTCAATCTATGATATATCGAAGATGCTGGGACATTCTAACATAACAGTAACACAAAACTATATCAAAAGCCTTGATATTGAAGCAATGGATAAGGCAATGGAAGAAGTATTCAAATAAAGAAGCTATGAAAGAACTGAAACCAATTGAAGACAATGAACAGGTGTTAATCCCCTTTATTTTAATTAATGATGTAATTAAAAACAAAATTCAAGTCCTTTCGGAAGAATATAATCTTCAATCCCATCAGAACAATTTTCTTTCACATGCTATTTACTGTATAAACAGGATGATAGAAACTAATAAATTGCTTAATTCTAACAAGCTTTTTCATGGTAAATCTGAAGAATTAGATTCTGCTTTACTATTTCTTTATGGATACAAGGATGCTGAAATGAAAATTGAGTTTAAACACACGAAAGAGAATATTTCAACACCTATAAAAAATCCCATATTAATTGAAGTTGTACGCAAAGCCCTAAGGAAATATTTTGAGGAAAATGATATTTTTGTGGAACAGGGATTTGTAAAGCCAAAAGACATTCTGAATTTTAAAAATTATGTGGAATTTGTTGCTAAGGAACGAAAAGATGAAACATCCAGGAATCCCAAAATCAATAGGAAAGGAAGGAAATATAAATATGCAGGAATAGCAGATATGATTGATGGTTTGCAGATATTTCTTCAGAATTATACTAATTTGAAGGCTGAAGAAAATATAATTATTTCAAGGCAACAGGCTTCATTCATATATAATTTTCTTGTAATTATTGAAATTATTCCAGATAATTTAGCATGGAAAGAAGATAATATTAGGCATGTACTTGCCAAATATAAGAAAAGGAAATCCAGCTATAAACCAATTAGTTATAATAAAGCCATGAATGATTATGATATTTATGAAAAAAGCATGAAAGCTAAGATTAAGAATATCAATAAGAATCAATAGCCCAAAAAAGAACTCCTTTAATTCTTACCTAATTTTCTGTATTACAGACATTTAGACTATATCTTTGACAGGTAAACAAATCTAAATAACTGTAAACAATGGAAAATCTTACCTTAATTCAGTCTGAAAGGATTGATTTTATCCAGCATGAACTTCTGGAAATTAAATCCCTGCTTCAGAACTCCCAAAGGGAAAAACTGAAGAATGAATGGCTTCCCAAAACAGAAGCAAGAAAATCCCTTAATGTCTGCCTGAAAACCTTTGATGTCTACCTTTCAAAGGGAATCCTTCCCTATTCCAGATTTGCTGGAAAAATCTATGTCAAAGCTTCAGATATCCAAGCCCATTTAGAAAAGCATTATATCAAATCTTAATATCTGGGGGATGAATTATGAATGATAGATTTATTGAATCCTGCCATTACAGTATGATGTATGAAAAGAAACCTGAAACAAAGGGAAGCTTTTACCAATCAGCAGGAAAAAGGGGCATTCTTCCCAATAGGATAAGCTGGGGCATTAATGCATTTAGCAAAACTTCAAACAAACTGAAGGGGAAGATAAATGAAATCAATGGGCAGTATAAAGTATCTGAAGAAGGGCTTTATAAAGAATTGAATCAGGGGAAATTTCATACTTCAATCTGGGGGTTCCCCCTGTATCCTGAATTTTATGGTTATGGGATATTTGATGAAAGGCATGATTTATATGATTTGGTTATAGTCCATTCAGAAAATATCTGTTCTTCTTCAATGGATATTCACATATTCAGAGGGCTAGGGAAGCTTGAATATCAGGAAGCAGCATTCAATTATTTAAGGAACTTAATGAAGAAGCCCCATTAAAGGGGCTTCAGGGGATATTTTATGAACTTGGACTATATTGAAATAGCCAAATGCATAGGCAAAGATAAGCTTAATTTCAGCTATTTACAAAGGGCTGCTTCTTATGAGGGGGCTGATAGGTATTACTTTGACAGGTGCAAGAAAATTGAAGTATGGCACTATGAGCAAAGGAATCAGATTACTATCAAAGGAAGCCTTCCCTATTGGTTAAATGGGCATAATTATCATTCTTCCCTGAATGATTGGAAGGAAGGACTGAATTATATGCAGGGCTGCTTAGGAATCAATCTGTTTTCTGGAATAGTGAACTGCTTTGAATTTGGCACTATTCAGGAAATCCCATTCAATGAAGCTGCCTTCCTGCGAAATCATGTAAAGATATCAGGCATGGAATCAAGGGAATATAAACAGGGCAATGTCTTAACAGGTAAGGAATTTCTTTCCCCTTCCCTGAAGGTTAAACTGTATGATGTATCAAGGAACATTAAGAACAAGCTTGATAAGCCCCTTCAGGAAGAACTAAGAAGGCTTTATGGCTGGGACAGAGCAAAGCATTACATTAAGCTGGAAAGCCATTACAAGAAGCCTGAAGCCTATTTCAGGGGAAATGTATATCTGAATGAACTTCTTTCTTCCAGCTTTCAAAATAGCCTGCCATTAGAACTTATTTCAACATATCAGAAAATCATGAAAACAGGAAAATCCCATTTGCCAGAAAGAAAGGCTGATATCAATGCAGGAACTTTGCCCCTGCTGATTCTGAAAGAACTTGAATCAGTTTACAACTTTCAAACAGAAGAACTGCTGAAGGCAATCCTGAAGGAAATCCCTGAAGCAATTCTTTCCCCTGCTGATAGAAAAGCCAGAATGAAGATTCTTAGGGACAATCTGAAGAAGATAACCCTTGAAGGGAAATCTGAATATGATATTACAGAACTTCTCCAGGAAAAGATTCAGCAGGATGAAGAACCAGAAGAAGCCAGCACCCCTTTTATATGTGCAAGGAAAGGGGAAGAAATCTTATCCAAACAAGCATGAAGAAGAAAACAATTAATGAACTGAAAGCAGAACTTCCAGCCTGGGAATCTTTAATGGGGAAATGGGAACAGGAATTGGTTATCTGGGAAGATACCATGCCAGAATGGAAGGAAGCACCCATGCCAGAATGGAATACTGATATACCAGAATGGAATACTGATATACCTGAATGGAATATTGATATACTTGAATGGGATACTGATATACTTGAATGGGATACTGAATAACCTTAAAAGGGCTGAAAGGCTTGATATCATTATATAACCTTTAATATGCATTTAAGCTATCTATAAGGATTTAGGTTATAATATTAGAAGAATAAGATATGGGAAGAAATTCAACAGGGGCAATAACAACAGGGGCAAGCCTAAGAATAGAATTAAGCTATCTTCTGAAGAAGGGCTTTATATCAAATGGCTGCATTAAGCAAGGAACATTAACATGGACAAATGGCAGTTATATCAGCTTCACTTCAGAACTATCAGCAGAAGGGCAATATATAAGGCTGACATATAGCAGCAAAAGCCATACAGGGGAATTAACTTCAATGGATTATACTATTCAGCTTACTTCAGTCCCAAGCAACCTGGGAAGGGGGAAAATTTGGTATTTCATTTGCCCCATATCAGGCAACAGAAGCAGGATTCTTTATAAGGCTTATGGAAGCACTCATTTCAAAAGCAGGGCTTCATATAGGAACAGGATATACTATGAAACCCAGATATGTAACAAGCTTTATTATCATTCAGAAAGATTCCATTCCATTGAAAGGGAATTGGAAAGGCTGAAGCCCCTTGTTAAAAAGAAATGCTATCAGGGGAAGGAAACCAGATTGAATACAAGAATCCTGCTTCTGGAAAAACAAAGGGAATTTCATGATTGGGCTGCCTATATGTCATTAGCAAGATGCTTTAGGAAGTAAAAGCAGGCAATGAAAACCTTACAAAACCTTACATTTAACTATAATAAAATGGCTTTTTCGGTCTATTTGGCATAAAAGGGAATTGTTTTCTTACTTGTCAATAATCCAAAAGGTAATATCATAACTATATGGATTTGTAGAATAAATAGGTCTGTACCTCATTTCCAGCTTCACCTTTGGAGTTTCCCACTTGTAAGTATCTGAGGCATCTAAATTATCCAGCGCATTGCCATGTGATGCCGTACCAACTAAATTTAGTTCTTTATCAATGCTGTTCTTAATTTCTTTAGCCATAGCAGCGTTAGGTAAAGAAGCAAAATAGTAGTTTGTTATTTTGTCTCCTAACAGCTCCTTTGTAAAATTAAGATTGTACTTACTCCCTATGCTATTAACGATACTAACACCTGAATTTCCACAGGATGACAGGATAATGACTGAAATAATGAGTAATAATTTTTTCATGGTGTTTTTGTTTGAAAAGGTACGATATTATTCCATGCACACCCATTTCAAGCTTTAACCTCCATGCCAAGGGCTATTTCTCTTACACTATAAAAAGGGAGGAATAAGTCTCCATCCTTTGAAAACCTATTATTATAGCATTAAAATTGCCTATATGGAAATCATTCTTAGCTTTACAACAACCAATCAACAAAAAAAACATTATGAAAAAACTTTACTTATTTATTACAGCTTCAGTTTTACTTTCATGTTCATTGATTTTGCAAGATAATGGCAAGATTGATATTCCTAATGGAGCAAATAAAATAGTTACAATACCCTATAGAATAATTAACTACCAAATGATAAAAAAGAGTTTGACTAAATCTATCCTTGATGAGATTGTGGAAAAAACTTCTTCTGAAGCAAAGAGAACCTGTAAATATGAACTTACGTATATTCCAATAAGTGTTCTTGTTTATGGTTCAAATGATACTATTCATGCTTCTCTTGATTATTCCGCTGAATCAGGTTTTGGAGTACCTCAAAAGCTTACTATTTATTCAAAGTTCAAAGGAACATCCCTTATTAGTACACTCCCACCCATGCAATAACAATTGAAAAGCAATTGAGAATCCTGTTTGAACTTGCTATTAAATTTCCTCATTACTTTGAATTATCTATAAATAACCCAAAAATATCATAAAATGAAGGTACTACTATTGATTCCTATTTTATTTCTTCTCATTAGCTGCAATTCTCCCGAGAAAATGGCAAAAACTGCCATTAGTGAGAATCTCAAATTAACCCTCAATGATTTTAAAAGCTATGAACCTGTTGAATTTGGAAAACTTGATAGTTCAATGTCAAAATATGAAAAATCCCCAAGAGGTCAAGCCCTCCTGGATAGTAGTGATAAATATTCAGGGGCTTATAAACATCTAAATGATAGATTAGCATATGAATCTGACCCCCGAATAGCTTTAGTTATTCTGAATCTTGCCAATAAAAGACTTGAACAAAGTCAATCATTTGTTAAACAGTTTAATAAGGAAGCTCCATTTTATAAACCCCAATTTATTGGCTGGAAAATGCAACATTCCTTCAGGGCAAAGAATCTTGCAGGGAATTTTGGAATTAATCACTTTCTTTTCTATTTAAACCCAGAATTAACTAAAGTAATTCAGACTTCAGATATTTCTGAAAAGGCTTTGGAAACCAAATAATGCCAAAAGGGGGAAGAAATCTTATCCTAATTCAGCCAAAAGGAAAACACATGAAGGGCTGAAAACAATGCAATTAAGAAGTATTTTGTTAGTTATTTGTTAGTTGACAAAAGAAAAAGCCCTGTATCATGCTTAGATACAGGGCTTTAACACATTTAGGAGGCTCCCCCTTCAGGACTTGAACCTGAGACCCTCTGATTAACAGTCCCAAAAAGCCCCCTTTCATTCTCTGTTTTTTTCTTTCATAACATTGCTAATCAGTTTTTTACGACTTGCTTGTTATTATTTTTTTATTGTTATATACCCTTTTTGACTATATTTGTATGTTGATTTGTATGTTGATTTTTCGTCACCATGGAAAAGAACCAAACTCCCGCCACGGCTTATGTCACCCTCGAAACAAGGTGGCCAAATGCCAAACAAATTTATAAAATAAAATTAATGGTTACGCACAAGCGGATCCAACAATTTTATACCATTCTCATCCCAGGCGTCCCCGCTAATATGTCACGCGATGATTTTGAAAAAACAAGGTCCGACAAGCCCCGTAAACCTTTTTCAGACTATAAGGAATTAATAGCCCATAGCGAAGCCGAAGCACGTAAGATCATCCTGGATATGGATGAATTCTCCTTCGATGAATTTGAAAAAAAATATTTTGGACCACAGAAGGTGGAAAAGGACTTTTTCCAGGCCATTGAGGCTTATGTCAAAGAACTCACCATCCAGGAAAGAGTCGGCACCGCCAGCACTTATATTTCAACGCTCCACTCGCTCAAAAGATTCAAAGAAGCCAAAAAGCTTAAATCCATTCTCTTCAACGATGTTACAATCGAATTCCTCAACACCTGGGAGAAATGGATGATCTCCGAAGGTAATGCACTGACTACAGTAGGCATTTATGCCCGCAATATCCGTGCTATTTTAAATAAGGCCAAAGCCGCAGGACTCATGAAGCCCGATCACTATCCCTTTGGGAGCGGCAAATATGAAATCCCTGCCAGCAGTAATGTTAAAAAAGCCCTGACTATTACCGAAGTCGGCAAGATCTATAACTATCGCACACCTGCAGGTAGCCCCGAAGGTCGTGCGCATGACCTCTGGATCTTCAGTTACCTCTGCAATGGCATCAATGTGAAGGATATTGCCCGCCTGAAATATAAGAACATCAGCAATGACGCGTTACTCTTTGTGCGTGCCAAGACCGAACGCAAGCAACGGCAGAACCTTAAGCAGATCGAGGTGCCACTCAGTCCCGAAATCAAAGCGATTATAAAGCGTATCGGCAATGAAAACATTCATCCAAACCAGTATGTTTTCCCGATCCTGCGCGAAGGACTCACCCCCGAAAAAGAAAGGGCACTCATCCAGCAGGCAACCAAAACCATTAACAAATACATCAAACGTATTGTAACGGCGCTGAAACTGAAAAAGGATGTTACCACCTATACCGCCCGCCACAGCTATGCAACGGTATTGAAACGCTCAGGAGCGACAATTGAATACATTAGTGAGAGCCTTGGACATAGTAACATTTCCACCACCGAAAACTACCTGGCCAGCTTTGAAATGGAGACAAAAAAGAAGATGGCCCAGAACCTGCTTAAATTCAAGCGATAATTAATCCCTCATATGCACTAATCTTCAATGCTTTCCTTACATGGATAAAATTCTTACCTGGATTGACTTCCTTGACCATCATACCATTGCTGGCACGGGCGAATATATGCTATACCGTAATTACTTCGTCCTTGATCAATTTGATCAATTAATGTATAAATATGCTGAGCATCCCGGGAGTGATGAACGCGCCAAAACATCATTGTATGATACTCCTCCAGTTGCCCGGGGATTTTCAGCTTTTTATGCCCACTGGTTGCAGCCTGATCAAATTCTTCCTGAAGCATTGATGAATATTACATATTTAGATCCCCCCGAATATTATGAGGTTTACCTTAAATCCGCTTTTAAAGTATTTATGCTCAGGAATGAACGAAGCTCAAAACCGCTTTCACGCATAGAAATAAAAAGCAAATTTTTTCCTGAACATATTCAACGCGAGAAGACCTGGTTTGAGCAATCACACAAATTTTATTCCCAATGTAAGGACGAAGAGGATCAGGAATTCAAGGATAAATTGCTGGCCGATTTCAATGGTTACATGGCCTGGCTGAAAGAAAAAGCTCAGTTGCCTTTTCCTACCCATGTACTTTCATTACAGCCCTCATCAAAAGCAGTTATCCAGCCCCGGGTTATAAACAGTGGTATAATGATCAATAATTTGATTAATGTCTTCCCGTATAATAGTTTACATTCCGAAAATCAAGCAGTAACTAAATCTCTTCCTGTTCCTAGAACCCAAAATAAAAAGCCAAAAATTGACTCCCAGACACTACTTGATATTTGGATCGCGGATAAACGTTATTATCATCAGATCATCGAAGCCGTTTCTTCAAAGTCCTTTTTGAATATTTCAGTGCCGTTGATTTCTATAGCTGACAATGGAATGCTGAATTGGAATAAATCCAATATGAAATATAAAAGTTATCTGGCTGGTTTTTTCTACGCTTGTTTATTGCACGGCTTTATAACTGACGCTTATACTGGAAGTGATTATGTTCTGCTAATTAAAAATACTTTTGGTATCACCGTTGACTCGTCCCCCTATAAAGCGGCAATGGGAAAGGCCAAAACTTCTTCCGTCGGTAATAGTGAATTTTTAAGCCCATTCCAGGATATAATTACAATCATAAAAAAAGCCACCCAAACCACCCAAACCACCTTTTAACAACATTGTGGTTTGGGTGATAAATATCCATAGCTATCGATATAATATTGCATGCTGTAACAAATACTACTCAGCTATGCAACAACAAACAAATCCATTCCAGGAAATCATCGATCGTCTCGAACGCATCGAGTTTCAACTGATTCAACATTACGCCAAAGAGAACTCCCAAAAGGAAGATCTTACCGACAAATTCCTCACCGTCCCCGAAGCTGCCAAATTTCTTGGGTTAGCTGTCCAGACTATTTACGGGCTCATCAGCCGAAAGGAAATTCCGAGTATGAAACGGCAGAAGCGCGTTTATTTTTCGAAAGCGCAGCTTACCAAATGGATTGAGGACGGCCGTCGTTTAACCCGTTATGATATCGCTTCCAATCCCCGCCCAACCCTTGTAAAGAGAGGAGGTGCAAGATGAAACCCCACAAAACACGTGGGGCCGCCACCTCTCACAGCAACAGCCCCTTTATACTTCGTAACAACAACAAAGCTACGACTGGTACTTCCGATTATCTGCGTATAATCCGGCAACATTTCGGTGTAAGGAACATGATTCAATTGTATCTCATAGCTAAACAGGAGGTCTCCCGATGAACAAGGAAACGAAAACACTCACAATCACCCCCGCGAAACTCGCCGCTTTCGAAGGCCGCAGAAACCATGATGAAATCCTGGATAGCCTGCTCGATGAAATCAAATCCATTAAAGTTCGCGAATATCTCGACCTTCCTGATGATGTCAAGACAAGTCAAAAGCATAGCCTGGTTGCAATCACAAAATACTTGCTTGAATTTGCTGCTGCCAAGCAGTGGAACCTCGCAAAAGTATTTGCCTATACCTATGTGTACAATGGTGCTTTCTGGCAACAGCTCGATAATGAGGACATGAAACATTTTCTCGGCAGAGCATCCGTTAAAATGAGTTTTCCTGATTATGACGTGCGGTTTTATGAATTTAAAGATAAACTGCTCAAGCAATTCCTTAGCGATGCCTATCTGCCTGCTCCTCCTAAAAATCCTGACAAGGTCCTCATCAATCTCCAGAATGCGACCATGGAGTTTACACCTGGTGGTTGGATATCCCGCGGATTCGATCCTGCCGACTTCCTGACGTATCAACTTCCTTTTGCATACAATGCAGAAGCGCGCTGTCCTACTTTCGATAAATACCTGCTTGAAGTCCTTCCTGATGAAAATAGCCGTAAGGTCCTGCAGGAGTTTGCAGGTTACATCTTTACAAACCTCAACCTCGAAAAAATGCTGATGCTCATCGGCGGCGGGTCCAATGGTAAAAGCGTCTTCTTCAATATAATTAGTGCTTTGGTGGGCCGGCAAAACATGCTGAACTATACATTGGGCAACTTTGAATCGGAATATAACCGCGCGAAGCTTACGAACGTCCTGCTGAATTATAGCAGCGAAAAAGGCACTGAAATAAAGCCCGATACATTCAAGGCACTGGTGAGCGGCGAACCGCTCCAGGCGCGAGAACCATATGGTAAACCATTTACAATTTTTAACAAAGTAAGATTTATGATAAATGCCAACGAATTCCCAAAGGAAACCGAACATACGGCAGCATTTTTCCGACGCTACCTTATCATACCATTTGAGTATAGCATTCCCGATGATAAGAAAGATATTGAACTGGCCGACAAGATTATTAAAAATGAATTGTCTGGTGTCTTCAATTGGCTCCTTGAGGGGTTGGAAAGAATCATCCATCAGAAAAAATTCTCAAGTTGCGCTAAGGTCGATAAAGCCCTGGAAGAATTCCGCCGTCAGTCTGATAGCGTTGCACTCTTTATCGAAGAGTTCAATTACCAGCCGTCCGAATCCAATAAAGAATCCATTGCCGAACTATACGCCAGGTATAAAGCATTCTGCCTCGACGATGGCTATAAACCATTCGGTAAAAATAATTTCTCAGGTAGGCTAGAGAAAAAGGGATTTTCCAAAACAAGACAAAGCAATGGAGCCATAGCTTTCAATATTGTGATGATATGCACGGTCTGATCATTCCTTGATAAACAAATGTTTGTTTGTTGGTTCAGTTCTTCAGTTTTTCAGTGATCCTGATTCCTCCCGATATCTGCTCTGAATTTCTGAAGATCTGAATCATCAAAATAAAAACTTTCCCGATGAGCATCCTCGATAAAAACATAAGCTACTTCCCTTCCACTGCCGAAACAAAGAAAGGCGTTTCGGTCAATCTCCTGACCTTGTTGCAAAGTTCCCGCCACGAAGCCAGGATCATCCTGCTGCGTTCCGAAATTGACCCCGCCAAACAGAAAAAGCTAAAGGATAATCTTCCTTGCTTCACGGTTGCAGGCCTGTTTTCCCAAAGATCTGATGCAGGATTGATCACGCCTTCTGGTCTTGCTGCCGTTGATCTCGACAGTGCCGAAGATTACGATGTTTTGCTCCTGCTGCATGAATTAAAGAAAATCCCGAGCATTGCCTATGCCGGACTTTCCTGTCGCGGTAAACGCTTGTTTGCGATTATCCCCTTTCTGGATCCCACTCAATACGCCAGGCACTATGAAAGGCTGATCAGGTCATTTGAAGACATTGGCTTGCCCATGGGCGATACCTGCCACAAAACCATTAGCCAGCCCCGTTATGTATCCTTCAATGCACCCGAAACCTGCTTTTTTAATCATACGGCCCGCCCTTACCATCTGCTGGCCCCCGAAAAGATTTACCATCCCATAAAAACAAATGCAATCTCCTCCCCTTGCCATAACCCAGCCACGAACAGGCATTTCGTGTTTTCATTGGCAGAAGCACAAAAATGGGTGACTGAAACAACAGGGTACAGCCTCATCGATGGTCAGAAACACAACTATATATTTTGGTTAAGCTACGCTCTCCGTAAAAACGGGTTAAACGAAACAGCCGTTTACAATACCATTTATACAAATATACTTTCCGCCGATCAGATCAGGTCCAATGCGATATCAGGTGGCATTGCCCACGCGAATGCCAATGGAAACGCCATGTCCAATTTGTCCGAAAACACAATTCAACCTTCGCCCAAACAGAATATTTCATTGATAGAGCCTCTAGCAAGCAAACCTTCCATTGTCATCAATTCTTTCTCCGAAGCCTCGGCCTTATTTCTCCAGACGGGCCAATTCATTCTTGATAACGGTGATTCCTTTTCCGACAATATTGACCTGCCGGATCCTGAATTCGAAAGACCTGAACTAAAACCGGCAACAGG
>JBBRRV010000008.1:0-42581 GCA_038246075.1 Bacteroidales bacterium
AATCGCCAGGTTGGCACATATCTGCAATGCTAGGTTGAGATTTGTTCCCACGCGTTGCGGATCATGGCCAAAGACTTTCCATGGCTCGGTATCGGTAAGGTATTTATTGCCCAGCCTGGCCAGGTTCATCATCTCGGTGAGTGCCTCACGGAAACGGAAATTATCGATGCTCCTGGCAATGGTTTCAGGAAATGCTGCAATGGCAGAAAGAACGCCTTTATCGTAATCGGTGATCACACCTTTTTCGGGTATCACACCTTCAAAGTATTTATGCGTGAGCACCATCGTGCGGTTAACGAAATTGCCGTAGATGGCCAGCAATTCATTGTTGTTCCTGGCCTGAAAGTCCTTCCAGGTAAAATCGTTGTCCTTGGTCTCGGGCGCCGCAGAGGCCAGCACATAACGGAGCACATCCTGCTTTCCGGGAAATTCGACCAGGTATTCGTGAAGCCACACGGCCCAGTTGCGTGAAGTGGATATTTTGTCGCCTTCCAGGTTCAGGAATTCATTGGCCGGCACATTATCCGGCAATATGTAACTGCCTTCGGCATGCAGCATGGCAGGAAATACAATGCAGTGAAATACGATATTGTCTTTCCCGATAAAATGAATAAGCCTTGTTTCCGGATCTTTCCACCAGGTTTGCCAGTCAACAGCTTTACCGGTAGCCAGGCTGCGTTCTGCTGCCCATTCACGCGTGGCCGATATGTAACCGATAGGTGCATCAAACCAAACGTAAAGCACTTTACCTTCGGCATCCTTCAGTGGTACTTTCACGCCCCAATCCAGGTCGCGGGTAACGGCGCGTGGCTGCAGACCCATATCCAGCCACGATTTACATTGACCGTAAACATTGGGTTTCCAGTCGTCCTTGTGCGTTTGAAGTATCCATTCCTTGAGCCACGGCTCATATTTGTCGAGCGGCAGAAACCAGTGTTTAGTTTCGCGCATCACCGGTACCGAACCGCTGATGGCCGATTTCGGATTGATAAGATCTGTTGCATTCAGTGACGTACCGCAGTTTTCGCACTGGTCACCATAGGCCTTCTCAAATCCGCAATGCGGGCAGGTGCCCGTAATATAACGGTCGGCCAGAAAAGTCTGGTGTTCTTCATCATAATATTGCGACGAAAATTTCTCGGTAAATTCTCCCTTATGATACAAATTAAGAAAGAATTCGGAAGCCGTTTCGTGATGTACCTTATTAGAGGTGCGTGAGTATATGTCGAAGGAAATACCGAAATCCACAAAGGACTGCTTGATGATGCCATGGTATTTATCCACGACTTCCTGGGGTGTGATGCCTTCTTTGCGGGCTTTGATGGTGATGGGAACACCATGTTCATCGGAGCCGCCTATAAACACAACATCTTCGCCTTTGGAGCGCAGGTAACGCACGTAGATATCGGCCGGGACATAAACGCCAGCCAGGTGGCCAATATGAATGGGACCGTTGGCATAGGGTAAAGCTGAAGTAACGGTATAGCGTTTGAATTTCTGAGGCTCCTGCCCCTGCGTGTGATTTTCTTCCATGGTAATGATATTCAGTAAATTTTGGCGGGGATCGTTCAAAATGCTGAATAAATCCCCGGCAAAGATAGGGATTTACCGGAACAGGTTGGTAATGCCGTATATTTGTGAAACCGAAAGCATCAGATGATCACACCTCCTTACCTCAAAGCCGGCGATAAAGTCGCCATTATTGCCACAGCCCGTAAAGTGTCGTATGCGGAAATGGAACCGGCCATCGCAACATTCAGATCCTGGGGTCTCAATGTCCTTACCGGAAATTGGCTTACTGCCGGTTACCACCAGTTTGCAGGCACCGACGAGCAGCGCACCACCGACATGCAGCAAATGCTTGACGACACGGAAGTGAGGGCCATATTTTGTGCACGCGGCGGCTATGGCAGTGTGCGCATGATCGACAAGCTTGATTTTACGCGCTTTGTTGCATCTCCAAAATGGATTGTTGGCTATAGCGATATTACAGTGTTTCACGCACATATTAACCGCAATTTCGGGATCGAGACCCTGCATGGCACAATGCCCATCAATTTCCCGCCCGACGGAAGCAGCAATGCAGCTGTCGAAAGCCTGCATCAAGCACTCTTTGGAGAAGACCTTCAATACCGGTTCCCATCGCATCCGCTAAACAGGATGGGGAATGCCTCGGGGGAAGTCATCGGGGGGAACCTCTCTATACTATACAGCCTGTCGGCTTCCGCTTCAGATATAGATACCGAAGGCCGGATCCTTTTCATCGAAGACCTGGACGAATACCTGTATCACATCGACCGCATGATGATGAACCTGAAAAGATCGGGAAAACTTAGCCGGCTGGCGGGACTTGTTGTCGGAGGAATGACTGCAATGAATGATAACACCATCCCTTTTGGTTTCACCGCCGAGGAAATCATCACCGCTGCTGTGGCTGAATATGATTTCCCGCTATGTTTCAATTTCCCGGCAGGACACCGGAACGATAACCGGGCATTTATCATGGGAAGACAGGCAGAACTATCCGTTGCAGATGAAACAGACCTCTGTTTTTTGCAGGCCGGCAAAAAGCTGAACCTGTTCGGCCTCCTGAAATTAATACTGAAACCGGCAGCTGTGCTGTTTTTCTTCTTTGCGCTGCTTTATGTGGTCTATGCGCTGGTAATCAAACACTGATCATAACAGTGAGCGGCAGCCAAATGTGGTCTGATTTTTCAGATCACCAGGAACTTCCAGCAGGATCACTTCCTGAATTACCTTAAACCAAACATGACCAAAGACAAACAGCACTATCTTGATTTACAAGGTAGTGCTGTTTATAAATTGTATTGAAAAGATTCCGAGCCTGAATACCCTACTCCACAGTCACCGATTTGGCAAGATTTCTGGGCTGGTCGACGTTACAACCGCGCATGACGGCGATATGATATGACAATAACTGTAATGGTATGGTTGCCAACAGAGGAACAAGCAATTCGTCGGTTTCCGGTATTTCAACATAGTAGTCGGCAAGCTCTTTCACCATGCTGTCACCTTCGGTGATCACAGCAATGATCTTTCCTTTGCGGGCTTTTACCTCCATGATGTTGCTCACCACTTTATCATAAGTCCCCTTGTTGGTGGCAACGACTACCACCGGCATTTCTGCATCAATGAGGGCGATAGGACCATGTTTCATTTCGGCGGCAGGATATCCTTCGGCGTGAATATAGGAGATCTCCTTCATCTTAAGCGCTCCTTCAAGCGCTACAGGGAAATTGATGCCACGGCCCAGATATAATGCATTACGAGAATCCTTAAGGGTGGCAGCAATTTCTTTGATCTTATCATTCAGCTTAAGTGTAAGGGCAATCTTATCGGGAATAGCTTCCAGTTCGTTGATGAGCTGTTGGTAACGTGAAGCAGATATGGTTCCCTTCCTGTGCGCTATCATGATGGCCATCAGCGTAAGCACTGTAACCTGCGCGGTAAAGGCTTTGGTGGATGCCACTCCTATTTCGGGACCGGCGTGGGTATAGGATCCTGCGTGGGTGGCGCGTGCGATAGATGAGCCTACTACGTTGCAGATGCCAATAATCGTAGCACCTTTCGAACGTGCCAGTTCTATTGCAGCAAGCGTATCGGCAGTTTCGCCCGATTGTGATATGGCAATGACGACATCATCCTCATAAATCACCGGATTGCGGTAACGGAATTCAGAGGCATATTCCACTTCAACGGGTATGCGTGTCAGGTCCTCGAAGATATATTCTCCAACCAGTCCTGCATGCCATGAAGTCCCGCAGGCTATAATAATGATGCGTTTTGCGTTGACCATTTTCTGCGAATAATCCAGAATACCACCAAGTGAAACGATTTTATGTTCGAAATTGAGCCTGCCCCGCATGCTGTCGCGCACCGAGTGTGGCTGTTCAAAAATTTCCTTCAGCATGAAATGTGCATAGCCACCTTTTTCAAGCGCACTCAGGTTTATCTGCAAGGTCTGAATGTAAGGCTTGCGCTCGGCATTCAAGATGGTAAAGATTTTCAGTGGTTCTCCCCTTCTGAGTACTGCGATTTCCTCGTCGGCGAGATAAACAACCTGCCTTGTATATTCCACAATGGGTGTGGCGTCAGAAGCAAGAAAAAACTCACCCTCACCGATACCGACAACCAGGGGACTGCCTTTCCGGGCGGCAATAAGCATATCAGGGTCTTTGTTGGATATCACCACTATGGCATAGGCTCCGATCACCTGCGTAAGCGCGATCTGCACAGCTTCAACAAGGTCAACTTTTTCGTTCAGCTGAATATCTTCGATCAGGAACATCAGAACTTCTGTATCTGTATCGCTCTCGAATACATAACCTCGGCTTTTGAGCTCATTTTTAAGCGAAGCGTAATTTTCGATAATACCATTATGAATAATGGCCAGGTTCTTCGACGGCGAATAAAGGGGGTGTGCATTGGTGGTGTTCGGCTCTCCATGTGTAGCCCAGCGGGTATGCGCAATGCCGCAAGTACCTGAGATGTCCTTACCAACGACCAGTTTTTCAAGTTCAGAGACCTTGCCTTTGGCTTTGTAGATCTTAACTCCCCCGTTGAGCAGCGCTACACCGGCACTGTCGTATCCACGGTATTCAAGACGGTGTAATCCTTTAATCAGTATCGGGTAGGCTTCCCGAGGTCCCAGGTAAGCAACAATTCCACACATGGTTTGCTAATTAGTTTATAAATGAATCTGGATATAACAATAACAACTTTTGAAACCTATTTGTTTATTCATCATTGAATAAGGAAGCAGGGTTAGGGAAGGGAGCATAAAATGAAAAGACGAGCACAAACAGGAACTAACTTGAAAATTTGAAATATATAGAAATACATTGAAATATATAGAAATATATAGAATTACATTGAAGTAATTGAAGTATTTGTCCTGGAATCAAAATTTACTTTGGAACTTGGATTTTGGCACTTGGAACTTGGAATTTATTTAGATTATATAATTAGTTGTTTATAAATTAAATATATTTTAGTTAGATGGAAGTGAATGATTTTTGTACCTCACAGGCAGTATATCCTGCACACTGGCATAGCCGGACAAAAGCGACAAATATGCTGCACACGTATTTACTGGGAAACGATGGTATACCTGATTTCAAGTTTCATATGACTGGTCAGCTGCTTGCTGGTGCCATCCAAAACAAGGCGGTTGTATCTGGTAGTCGCTGCAATTGAATTAGGGACAAAAAGGTAAAGACCATAATTATCCGTCTTTGGGATCAGCAATTGCTGAATGTAGCGTGAAATCCTGAAACGGTAACTTTTCGCTGAATTGTAAGTACCATCAAAAAATGATGTCCCCTCCACTACTTCGTCTGTTGTAACACCTAACAGCCCACCCTTTAATATGACACGGAGGCCAAGCATGCTTGGCGCTAAATAAGCACCAGATGGATCTGCATTGGTCACTACCAGTTGAGCCTCATTGATGGAAATTTTCTGCGTGCTGGCCCATTTCTTCAGGTATGGAAAGCGGAGTTTTATCTTTGTGCCACCCAGTGCCTGAATGTAAAGTTTTTGTAACCCCAGGGTTGTATCACCGCTGAGCTGTGCCTTGAAATCCGCAGCAGCATTGGTATGCCCGAAATGGTTATATTGATTAAAGCGCGCAGCGGCAGTGCCCATCCTGAAATCATACACAGTTGTGTCTTTAGTATTGTGATAATACATTCTCAATGATGTATAGCCAGATCCAAGGTCGAAAGAAACAAGAGATCCTTTCCCGGGGGTGTTTTGATCATTTGCAACGACTGCAAATCCCTTGAAGAACTGCATGAAATTAGCATTGGGGTGTAGATCATTTGCTGATGCAGCCAGTATCCGGGTGCCAAGGTCCTTGTTAAACTTCAGCCTGAGCATTGGCGCTATTTTATGCACTTTAGGTAACGCAACGACGACACTATCCTTTACACGCGGGCGAAAAGTTTGCTGTGCAAGCAGGGAAGCCTGGTTATACTCCGCATGCATGCTTGAAAGATAGACGCTGTCAAGTGCCAGGGATTCGGTAAGTTCATAAACACTGAATGTTTGCAGGGCAGTTGAATCGCCGAATAAACTGGCATAGGGCAAAACCAGTACCATTGAATCGCATATGGCACTGGTGCCAAAGGCAGGGACAGAGTCCGATAATTGAACCTGGGTGTATAAGGTACCGGAAGTTTTACCAAAAACCGGGTCGTAAATGCTTCCGATAATTGAATATCTGGACGCCAGTTCGTCTGTGCGGACTGCTTCATCATAAACAGAATAGGCTACTATGGTGGTGGTATCCATTATGCCAACCTTCAGTCGGTCGGCGGGAGAAAGCAAATCCAATCCGATCAGGTCCGGGTCCTTATTACAGGAAATGAGAAAGGCAGATGCAACAATGATGAAGGAAAAAATTCCGCGCAAAGTGTTTATTGTTGGTTTCAAGGATAAACAGGTTAAGTTAAGGGCGTGATTTAGTTACAGTATTTATACCGCAACAGACTGATTTTGAAGGACAAGGTCATAAAAATCAGAAAAAGCATGAATGTATGTATCCTCCGACTGGTAACCGAGAACCGGTTTACCAGATTGCAGCAAGTATTCATGTACTTCTGCATTGATAACAGGGCTCCCGATGATTACGCCGTCAGAATAATCAATTGCGGCTTTCATCATACTAACGAAGGAAGCCTTCTTATAGTGTTTCAGATCTTTCACAGAAATGCCGTCAATCTTAATTTTATTGGCGAAGTCCTTATCCATCAGATCGGTAAAATCGTCATCGTAGATGGAAATAATAACTTTTGTGTCTGAGAACAGCGGGTTATCCCTGAAAGCACGCTTTACATAAAGGGGAACAAGGCTGGTTATCCAGCCATGACAATGAACCAGGTCAGGCGGCCATCCTAGTTTTTTTACAGTCTCCAGCACGCCTCTTGAGAAGAAAATCGTGCGTTCGTCATTATCCTTGAAAAATTTGTTGTTTTTATCGAAAAAGACATACTTCCGTTGAAAGTAGTCTTCGTTATCGATAAAATAAATCTGCATGCGTGCCGATTGTATAGAGGCAACCTTTATGATAAGCGGATGGTCTGTATCGTCGATGATGAGATTCATTCCCGAGAGGCGTATAACTTCGTGCAGCTGATTACGTCTTTCATTGATGCTGCCGAATTTCGGCATGAAAGTGCGAATTTCACGACCACGCTCCTGTATGCCCTGCGGTAGATATCGCCCAATTGTCCCTAGCTGAGTTTCTTTCAGATAAGGTGCAATTTCCTGGGTTACGAATAATACCTTGGTTTTCTCCATGAGGATGAAAGGATTCTTGTTTGGGTTTGCAAAGTTACTAAAAATATAGGTACCATTTTACATCGCTTGAATTTGATTTTATAAACTAACCCTTTGAATAATAGTACAATTGCTCACTGGTGTAAAAAGTTGTCCATCATTTGGTTTAATTTCAAAACAACATAGGGAAGCATTCATCTCATCTTCGACAATGTATTACTAGCCTTATTATCCGTCTTTTTCCGAATGAATGTCACCTATGGCCTGTTGAATTTTCAACACTTGGTCTGGCATTCAGCAAAATATCCAAGCGCCCACCCCTTACAGCAATAGTATGTAACCTTTCTAAATATGGTAAATTTGAATACGGCACATTAAAAACATATAATTTTGCCGAGGATTTTCGTATGGCAACTTTACGGAAATATTTATTTATCAACTATTTATCTTCTGTATTAAAACGCTATTCATGAATAGGATTAACACACACCCCATATTGGATGTAACCCCATCCGAATCTGTTACATTCTCTTATGAGGGAAAAGAAATCACCGGTGAAAAGGGATTTACGATTGCAGCGGCACTGCATCAGGCCGGTTATCCCATTCACAGCCACAGTCTTACAAATCGCGAACGCAGCCTTGAATGCGGAATCGGTAAATGCGGTGCCTGCGAAATGCTGGTGGATGGACAAATCAGGCGCATCTGCATCACCCGTGTTGACGGTGTGAAAGAAGTGCATGAAATCCCCAAGGACTATAAACCCTATATTGCCCATTTGCAAAAAGACGAGCCACAGAAGGTTTATAAGACCTCGGTGGCCATCATAGGCGCCGGTCCGGCCGGATTGGCTGTTCGTGAAGAGCTGAACAAGCATGGCATTCACAATATTGTCATTGACAACAATGATAAGATCGGCGGACAATTCCTGATGCAGACCCACCAGTTTTTCTTTTTTGAAAAGCAGAAAAAATTCGGCGGGATGCGCGGTTTCGATATTGCCAAAACCCTCGCCGGTGATAATCACCAGGGCATTTTCCTGAATTCTACCGTATGGGATATCCTTGAAGGAAACCGGATTGCCGTGAAAAATATCCTTACTGAAGAAATTTATTATGTTGATGCCGATTACCTGGTCGCTGCCACGGGTGCGGTACCATTTATGCCCACCTTCGAGAACGACGACCTGCCTGGTGTATATACAGCTGCCGTGGTGCAGAAGATGATGAACAGCGAATTTACGCTCCTTGGCCGCAATGTGCTGACCGTTGGTGCCGGAAATATCGGTTATCTCACGTCCTATCAGCTCATGCAGGCTGGTGCCACTGTAAAAGCCATTATTGAAGCACAGCCTTTCGAAGGGGGATTTCCAGTACAGGCCAACAGGGTTCGCAGGCTCGGCATCCCGGTCATGTTGTCGCACATCCTGTTGAAAGCCATTCCAAACGAACATCACGATGGAATAACCGGTGCAGTCATTGCAGAATGTAAAAACTTCGCTGCCGTCCCCGGCACCGAAAAAGTAATTGACGGCATTGATGCCATTAATATATGTACGGGCCTTGTTTCCGACGATCAGTTACTGATCAAGGGCAATGAAATATTTGGACGCCACTGTTATGCTGCAGGCGATGCCATCCGCATAGGTGAAGGCACCAGCGCCGTTGTGCGCGGCAAGCAGGTTGCTTTTGAAATACTGCAGGAAATGGGCGAACGCTTCAATTACGATGATTTTCTGTCCACTTCAAAAGAGTATATAGATTCCCAGCAACACCCGCTTCGCATCATAGAATCGCCGCATCAGCCTACTAAAGAAAGGGCTTTATCAAAACCATTCGTCCAGATCGACTGCCTGTATGGCTTTGCCTGTAATCCCTGCGAATTTGCCTGTCCTCACGGTGCCATCACCAAAACCTCTACCAGCACCGTTCCTCAGCTTGACTTCGATAAATGTGTTGGTTGCATGGATTGTGTGTACCAATGCCCGGGTCTGGCTATTTTTGGTTATAACCTGAAGAAAGACTGGTTGTTCCTGCCCATTGAATATGATGTTCAGGAGAAAGCCGAAGTATTCCTGGTAAACAATAATGGTGAAAAGCTTGGCGAAGGCATTGTCGAAAAGATCATGCGCAAACCCAATAAAACCAACATTGCACGTGTCCGCTCCCTGGATGTCAAAGGAGAAGCGCTGATGATGGCGAGGGGGTTTGTTGTGAAAGCGGCCTTCCCTGAGCCTTTGCATTTCATACCAGCGACTTACGAGCGCGAAAACGAAACTTATGTCTGCCATTGCGACGATGTCTCGCTGAGTGAAATCATGGAAATGATCGGCGATCGCAAATTTATTTCCGTCGATGAAGTTAAGCATACCACCCGCCTGGGCATGGGTGCCTGTCGTGGCAAGCGCTGTATCATGCGGTTAAAACAGACCTTACGCCCTGCCGGAATTACGATCGTGGGCGAAGCTACACCCCGTGGACCACTCTCCAACCAGCTTAACATGGGCGAATTGTATCCGAGAAACGTTCATGAAAAAGTAATTACAAACCTCAATGGTACCCCAAATCGTATTGTAAAGGTTCAATCGCTTGTGGCAGGCGGTGGTATCGGCGGCAGTGCCCTTTTCAGGTATCTTGCCGAAGGTGGCCAGAAACCTGTACTCATTAACTACGGACGAGGCGCATCCTGGCGCAATATAGCCGGCGGACGGCCGGCATTCAGCCTCCCGGAAATTGCGGATATCGCCCGTCATAATCACGAAATATTCGCGGACCTTCAGAAAAAACATGACATCCAGTTCCGTTCCACGCGATATGTGACCTTTGCACATGATGATGCTACTTACAAAGCACTTGAAGACAGCATGTCATATTCGGACGCATACATGGTGGATCCGAAGGATTTCCCGCGTGAAATTTCCCGCCACATCAATCCCAAACTGGGAAGTACTTACCTTGCCGCCCAGATAACGCGCGATTGCTGGCAGGCCACACCAGGCAGGGTTGTTGACTATATCCGCCGTATCGGCATCGATAACGGTGGCCAGGTGCTCGAGGACTGCAAACTCATCGATGTGACCCGCAATGGCACTACTTATTCTATTCTTGTGCAGGATCATGCGAAAAATTATATTGAATATCAGACTGAAATTTTTGTGAATGCACTCGGCCCAAAAGGTGAAAAATTTGCCAAACAACTGGGTATTGAAACCGGTTTGTATCCGATCAAACACCAGGCCTTTATTACGCGCCGCCTGCCGATGATGGGTATCAACGGACAACCGCTTGATATGATTATCGACCGCCGCAAGTACAAAGGTTTTGTTGCTGTATATGGTCAGCAACTTGGTGAAACCGGCCAGATCATCGGTTGTGCATCACCTCAGATAGAACCTCAGCAGGCAGGGAAAAACCTGAAGGTCAATTCGCAGGAGTTCCTGGAAATCGCCTCAGAAGTTTTCGTAAACTGGTTCCCCGACTTGTCTTCCGTAGGTTTTCAGGCTGTGTGGGCAGGCTATTATGTGGAGCCCCGCATGCTTATAGATCCCGAACATGGCTTGTTCCTTGGCTTGCGCGGACATGGCTTCATGCTGGGCCAATACCTGGCTAAAATGTATGTGGATAAGTTGCTTGGACGCGAAACGCCGGATTATTTCAGCAGGCTGAGCCTTGCCGGTGATGGACTGCTTGAGACAGCTTTTAAGTAAAAACAGCGAAAATTTATGCCCTTACAGGAATGCTGTCATCGTGCAAAAGAGACCAATATTGAGACACATTGCGCGAGCGGTAGCAGATACCGGGGGATGAACATAGATTTGTGAATAACAATAATAATTCATAATTTTGCACCCCCTTTGTTAAAAAAATCAATCTGTGGATTACCTGGCCGATTTTACAATTCCATATGTTGGGCTAAGCCTTGGGAATCATACCTTTGACTTTGAGGTAAATAATACGTTCTTTGAACATTTCGAATATTCGGAAAT
This sequence comes from Bacteroidales bacterium, assembly GCA_038246075.1. Lineage (GTDB taxonomy): Bacteria > Bacteroidota > Bacteroidia > Bacteroidales > DASVHX01 > DASVHX01. Next base: position 11,288 of record JBBRRV010000008.1, read on the forward strand.
AAAAAAAGGGAAAGTTCATGTAGAAGTGACCCTCGAAAGGCAGGAGCGCATGCTGATCTTCGGATTCAAAATACAGGGAACCGTTGAGGTAACCTGCGACCGATGCCTGGATGTTTTTGATCATCCTGTAAACGGGCACGAAAAGCTCATTGTTAAGTTCGGGCACGAACGCCTGGAGGAATCGGAAGATGTACTGATGGTTCCGCAAACAGATTATCAAATTGACCTGGCGCCGCTTATTTATGAATACATCAACCTGCTATTGCCCATAAGGCATGTGCACCCGATGAATGAAAACGGCGAATATGCATGCGACCCTGAGGTGACCCGCTTTATTACGGAAATCCCTGAGCACGAAGATACTGATCCCCGGTGGGATGCCCTCAGGGGCCTTACCGAAGACCTGAAAGACGAAAATTAATTTTGATTGTACGCTAAATAAATAAAAATAGAAAATGCCACATCCTAAACACAGGTTCTCCAAGACGAGAACTGCAAAAAGAAGAACACACTACAAAGCTGTACTCCCAACGATTGCACTTTGCTCAAACTGCGGAACATCCGTGCTTTATCACCGGGTTTGCCCCGATTGTGGATATTACAAAGGCAGACTGGCCATTGAGAAGAAAACAACAGCTTAGTCTGTTATTTACCGCTTGAAGAATATAACTCAAATAACTCGTCGATGAAAGTCGGTTTAGATGTTATGGGTGGCGATTCTGCTCCGAAAGCTACAATTGGAGGTGCTATTCTCGCCCATAAAGAACTACCTCTTGAAGACCGAATAGTACTCATTGGCGACGAGAGTATTATCCGTGCTACTTTATTGGAATTTGGTGCAAGTCCGGTTGATTTCGAGATCGTTCATGCCTCAGATGTTATTGGTATGGGTGAACATCCTACCAAGGCATTTCTGCGCAAAACCGATTCCAGTATAAGTGTGGGCTATAATCTGCTGAAGCATAAAAAAATTGATGCTTTTGCCAGCGCCGGAAGCAGCGGTGCCATGTTGGTTGGCTCCATTTTTACTGTCAATACGGTTCAGGGAATTATTCGTCCCTGCACCTCTGCTGTTCTTCCCCAGGAGGGAGGTGGTATCAGTGTCCTGCTCGATGTTGGCACAAACCCGGATGCGAAACCTGATGTAATGTACCAGTTTGCACTCATCGGATCTATCTATACCCAGTCGGTTCATCACATCGATAACCCGCGTGTGGCACTGCTCAACATCGGAGGTGAGGCGGAAAAAGGTAACCTGCTTTCCCAAACAGCCTATATGCTGATGAAAGACTCAAAGGACTTCAATTTTATTGGAAATCTTGAAGGTCGCGATCTGCTCCGGAACAAAGCCGACGTAATCGTATGCGAAGGATTTACCGGAAATATCGTTCTTAAAAATATCGAGGCTATGTACCGCATCATGTTGAAACATGGGCTTCGTGATGAGTATTTTGACAGATTTAACTACGAAAATTACGGCGGGACGCCAATTCTAGGGATCAATTCAGCAGTCATCGTTGGCCATGGGATATCCAACGAAAAAGCGATAAAAAATATGATCCTTGAAGCCCGGTCGGTTCACAAGGCACATCTTGCACATAAAATCAAACTGGCACTCGTGCAGTTCAATAGTGGGAAAGAGGAATAACTCCTGCCGGTTTACTGATTTTAAATCAATTCCTGAATGAAAAAAATTACAGCTGCAATTACCGGTGTCGGTGCATATGTTCCTGAATATATTCTGACCAACGAAGAGCTCAGCCATATGGTTGACACTTCCGACGAATGGATTATGACACGCATAGGCATCAAAGAACGCAGAATACTTAAGGGTGAAGGCCAGGGCTCATCAGTGATGGGTGCAGAAGCTGTGAGACAGCTTCTGGCCAAAACAAATACGCGTCCCGATGAAATTGACCTGCTGATTTGCGCCACTGTTACGCCTGATATGCCTTTCCCGGCAACTGCCAGCATTATCAGCGATAAAACCGGTATCCTGAACGCTTTCAGCTTTGATATCAATGCCGGCTGTTCGGGGTTTCTGGTTGCATTGGCCACCGGATGCAAATATGTTGAATCAGGGGTTTACAAAAAAGTGGTGATTGTTGGTACAGATAAAATGTCCTCCATCACCGATTATACCAATCGCAATACCTGCCCGCTCTTTGGTGATGGAAGCGGTGCCATTATGCTTGAACCTGCTGCCAACGGAAACGGCATCATCGATACCATTCTGCGCTCCGACGGAAGCGGACGTCATCATCTTTACCAGAAAGCAGGCGGATCAAATGTGCCACCAACACATGCCAGCATTGAAGCCCGTGAGCACTTTATATACCAGGAAGGACAGACTGTTTTTAAATGGGCTGTATCACGCATGGCCGATGTCTCAGCAGAAATGATGGAACGTCATGGCCTTACCTCTGAAACCCTCGACTGGCTTGTTCCTCACCAGGCCAATAACCGGATCATTGAGGCAACAGCCAACCGTATGGGCTTAAGTAAAGAAAAAGTAATGATCAATATCCAGAAATACGGCAATACAACGTCAGCTACCCTGCCGCTCTGCCTCTGGGAATGGGAGCCCCGCCTTAAAAAAGGGGATAATATAATCCTTGCTGCTTTCGGTGCCGGTTTTACATGGGGCACTATATATCTCAAATGGTCATACGATCCTAACTGATCCTGCATTTGAATCCGCTTAAAACGCGCATGGTTTCTAAAACGTTATCTGGCAAGACAGCAAACTCCATGCGAAACTTTATCTTACGAACACTGTTATACTGAAATAAAAGATGTGAATAATTGCATCTGACCTTTAAAAAGATACGAATAACAGATAAAATTGTTTAATGTAGTCCAGACTTATTTTTCGCTAAGAAGTCAAACATTTAAACACACTATCAGCTTCTGATTTCTGGCTTTACTTCTTATGAGCCAGCTGCTTATCTTACTAAAATTTATACCCGGATGCCAGGAATGTCATCCCGTTTTGTTTTGTCCAATTTTCGCTATTATTCACTAAAATTAATTTAATGAGAATATTCCAAATTACATCAGTACTTATTTTAATGCTGGTTCTTCCTGTTATTGCAGCAGGTCAAAATACCAGCGGAACCTATATAGAAAAATACAAAAACCTGGCCATCGATCTGATGTCCCAAACAAGTATACCCGCCAGCGTAATTCTGGGTGTTGCCCTGGTAGAGAGCGGGGCAGGCAACTCGGCCCTCAGCCGGAAACTCAACAACCACTTTGGCATTAAAGGAAAGAATACGAATGCCATGGAAAAATTAGGCTATCGTTCTAACTATAAAGAATATGAATCCGATACTGCCTCTTTCCTGAACTTCTGCGATGTCTTATCAGCTAAGTCCTTCTACCCGACGCTGGTGGATAAACAGGATTATAAGCTCTGGCTGCCGGCCTTACGCAAAATGGGCTATGCCGCATCTGCCCGTATATGGGAAATGAAAGTGAAGATGTGCATCATCAAGAACAAGCTCTATGAACTGGACCAGGCAGGCATGGATCCTTTGGGTAAATAATCCCCTCGAATCGGCCATGCTGGCGAAGCAATGATCCAGGTGCTTCTTAATCGTGCGTGCAGCGCATAAGAATGCAACATGCAAATTGCAAATTGCAAATTGCAAAAGCTGGAACTTAAGCAAAATGATTGCTTTTTAAAGTGCTGTGAGCGCCCATCCGCTCCCATTGAAGTAAGCGACTTCCTTTATGCCTGCTTCGGCAAGAAGTTGATGGGCCTGGTCAAAAGCGCCATTGATCTCAGTCACTTTATGGGCATCTGAACTTATGGTTACGCGCACACCCATTCGCTTCAGCTGTTTCAGTATTTCTGGTCCCGGGTATGTCGTGGCGGATCGGTTTTTATAAATACCCCTTGTATTCACCTCCACGATTGAACCGGTTTCGGCGATCAATTCCAGGGTCTGGTTTACAAGCGCCCTATACCAGACTTCATCCTCATGGAAATAGCGGTCGCGGTTATGCATCTTAATTTTATCCAGATGGCCGATGATATTAGGTTTTTGCATTTCGATCATCCTGTTCAGTTGCTGGTAATACGTCGACACAGCTGTACGTATATCCCCGCCAAAATGGAAGGCAAGACCATCGTCGTAAATTTCGGAAGCAGATCCGTCGATGAACCATAATTCACCCGAAGGTGCTGCCACCAGGTGCACGGAGCCAATGGTATAGTCCAGGCCACACTGTTCTGATATCCTGGCAAAATCCACCGAATGACCCGGGATGAAATCCATTTCCATTCCAAGCCAGATTTTTATTTTATCCGCATACTTTTCGGCCAGCCCCCTTACTGTGGCGGAATATTCTCCAAGTTGTGCAGCGTCTAAAGCAAAAGTATTTTCAAAAGGCAAAGGAGAATGCTCCGAAAAACCCAGCGCATCGAATCCAAGATCAATGGCCTGTTTTACAAACATTTCGGGCTCGCCTGCCCCATCGGAAAAGCGTGTATGCGTATGGTAGTTGATGAGCATCTTCAGATTTGTTTGAAACCGTTTGAAATCGTTTGAAATCGTTTGATGTCTTTTGAGGTTTTTGAGACATTTCAGACCTGTAAGAAATATTTCATTTTCTCCGACAGGCCGCAATAACGTTAAGCGTTTTCGATCAGTTTGTACAATTTATCATTTCGCCTGACGAGCGAAGTAACGGGTATGGAGCATAAATCGCCTTTAACCGCCGATTGCACTGCCTGCAGCCCGACCCTTATTTCATTCAGATTGTCTTCATATACGCCGGTTGTGGCGCCATTGATCTGGATGGCATCGCCGACATTGAGCGGTTGCGCTTCTATAAGGATTTCCGCGACGCTTAGTTTCGCAAAATAATTGGTCACTTTGCCCACGTATTCTTTGCGCATGGTAGCCTGCGAACCGTATTTCACCGACCATTCGCCGGTCTTTTGACCCAGGTAGTATCCATCCCAGAATCCCCGGTTGTAGACGCTGCCGAGTTCTGCATTCCAAATTCCTATGTTTTCCGGCGTGAAAGTGCCGTTCGAACAGGCATCCACAGCCTCACGGTAAATGCGGGTAACTGTTTTAACATATTCAGGCGCACGTCCACGACCTTCAATCTTCAGGACAGTGACCCCGGCGGCAATAATTTTATCCAGGAAATCTAGGGTTTTCAGATCTTTGGGTGACATGATATATTCATTGTCCACTTCAAGCTCCAGTTCCGATTCTTTATCCTTAACCGTATAAGTCCGGCGGCAGGGCTGCAGGCATGCGCCCCGGTTGGCTGATTGATTAAAATTATCCAGGCTCAGGTAACATTTACCAGAGACAGCCATGCATAAAGCTCCGTGAGCGAAGATTTCAATCTTTACCGGCGCTCCTGACGGACCGCATATATGCTGTTCTTCGATCTGCCTGATGATGGATGCTACCTGTTCAAGGTTTAATTCGCGTGCAGTAACCATCACATCGGCATAGCGTGAAAAGAATTTTACGGCTGCCAGATTGGTGATGTTGCATTGTGTTGAAATATGCACTTCCATGCCAGTGGAGCGGGCGTATTCCAGCACGGCAAAGTCGGAGGCAATGATGGCCGAAATGCCATGTGCTTTGGCGGCATCGACTATCCGGTGGATTTCGCCAAGTTCATTGTCGAATACAACCGTGTTCAATGTGAGGTATGAGCGCAGGCCATGTTCGCGACAGATTCCTGTGATGGTTTCGAGGTCGTCGAGCGAAAAATTAACGGAGGAACGCGCCCGCATATTCAACTTTCCTACACCAAAGTATACTGCATCGGCACCGCCCTGCACAGCTGCCATCAGTGATGCGTAAGAACCCACCGGCGACATGATTTCGATGCGCTTTCTATTCATATATATGGCATTCGTTATTTTACAATTTTCAGACAAAGTTCTTTCAGTTGTTCTGCTGATATGACCGAGGGTGAGTCGATCATCACATCACGTCCTGAATTATTTTTCGGGAAAGCAATGAAATCACGAATGGAATCGGCACCTCCGAAGAGTGAACATAAACGGTCGAAACCAAAGGCAATGCCGCCGTGAGGAGGTGCTCCATATTCAAAGGCATTCATCAGAAAGCCAAACTGAGACTGGGCATCTTCTTCGGTAAAGCCAAGTATGGAAAACATTTTTTTCTGCAGGTCCTTGTTGTGGATACGTATGGATCCGCCGCCGATTTCCACGCCGTTAATAACAAGGTCATAGGCATTGGCGCGTACTTCCTTTGCGTCGGTATCCAACAGCAGTATATCTTCCGGCTTGGGCGCTGTGAACGGATGGTGCATGGCATAAAAGCGCCCGGTTTCTTCGTCCCATTCGAGCAGCGGAAAATCGACAACCCAGAGTGGTGAAAACGTTCCGCTTTTGCGTAAACCAAGCCTGTTGCCCATTTCCAGCCTTAATTCGGATAATGACTTGCGGATTTTATCTCCTTTCCCGGCAAGAATAAGCAGCAAATCACCGGGGAGAGCATTGAATAATGTAACCCAATGTTTTAATTCTTCAGGTGTGTAAAATTTATCGACCGATGATTTCAGCGAACCATCCAGGTTGCAACGAAGGTAAATGAGGCCGCTGGCACCTACCTGGGGTCGTTTCACGAATTCGGTAAGTTCGTCGATCTGTTTGCGTGTATAATCAGCACATCCGGGCGCACAAATGCCCACTACAAGTGGCGCTTCGTCGAAGATGCTGAACCCCTTCCCCTTCACCAGGTGGTCCATTTCTTTGAATTCCATCCCGAAACGGATATCGGGTTTATCCGAACCATATAATTTCATGGCATCTGCATATTCGATGCGCGGAATGGTTTTGATTTCGAGCCCCTTGATCTCTTTGAAAAGATGGCTTATCAGCCCTTCAAAAGTATTCAGGATGTCCTCCTGGGTAACGAAAGCCATTTCGCAGTCAATCTGTGTGAACTCCGGCTGACGGTCGGCACGCAGGTCCTCATCGCGGAAACATTTCACAATCTGGAAATACCTGTCAAATCCGGCGACCATCAGCAGTTGCTTAAAGGTCTGGGGTGATTGGGGCAGGGCGTAAAATTCGCCTGGATTCATGCGTGAAGGGACCACAAAATCGCGGGCTCCTTCAGGCGTGCTCTTGATGAGTACCGGTGTTTCAATATCAATAAACCCGATGGAATTCATGTAGTTACGTGTAACAATGCCCATCTGGTGACGAAGTTCCATATTCGAGCGCACCACCTGGCGCCGAAGATCCAGATAGCGGTATTTCATCCGCAGTTCATCGCCGCCATCGGTATTATCTTCTATCGTAAAGGGAGGCGTTTTCGATTCGTTGAGCACCTCGAGCTGTTCCATCATCATTTCGATGTCGCCCGTTGGCATCTTGGGATTCTTATTGCTGCGTTCAGTAATTGTTCCCTGGGCCTGGATCACATACTCGCGGCCCAGCTGCCTTGCCTTGATGCAAAGTTCTGCATTGGTCTCCATGTTAAACACCAATTGTGTTATCCCATACCTGTCGCGGATATCTACAAAAGTCATTCCTCCAAGATCGCGTGATTTTTGTACCCATCCGGCCAGTGTAACCCGACTTCCGGCATTTTTTATTGTTAATTCTCCACAAGTGTGTGTGCGTAGCATATTGAACTGGAATTAGATTTAAGCCCGCAAAATTACGAAATATAAGGTTTGTATTTTTCTTTACTGTTCATCGCTGTATCCCTTGCGAAAGACATTATCCTGAAAATGTGAATTTTCCACATAAAAAGACTTGCATTTCAGCATAAAAATCACTACTTTTGCACCCCTAAAAATAATGCTGAATTACGCAGATTATAAATTATTCCGTTATGAAATTATCTCAATTCAAGTACCATCTGCCTGCCGATCTCATTGCCGTGCATCCTCATCCTGACCGTGACCAATCCAAGTTGATGGTGTTAGACCGTAAAACCAAAACGATCGAACACAAATCATTTACCGATATCCTGAACTATTTTTCAGATGGAGATGTGTTTATCCTCAACAATACAAAAGTTTTTCCGGCATTACTGATGGGTGAGAAAGAGCGTACCGGTGCCAAAATAACCGTATTTCTGCTGCGCGAACTTAATCGTGACGCACGTCTTTGGGATGTTCTGGTTGACCCTGCACGTAAAATCAGGATCGGGAACAAACTTTATTTCGGCGGCGACGATTCACTGGTGGCTGAAGTTATAGACAATACCACTTCCCGTGGCCGTACCTTGCGCTTCCTGTTCGACGGTCCATACGAGGAATTCAAAAAGACCATAGAGAGTCTCGGCAAAACTCCGCTTCCTGAAGAACTTCAGCGCCTGCGTGAAATTGAACCCGAAGATAAAGAACGTTACCAAACCATATATGCAAAAAATGAAGGCGCAGTAGCTGCTCCTTCAGCCGGTCTGCATTTCAGCCGTGAACTCATGAAACGACTCGAACTACAGGGTGTTTCGTTTGCCGAAATAACACTTCATGCGGGTCTCGGCAATTTCCGCACCATTGATGTGGAAGATCTGACCAAGCATAAAATGGATTCGGAAGAACTCATCATCGAAGAAGAGACTGCGCTGGCAGTGAACCTGGCAAAAGAGAACAAGAAGCAGGTTTGTGTTGTGGGTACGACTACAATGAAAGCCGTGGAATCCTCAGTCGCCATATCAGGTAACCTGAACCCTTTCCAGGGCTGGTCCAACAAGTTCATCTTTCCTCCCTATGAATTCAGCATCGCATCGAGCATGATCACCAACTTTCACCTGCCGCAATCGCCGATGATGATGATGACTGCAGCTTTTGCTGATTACGATTTCCTGATGAAAGCATACAAAGAAGCCGTTGCAATGAAATATAAGTTTTTCACCTACGGCGACGCCATGCTCATCCTCTAACCTGCAGTGAAAAAATACGCCATTATTGTTGCTGGCGGCAATGGCCAGCGTATGTTGTCGGAAATTCCCAAACAGTTTCACCTTTTGAACGGGAAGCCCGTAGTACTGCATTCGCTTGAAGCATTTGCCAATGCCATTCCCGGCATTGAAATCATCGTCGTTTTACCGGAAGACCATCTCGGAACCTGGAAGGAAATCGTAAACCTTTACCAGGTAGTGATACCTCACTCCATTGTCACGGGCGGAGCAACACGCTACCAGTCGGTGAAAAACGGATTGAAGCTCATTACAATGCCCGGGTATGTTGCGGTACACGACGGCGTACGGCCATTGATCACCAAAGAGGCCGTTTCCAGGCTGTTCGCCGAAGCCGAAAAATTCGAAAGTGCCGTTCCTGTTATCTCCATCAATGATACAGTGCGGCAGACCATGGGCGAAAACAGCAGGCTTATCGATAGAAACGAATTACGTCGGGTCCAGACACCTGAGATTTTTCACTCCGATATTCTCCTTAAAGCTTTTGAAAGCCCTGAATCTGCTGCTTTTACCGATGTTACCTCCGTTGTTGAAAGTACCGGTTACAGCAACATACACCTCTGTGATGGCGAAGCTGAAAATATTAAAATAACACGCCCGATTGATTTTTTAATGGCCGAAGCCATCCTTAAACTAAGACAAGCCTGACAGGTTTCTTAAACCTGCCGGATCTGAAATTATTATAATTCCCTTCCTTTCCAGCGGTATTGCATTACATTCCCCAGTACGCCGAATAAAGCCACATAAAACAGGTAAATGAACTGCATGGGCACATACCACAGCATTAAACCCCTGCGGTTTGCAAAGCGGCTGTAAGCCATCATCAGGGGGAGGTCTGTGAGTATTTTAACGGATAAAAAAGTCAGCGGAATCCATGGTCCTGAAAGCCCTGCAGCCCAGGTAAGCAAGGAGACGAAGGCGCATAAACTGAAGGTGTAAACGATAAGCGCCGTCATCAGCACTCCGGCATCGCGGTAACCCTTGCTCTTGGATACCCAACGCAGACGCTGGTTTGCAAAATCCGAGAAAGTAACGGCAGCTTTTGTGGTAACGATGGCCAACGGCGATTTTACGAACCGGATGGCACGGGAGCCACAGGCCTTGCGAATCTTCATCATCAGGAACATATCATCACCCGAAGCAAATTTCTGATCATTGGCATAGCCATTAAGCTGTAAAAAAATATTTTTCCGGTACGCCAGGTTGGCGCCATTGCACATGATGGGCATTCCCAGGCCGGCGGCACCAGCTGACGACGCAATGAGGCTCATGAATTCAAGTTCCTGCAATTGTCCGAAAACAGATTTCTCATGGCCATAGACTACCGGCGCAAGCAACATCTGCAGGCCAGAATCTCCGGCATCTTGCAACAGTGCGGAGAGCCACTGCTTATCCATCGTACAATCGGCGTCGGTGGTAACGATCCATTCTCCTGCTGCATAATCCATAGCCTTTGACAGGGCTGATTTTTTACCTTGTGAGCCGGCATCTGCTGCCAACAATATGAGTTTTCGCAAAGGATCAGTTGAAATTATATTCCTGACCAGCCCGGCAGTGCCATCAGCGGAATGATCGTCAACAACGATAACCTCAAATAACTGCTTTGGATAATCCTGAGCGGCTATTGCCTGCAGGCAGGCCCCAAGGGTAGCCGCTTCGTTACGCGCCGCAATAATGATACTTACAAATGTTGCGGCTGGCCGTATGGATGAACTTTGCAAGGGCATCCGGTACCAGGAAATTGTAAACAAACCGATGAGCAGCGCATAGGCAAAACAAAGCGTCAGTGTTCCTGCAAGGACGATCATCTGAAAGGTATTCATCGGCGGGTAAAACGGAGTTTAAAAACAAACAATGCCCCTGCGACTGCAGGGACTGCCAGATTAATGATCCAGATAAATGTAGCTGCCGAAAGCACGGCGGCATCCCATTGCCCCGGAATACTCCCGTGGAGGGCCAGGAACGTACCAATAACATAAATAGCCACCGAACCCCTCACGCCTAGTTCAGTGAGCGCAATGGTAGGTACAACAGCCAGTGCAAGGTATATTACCGGCAGCAACAAGACAGCCTGCTTCAAAGAGACCAAAACGCCAAACAAGCGGAGGGTAAGGAAGAACTGGGTAAAAAAAATGCCATAGCGCACAAAGCTCAGGAACAGCACATAAGCCAGTTCCACATGACTGACCTTGTTGAGGACACCCAGGTAATGAAAGACCTTGCTGTGGGTCTGCTTCAGGAAATAACGTGCCAGGGGCCTGATAGCGCCCACATTGAAATAAAGGAACACCAATCCAATATCGAACAGGATAATAAAGGTAACAATGCCTGCATGCAAATAAGCCGGCCAGCCTCCGGTATGCCCTGCAATGTGTGGTAAAAGTATAAGCAGGGAAAGCGTTCCCAGGAGTATAGTCACCATTAACTGGCTCATGCTGCCGATAATCGTCAGAATGATGGCTTTGACAGGATTTGCTTTTTTAAGGATGAAAGCCCGGCCAAAAAATTCTCCAATTCGGTTTGGTGTAAACGTGCTGATGGTGATCCCGGTGAGCACAGCCTGGATGGCAACAAAGAAAGATATGTTTTCGATGCGCCTGACCAGGAATCTCCATTTGACCGATTCAATTCCCCAGTTCAGCAGCATGAGGAACAGGATAACCATAACCATTGTTTTTTCGGAGCCCAGCAGGGAGAACGCATTCAGCATGGCGCTGATGTGAACCATGCCATGTTCCGAAAATACCTGATGATAGATGAATCCGAAGGCTGTAACCAGTATGGCAGCCTGCAACAACCTGTTCCATCTTTTGCTTAACTTTGGCCGGCTATCTGGCACATGGATTCCCCTCATCATAAATAATCTATCGCATTGGCAAACGAACGCATCATTCTCGGCATCGATCCTGGCACCAGCATTATGGGCTATGGACTTATACAGGTTAAAGGTAAGAAAATAGAGCTGATAACCCTGGATGTGCTGAAATTAACGCATCTCGACACACAACCACTCAAACTGAAGCTTATCTTCGAAACAGTGCTGGGTGTGATTGATCAATATCATCCTGATGAACTGGCCATTGAAGCTCAGTTCTTTGGAAAGAATGTCCAATCCATGCTCAAACTGGGCAGGGCCCAGGGTGTGGCCATAGCTGCCGCGCTTCACCGTTCCATTCCGATCTTCGAATATTCCCCGCGTAAGATCAAACAATCCATTACAGGTAACGGAAATGCCAGCAAGGAGCAGGTTGCCGCCATGATCACCAACCTGGTTGTCATGAAAGGTCCTCCTGTTGGTCTGGATGCCACCGACGCCTTAGCCGTTGCATTATGCCACTATTACCAGCGGGGTACCGGCGATGAGAAAAAAAGTTATTCAGGATGGGCAGGGTATCTGAGCAGTAATCCGGATAAGATAGGATAAGTGCCTAGAGTGCACTAGAGTGCACTAGAGTGCCTAGAGTTAGGGCTCGTAGAATTTATAACGAAAACTTTTTCGAAACAACTTTTTATACTCCCGATTCCATTGCCTCCGAATGCGAATGAATGTGACATATTTATCTCGAATGCCTATGATGCCTCGATTTGAATATGCTTTTTTAAACTTAATGTTTTAAAAATAATTCCTGGCAACTAAGACTTAATTTACCTCCTGCGAAACAAGGTAAAACTCAACAAGCTTATAACTTAACAATAATTTTCTTAAAAACGCCAACTCTAGGCACTCTAGGCACTCCCAACTCCAGGCACTCACATGAGCTTCTGGTACATCTGCCACCAGCGTTCGGGAATTTCATCGGCACAGGCCGTGGTGTAATCGGTATAATCACAGGGGACCAGGTAGTGATGGCCGAATTTTATTTTTATCTCAGGTGAGCATTCGATCTCCATCCACCAACGTCCGCTTTGTTTGCTTTTATAGAATATAATTCCGTCGTCGTGACCGCTCACCTGAACGGTAAAACGGATAAATGCATCTGCATCTTCACCCGGGAAATCATGGAAACGGTGGTAAAACCCATCCACAAAATACCATACCATTTGCGCCAGCAGGTGGGCTGTTTGTCCCTGCCTGTCGAACGTTGGATTCATTTCATAAAAACCTGCCGAAGAAAGCTTGTCGCTCATGCCCGCATAGCGTGCCATCTGGCAGGCTTCTTCACCATAAAAGCCATTCGGACTTGCATTGCCTCCCGCCGGTGCATCGCTCATGCGGATACTCGACATGTCAAAAGTCAGCATGTCTGCATTCCTCACCAGTGGTTCCACCATGGAGATGGTTTTCTGCACCACCCCCAGCCGGTAAGCATCAAAATATAACTTGTTCATCAGGTTGATGGCATCCTGATCCACAAAATAGGTCTGGTAACCAATGTTTGTATAATTAAAAAGATAATTGGGCTGATGCAGGATGATACGGCTGAGAAAGGATTGGGAGCTAATCCTCTTCTCGTTCTCCCCCAGGTCGAAGGCATTATCGATGGAAACGATATTAATGATCTTGCCCAGGTTTTCGTATGCTTTATAGTTGGCATAGGTAAGATCCTGGCCTCCGCCAATCAAAACCGGTATAATGCGTGCGGCCAGCAGTTCGGCCACCACAGTGCTAATCGCAAAATAGGTATCCTCAGCAGAATGACCTCTTTTGATATTGCCAAGATCCGCCACGCGGGCCTTATAATTGCCGGGGTAGAGACGGTAGAAGAAATTACGCACGTAGTCGGGTGTAAGTCCGCAGCCTTCGTTGTTCACCGCGTTGCGATCCTCACTAACACCAATGATTGCTATGTCAATGTTTTCAAAGTCAGGAAACTGCTCTTCACCGGCGTAGACATGAAGTATCTCGCCAAAACGCTTATGCTCCGAATTCCCAGAAACCCCAAAATCGGGTAGTCTTACTGGCTCAAAATACATCGAAATGCTCATGAAGGATAGAGTTGGTAATTGAAATTGCTTATTGTAATGCCAAACTTACATAAAAATCCCAAGTTCCATGTTCAAAATTCCAAGTTCCAGGTTCTCGTACTGAAATTTGTTAATAAGATTTGGGTTAATGCTGGGCTTGATTATTGGCATATTGCATAATAATGGTCGCGCAGCCGCGCAGTCGTGCTGTCGTGCAGCCGCCCCATCGCCCATTTGTCCGTTTTAACCCGTATCACGGGGAACGAAATACTAAGCCTTTTTGCGTTTGAACGGAGCCTTTTTCTTTGGTTCAGTAGCGGATGCACTGATGATGCGCTGGCAATCTTCCAACGTGAGCGATTCAGGTTCGGTGCCTTTGGGGATCTTATAATTGTTCTTATCCATGGTAATGTATGGACCGAATCGTCCGCGCAATACCTTGATGAGGCTTGCACCTTCAAACTGGTTGATCAGTTTTTCACTTTCCACGCGCCGCTTATCAATGATTATTTCAATGGCACGGCTAATATCTATCGTAGCGGGGTCGTCGGTTTTGTGAAGCGAATAAAATGTGGCTTTATGTTTCACATAGGGTCCGAAGCGGCCAATGGCAACGGTGACCAGTTCATCTTCAAATGCTCCCAAAGCACGTGGATATTCAAACAGTGCAAGTGCTTCTTCCAGCGTGATCTGATCGAGACTTTGTGTTTTTTTGAGGCCTGCAAAACGGGGTTTCTCCTCGTCCTCGGCTTCACCTATTTGCGCCAGCGGGCCATATCGGCCAATCTTGACATAAATGTTCTTTCCACTCTCGGGATCCTTGCCCAGCAGGCGTTCGCCTTTCATCCTTTCAGATGTTTCCAGCGTTTCGATCACTTTTTTATGGAAAGGGTGGTAAAACTCTCCGATCATCTGGTTCCAGGCTTTCTGCCCGGCAGCGATTTCATCAAATTCCTTTTCCACATTGGCGGTGAAGTTATAGTCGAGGATATCGCCAAAATACTGCACCAGAAATTTATTCACCACTTCACCAATATCAGTTGGGAACAGTTTCGATTTTTCGAAGCCTGTCTTCTCTGTTTTTATGGATTCCTTCAGCTTTCCATTTTTCAGCACAATGTGTTCGAATGGACGCACCACGCCATCGCGGTCTTCCTTCACCACATATTCCCGTTTCTGGATGGTGGAAATGGTTGGTGCATAAGTCGAAGGACGACCAATGCCCAGTTCTTCAAGCTTTTTAACCAGGCTTGCCTCTGTATAACGGGCGGGCTGCTGCGAGAATTTCTGCGCAGCAAGCATTTCGTTAAGGCTGAGTGGTTCGCCGATCTTCATCGGGGGCAACATATTCTTTTCACCATCACCGTTCTCGTCATCGGAGCTTTCGAGGTAAACCTTTAAAAAACCGTCGAAACGAATCACTTCGCCCTTGGCGATAAAGTTTTCTTTGCTGGTGGAAACGTCGATGGTAACATTGGTCTTTTCCAGCTCTGCATCAGCCATCTGGCAGGCAATGGTACGTTTCCAGATGAGTTCATACAGACGTTGCTGTGAACTGTCGCCGGTTACACTGCTTTGATTCAGATAGGTAGGGCGGATGGCTTCGTGAGCTTCCTGTGCGCCTTTGCTCTTGGTAACAAACTGACGTGTTTTGACATATTCCTTGCCATAGAGACGGGTGACTTCTTCCTTGGCCATGGCCAGTGCCATATTGGAGAGGTTCACCGAGTCGGTACGCATATAGGTTATTTTTCCCGATTCATAGAGCTGCTGTGCCACGAGCATGGTTTTGGCGACAGAGTAACCAAGCTTTCGGCTGGCTTCCTGCTGCAGTGTTGATGTGGTGAAAGGTGGCGCAGGTGATTTGCGGGAAGGTTTTTTCTCGATATCGGCTACACCAAATTTGGCAGGAATGCAGGATTGCAGGAATGCAACTGCTTCTTCCCTGGTGGCATAGCGTTTGGGGAGTTCGGCATCGAAGGTGGCAGTGCCAAATTCATTGGTGATGGTAAAAATTGCTGTGATCCTGAAAGCAAATGACGATTTGAATTTCCGGATATCATCTTCTCTTTCGGCGATGAGCCTGACGGCTACCGACTGCACACGGCCTGCAGACAAGGATGGTTTTACCTTTTTCCAGAGAATGGGAGAAAGCTCAAAGCCAACAAGGCGATCGAGCACACGACGCGCCTGCTGGGCATCCACCAGGTTCAGATCGATCTCACGCGGGTGTTCTATGGCTTCGGTAATGGCCGTTTTCGTGATTTCATGGAATACAATGCGTTTGGTACGATCTTTCTTCAGCTTGAGGGCCTCGGAAAGATGCCAGGAAATAGCTTCCCCTTCGCGATCCTCATCAGACGCAAGCCATACCATTTCGGCTGCATCAGCCAGTTTCTTCAGTTCTTTAACGATTTTAAGCTTGTCGGGAGAAATCTCGTAATTTGGCACGAATCCTTTCCCGATATCAACCCCGAGTTCCTTCTTGGAGAGGTCGCGGATGTGACCAAAACTTGATTTTACGATATATTCCTTCCCCAAAAAACCTTCGATGGTTTTTGCCTTCGCAGGTGATTCAACAATTACAAGGTTTTTAGCCATAATCTAATCTTCTTAATTATCAACAGATTGCTTCAAAATCGGGCACAAAGTAACGCATTAAAAATGACTCAGGAGCCGGTGGAGGGTTTTATTCTATGAAGATTTTTGGATAATGGCTGACGAAATGCAGGCACCGTATGCCATATATCGTATTCTGGAAAATTTCAGATTTCGGCTTTTTGGCTT
Organism: Bacteroidales bacterium; assembly: GCA_038246075.1. Taxonomy (GTDB): domain Bacteria; phylum Bacteroidota; class Bacteroidia; order Bacteroidales; family DASVHX01; genus DASVHX01. Next base: position 27,922 of record JBBRRV010000008.1, read on the forward strand.
CGCCGAATGAAAATTTCAGATCTCAGATTTGGGTGTTTGCAGTCGTGAAGTCATGCAGTCGTGCGGCCGTGAAGCCGTCCTTTTAACCTGCCAGTCAAACCAAAGCCGCTTTAGACTAATTTTGCTCCTTATTTATGACCATTCAATATCATGGAACAACATCAACCTATTGTGGAAGAAAACAGGAAGAAAGTATATATAGAGACTTACGGCTGCCAGATGAATTTTTCGGACAGTGAGATTGTAGGTGCCATCATTACGGAGCATGATTATGAAACCACTTCCGACCTGAGTCAGGCCGACCTTATTTTCGTGAATACCTGCTCCATCCGCGACAATGCCGAGCAACGCGTGCGCAAGCGTCTCACTGATTTCAGGGCCCTGAAAAAGAAAAAACCCGGTCTCATTATCGGGGTGCTGGGTTGTATGGCTGAAAGGCTGAAAGACCAGTTGCTTGAAGAAGAAAAGATGGTGGATATGATCGTGGGTCCCGATGCCTACCGTGACCTGCCCCGTCTGATCCAATCCGCTGAAGACGGTCAGAAAGCCATCAATGTATTGCTGTCGCTGGAGGAAACGTATGCCGATATCAACCCGGTTCGCCTCACGGGTAATGGCGTGTCGGCATTCATCTCGATCATGCGCGGATGCGAAAATTTCTGTTCATATTGCGTAGTGCCTTATACCCGCGGCAAAGAGCGAAGCCGGAATCCGAAAACCATCGTGGACGAAGCCAGAGGCCTCTTCGACCAGGGTTACCGCGAAATTACCCTGCTCGGCCAGAATGTCAACTCCTTCGCCTGGAAAGATGATAACATTAATTTTGCTCACCTGCTGCACAGCGTGGCATCGATAGATCCCCAGCTAAGGGTTCGTTTTGCCACCAGTCACCCCAAGGACCTCTCTGATGAGCTGCTGAACGTGATGGCTTCAAAGGACAATATCTGCAAATCCATACACCTGCCGGTTCAATCGGGTAGCACACGTATGCTGAAGCTGATGCACCGCAACTATACGCGTGAATGGTACATGGACCGCATTGAGGCGATCCGAAGCTTTATGCCCGACTGTGCCATCTCCACCGATGTGATCGCCGGTTATAGCTCAGAGTCCGAGGAGGATCACCAATTTACGCTCTCATTGATGGAATGGGCGGCTTTCGACTATGCCTTTATGTTCAAGTACAGCGAGCGCCCCAACACGCTCGCAGCAAAGAAACACCCCGACGATGTGCCGGAGGCGGTGAAAAGCCGGCGCCTGCAGGAAATCATCGGTCTCCAGCAGGAACTGTCGCTGAAGAGCAACCTGCGCGATCTCGGAAAAACATTCCAGGTGCTGGTCGAAAGCGTTTCCAAGCGTAGCAAGGTGCAACTCAGCGGGCGCAACAGTCAGAACAAAATGGTGGTATTCCCGCGGGCTGACCATCAACCCGGCGATTATGTGCAGGTAAAAGTGCATGATTGTACAGCGGCAACGCTGAAGGCCGAACTGGTGAAGGAATAAAAATTCCCTGTCAATAAGTTGAACATTTCACATTATTCAGCGTTATCAACATTCAATTAATTAACGCTAAATCATTTCCACTTTATGAAATACAACCAACTTGGCAAAACAGGTGTTCTGGTTTCGGAACTATGTTTAGGCACCATGACCTTTGGCGGCAAAGGCTACTGGAAATCCATCGGCGAACTGCCCCAGGATGAAGTCAACAGGATCGTAAAAACAGCCATCGACAGCGGAATTAATTTCATCGATACCGCCAATGCCTATTCCGAGGGTTTGTCGGAAATAATGCTGGGCAAAGCCCTGAGCAGCCTTGGAATAAACAGACAGCAGGTTGTTGTCGCTACCAAAGTACGCATACGCATGGGCAGCGGGGCCAACCAGGTAGGTCTTTCGAGGCTTCATATGGCCGATTCGGTTGACGACAGCCTGAAACGACTGGGCCTTTCGCATATCGACCTGCTGTATATCCATGGTGTCGACCCGATCACATCGCTTGAAGAAACCATGCGCGGGCTTGAAGATGTGGTGCGTTCGGGCAAGGTACGCTACCTGGGCATCAGCAACCATCCGGCATGGATGGTAGCCAAGGCAAATGGAATTGCAGATAAAATGGGCTGGACCAGATTTGTTGCGCTGCAGAATTATTACAGCATCGCCGCCCGCGATGTGGAGCGCGAACTGGTGCCACTGGCCCTCAGCGAAGGGCTTGGCTTAATGCCATGGAGCCCGCTTGCCGGTGGATTCATGTCGGGCAAGTTTACTCGCAGCAACGAGGTAGCCGGTGACAGCCGCAGGGATACCTTCGACTTCCCCCCGGTGAACAAGGAAAAAGCCTACGACATGATAGATGTGCTCCTGGAGATCGGTTCAAAACATAAGGTATCGGCAGCGCAGGTTGCCCTGGCCTATATCCTGCAAAAGCCTGCGGTCACCAGCATCATTATCGGCGCCAAAAAACATGAACAGTTACTGGATAACATTGCCGCAACCCAACTGAAGCTTTCATCGGATGAACTCCAGCAACTGGATGTCATCAGCGCGCTGGCCCCCGAATACCCGGGATGGATGTTGGAAAGACAGGCACAGGGGCGGTTGATATAAAAGAAACCCTGACAGGTTTGGGTTTCAAAAACCTGTCAGGGTTGAATTTTACTTTCCGGCGGCAGGTTCTACTACCTTAAACTTATCCCCGGTGCCTTTTATAATTGTGCGATAATAATCCTCGCTGTAACCTGGTTGCTGCAGTTTTGGATTTTGTTTATTACCGTCCTTTTCCTTGATATTGCCATCCATGTATTTGGCAAAAAGATAACCATATAGATTTTTCCATTCCTTCACAGTGCCCTCGGCCTGGTTCACGGAATAATCCGTAAGATATGCTACAGCCTTGGCCTGATCGGTGTTATACAATTCAAGGGCCATCTTGTCTGTAGCCGCCGTATTGCCGATGTACTTGGCTTCAAGCTGCTGCTGCACTTTTTGTATTTCAGGTATCATATCCTTGTAACGTGTATAGGCAAAATTCGCTACCTGGTTGAAGACCCAGAATGCTGCGTCGGGTTTGAAATCCATCATGGATCCGTTGCCCACTGCAAAACTGGCAGGTATGCGTGTGCTGCAGGTATACATGGGTGAGTATACAGTGCTGTATGTATCATCAACACCAAACCAGATGATCCCGCCGATTGGTGAAGGAATCCATGAGCGGCTCTGGGCAATGAACGAGAAGCCGGTCTGCTGGGTGGAGATAGCACGTTCGTTAAAATATTCAACACCATCGACTTTCCATGTAAGTGGTCTCCAGCGGACGATACAGCCATAAGGGCCTGCGCCCGGATCCTTAGTCATATCCAACTCTGTACCCTGGTAATAATCGCGCATAATGCCAAATACATCCTGCACCGTTAGTTTGTGATCGGGTTTGATAAACAAAGGCATGCGGTTTTTGAGATTAAAACCTTTGGCATAGTCGAGGTATTGACCCATATCCTTGTTCACTTTATTGAAACCGCTCCACACACGAGCTTCGCAGAAACGGGCACCTTCAAAATTGACGGGAGCATAGATATCGGAAAAACTGAAATCCTTATCCAGCCCGGTGAACAATTTTTTATCACGGGCAAAGGTGATCACATCGGGAGCATACATGCAATTCTCGGGATCGTTGAGTGGGAAAGTAGTGATGCGTGCCTGGTTGGCATGGCCGGAAATATAGCCATCAGGAATGCGCATGGCTACCCATACGCCACCTTTGTTGTAAACCGTTTTTACGCGGCCTTTTTTGTCCTTAACGAGCTCAGGTTTACCTTTGCCTACCAGTTCGAGTATCCAAACTTCATTGGCATCGGAAATGGAGAATGATTCGCCCTCGCTGCAATAGCCGTATTCAGCTACCAGTCCGGTGAGTATTTTAATGGCTTCACGGGCAGTTTTTGAACGCTGGAGCGAAATGTAGATCAGGCTGCCGTAATCGACTTTTCCTGCAGTATCCACGAGTTCTTCGCGACCGCCAAAAGTGGTTTCGCCGATGGCGACCTGGTTTTCATTCATATTACCAACCACATTATAGGTATGGGCTGCCTGTTTAATCTTACCAAGGTATTTACCGGTATCCCATTCAACTACATCCATCATCGTGCCGGCAGGATAATCGGCGGCACCCCAATGGTAAAGTTCGCCGTACAAAACGTGTGAGTCGGCAGAATAACTTATCATGCAGGAACCATCGGCAGATGCGCCTTTGGTAATGAGGAAATTAGTACATGCATCAACCGGGCGACTCGCTGCCAGAAGCAGGAAAAATGCCGGGATCAGGAGGATTTTTTTCATGGATAACATATGTTTGTTTGGTGTATTATTGAGATACAATATGCCTGACAGGTATTAAATCAGGCTTCGAAATTACTCAATATATCAATACAATAGCGATGGTAATGGGGCGAAATCGTGTTGAATTAAAGCGTAGTCGGAGACTACGCTTAACCGGATGACTTTTAAGGCACAAGTCGCAGACTTGCGCCAGCTTTATAGACGGATTTTAGACGATCATACCAACACCAACAGTTTCATTGGTGCCTTCGTCGATGAGAATAAGTGCGCCGGTTTTGCGGTTGCGCCGGTAGGAGTCAAAAAACAAGGGTTTGGTTGTGCGCAGGGAAACCCTTGCAATATCATTCATCCTCACCTCTTTGTCGTTTTCAATCTGCTCAAGGGTATTCACATTCACTTTATACTTTACCTCTTTCACCACACAACGGGCATCACGGGTGGTATGTTTAAGCGCATATTTGGCATTCAGGTTCAATGGCTTTTCATTCATCCAGCACATCATGATTTCAATGTCCTGGCTGAATTGGGGCTGGTTTTCAGCCTTTACGATCATATCACCCCGGCTGATATCAAGGTCGTCGGTAAGCGTAAGCGTAACGGACATCGGCGGAAATGCTTCCTCTAGTTTTTTCTCGAACAGGTCGATAGCGGCAATTGTGCTGGAATGACCCGAAGGTAAAACCATCACGCGGTCGCCCTTGCGGAAAATCCCGCCGTCGATGCGACCGGCATATCCACGGTAATCATGGTACTTATCCGTTTCGGGACGCACCACATATTGCACCGGGAACCGGCAATCGGTGAGGTTGTAATCATTCCCGATCTCAATATGTTCAAGAACATCCAGCAACGTGCCGCCTTTGAACCAGGGCATGTTAGCCGAAGGGGTAACGACGTTATCACCATGCAGCGCACTGATGGGAACAAAACGGTAATCCTTTACGTCAAGTTTGGCGGCAAAAATGGTAAAGCTTGCCTTAATCTTATCGTACACCTGCTGGTTATAGCCCATCAGATCCATCTTATTGATGCAGATAATGATATGCGGTATCTGTAACAGGGAAGCAATGTAGGTATGCCGATAGGTCTGTTCGGTCACGCCGTTGCGGGCATCAATCAGGATGATGGCGGCATTGGCCGTTGAAGCTCCGGTAACCATATTGCGCGTGTATTGCACATGTCCCGGGGTATCCGCAATGATGAATTTTCGTTTGGGTGTTGCAAAATAACGGTAGGCTACGTCGATGGTAATGCCTTGTTCGCGCTCGGCGCGCAGTCCATCGGTAAGCAGCGCCAGGTTGATATGTTCGCCACCTTTGCGGATGCTGGCTAATCTCACAGCCTCAAGCTGATCCTCGAAAATTGATTTACTGTCGTAGAGCAGCCTGCCGATGAGGGTACTTTTTCCATCGTCCACGCTGCCGGCGGTAGTAAAACGCAGCAATTCCATATCGAGGTAACCGGTAACAGGGGATTCAGTCATATCAGGTAAAAGATGAAGCAGGTTTTTGTTTTATTTAATTGATCCTGGGAATACGGAAATGGCGGCTAGAAATAGCCTTCCTTTTTGCGGTCTTCCATGGCAGCGTCGGAGCGCAGGTCGTCGGCACGTCCGCCGCGCTCTGTAACGCGCGTAGCAGCAATCTCGCCGATGATCTCTTCGAGCGAATTAGCGCTGGAAAGGGTAAGTCCGGTACAGCTGACATCGCCTATGGTGCGGCATCTGACCGTTTTCCATTCATAGTGTTCGCTCTCCTTGAGTTTCATAAAGGGCGCCTTGGCAAGCCACACACCATCGCGGTTAAATACTTCACGCTGATGTGTGAAATAAAGGTTCGGCAGCGGTATGTTCTCGAGCAGGATATATTGCCATACATCCATTTCTGTCCAGTTAGAGATGGGAAATATGCGGAAATGTTCACCGATGTTCTTCTTTCCGTTAAAGATATTCCAAAGCTCGGGACGCTGGTTTTTAGGGTCCCATTGTCCGAATTCGTCACGGTGAGAGAAGAAACGTTCTTTGGCACGGGCTTTTTCTTCGTCGCGCCGGCCACCACCCATTGCAGCATCGAACTTACCCTTTTCGAGCGCATCGAGCAGTGTTACGGTTTGCAGCAGATTACGGCTTGCGCTGAATCCCTTTTCCTCAGCTACGCGGCCATTATCAATGGCTTCCTGCACCGAGCCAACAATAAGTTGTGCACCGATGCGTGCTACCAGCTCATCACGGTATTGGATGGTTTCATCGAAATTATGGCCTGTATCGATATGCAGCAAAGGGAAAGGCAATTTAGCCGGCCAGAAGGCTTTACGTGCCAGGTGTGTCATGATGATGGAATCCTTGCCACCCGAAAAAAGCATGACGGGGCGTTCGAATTGCGCTGCCACTTCGCGGATCACATAAATAGATTCGCTCTCCAGTTCGGCAAGATGATTCAGGTTATATTTACTCATAGGTTAATTCCTGTATTCATTTGTTGGTAAATCAAAACGGGTATGGTCCCGGGCATCCTTCAAACCGCCCTGATGAGGCAATTGATCACCATTCAAATATTATTTTTGCTCCTGAAAATTCGGGATTCCCTTCCCGTTTTGTGATGAAAATAAGTCTTTTAAAACGGTCACAAAATTAGTGTTTTTTTCGATAACCGTCGGCTTGCCGTTTTGCCGCATAAGCTTCCCGGCTAATCCCGGTTCCGGAGAATCAGCATCGCGTGAAGTAAATTATCATACTTTTTTTTGCGCTTCTGGCAGAAGAAGCACACGAGCTGATAGCATAAAATCCCGAAAACGCGGATAAAAATTGATCAGGATTTGCGGAATAAGCGGCTGAATAACCCATTCTTCTCGGGGATACTATCGTCAGAATAATAACCATAGCCCTGGCCGGAGCCATAACCATAGCCATAGCCATAACCATAGCCATAACCGTATCCATAGCCCTGTCCATAGGAAGAACTGTCAATCTTCACATCATTGGCGAGGATGCTGATATTGGGGATATTGCGCTTTTCGATATCAACAGCAATGGCTCCGAATATTTTTTTGTTGGTGAAATTCTGTCTGACCACGAAAATAGTTGCATCTGCATGCTCCATCAGCAGGAAACCATCAGTTACCAATCCGATTGGCGGTGTATCAATGATGATATAATCATACATGGTTTTCAATCGGTCCAGCATCTCCTTTGTACGGTCGGAGGCTATGAGTTCTGCAGGATTTGGAGGAACCGGGCCGGCCATGATGATGTCGAGGTTTGGCACATCAGAGTGCTGGATAATATCCTCCAGTTTGCTTTTATTGATCAGGTAGGAACTGATGCCTATGGTATTTGACAGGTTGAAATCCTTGTAGATTTTGGGCTTGCGCAGGTCAAATCCCATCAGCAGCGTCTTGCGGCCATAGAGCGCATAGATGGAAGCAAGGTTTACCGAAATAAAAGTCTTGCCTTCTCCAACCATAGTAGATGTTATGAGAATAGTAACCTTATCTTTTCCTTTGGTGAGGTATTGCAGGTTTGTCCGCACCGAGCGGAATGATTCGGCTATGGCTGATTTAGGCGCCTCTGACACGACGATGTTACTTTCTCTGCGGTTGTGCATCACATGGCCGATCAGGGGGATGGATGTATGGTTCTCGATGTCTTTTTTGTTGTTTACCTTGTCATTAAAGTATTCCTTGCCGAGCACAAAGAGGATGGGCAAGATAAGCCCCAGTAAAAGGGCAATTGCATAATTGAGCGATGATTTGGGGAAAACCTGCACCATGTCGCCGGGATCGGCCCTGTCGATCACCTCGTTGTCGGATGTATTTGAAGCCCTTGTAATCTGTGCTTCTGAGCTTTTCTGAAGCAGGAACGTATACATGGCATCATTGAGCTTGAACTTGCGGTCGATCCCCACAAACTGGCGCTGGGTGGCGGGCAGCTTACTGATACGTTGCGACAATTGCGCGATACGACCATCAATATCATGGATGGCAATATTGGAAGTGTTTACAATATTCTTAATGTTTTCAATCAAGGAGCGCCTTGCATTCAGGATCTTCTGATCGAGTGCAATGATAAGCGGGTTGTTGGCCTTAGCGGTAACCAGCAGCTCTGAGCGTTCATTGTATATATTTGAAAGTTCACCGATCACTTTATTCAGCCCCGGATCTTCAATACCCATGGAGGAAGGAACCACCATGTCGTCGATCTTCTGTTGATCCCTCGCAAGGTATTCCTGCAGATACTTGTAATATTTGGCTTTAACCATAAGCTCGGCTTTCTGCTTATCAAGGTCCTTCATATATTCGAATACCTGCTGGGACTGGAAGTCAAGGTCCATCACCTCATTCACCGTGCGGAACTTCTGCAGGTTGTTTTCCGTAGTACTCAGCGAATCGCCGATCTCGAGCAGCTGCGTATTGATAAAATTGATGGTGTTGGTTGCAATCTGATTCTTTTTCTCAAGTCCTCGTCTGAGGTACATCTCCGAGAGTTTGTTTAAAAAATCCACCGATTTCTGAACATTGCTGCCCTTGAGTGAAATCTCAACCACCGATGCTTCCTTATTGATAGGTTCAATGTCATACGAAAGGTACTCCCTGGTTAACGATTCGATTTCATTGAAAGCAAACATATAGCTTTTCTTCTGGTTTCGCTCGGCATCGTAATTACCATTCAAAATGACTTTAAAACTATATCCGCCATCTGTTAAAAATGTGCCCAGGACGCCTTTCTTATTCATTGTGAAAGACGCTTTCCCATTGTTTACTTTCTGGTAAGTCTGGTAGCTGTATAAACTTACTGCATCTCCTTCGGCATAGATGGAGTATTCATTCCCCGGAAGCAGTATAATAAAAAACAAGACATTGGTAGGTTGAACATGGGTTGTGTCCATTACCACGGTAAAGGGAGCTTGCTTATAAATTTCGGTGGTCACAAAGTTGGTTTCTTCAAAGTAAGAAACCTTGAAATCGAGCGCCTTCACGGTACGCGAAGCCAGAGATTTCGATTTCAGCACACCTATTTCATTCTGAAGGCTCTGGTTGTTGGTCATGGAACCGATTCCAAGCAGCGATTGCGGATCGATCATTCCTTTTTTTTCATCCTTGATGAGAACCGTCGTTTTCACTTTATACACCGGGGCGGTATATTTATTGAAAAGGTAGGCTATGAGTAAGGCTGCAAATATGGTAATAACGAAAAAATACCAATAATTAAAGAACTTATAAAACAGCGATTTGAAATCAACCGATTGCTCCTGTTGATCTAGATCATACATGTTGTCTTGTGAAGGGTTCATTTTTTGAAATAAGTCATTAACAATAATGTTGAAGAAATGATACCAAAAATGACGGCATACGGGAACTGCTCAAATGAAAAATTACGGCTATTCAGCGGGGCTACGTATATGATATCATTTGGCTTAAGCATAAAATAAGGAGAATTGATAATGTCTTTTTTGGAGAGGTCAAGGTAATGCAATTCGTTGCCTTTTGAAGTTTTGCGGATGAGCTGCACCTGGTTGCGGTTGGCATAATTATTCATATCTCCGGCCAGGGCGAGGATCTCAAATATATTGATCCCGTTCTGGTAAACAACAAACTGGCCGGGTTTTTTAACTTCTCCGAGTACCGAAATCTTGTTGTTGATCAGCTTAACAATAACCTTGGTATCGAGCAGGTATTTATCCACGGCCCGCTGCACCAGGTTCACAATTTGTTCTTCATTACTGCCGGCTACCTGTATCTTTCCTGCCAGCGGAAAAGTTATATAACCCGAGTCGCTCACCGTATAACTTGACAGATAAACCGAAAGATCACTGAAGGTTTGTCCGCCGGATGTTGCACCGGCAGCGACATTAAACAGGTTATTGGTCTTTTCGTCAAGCGTGGAAACGCGTATGTAAAGATTATCTCCCGGCTGAACCTTGTATTTTTCATTGGGTGTGCTGAATACCTGGGGATGCTGCTGTGCATTCCCATCCGCCGGTTGCAGGTATTTCATGCGTTTCATGGAAATGCAGGAAGACATGAGCAGGCTAAGAAATAAAATGGGTACCAATCTGAACCCTAAAGAGGGGCTTATCATCATGTTATGAACTTAAGAAGGGGAGAATGCGAACGAATTTGAACAAAGGTAAATATTATTTTACACTTTACTACGTATACTGGTCAATTACCGGAAAGTACGACAGGTTGAAGTGTTGAGCGGGGCTTCTATTTCCTGCCAAAATCAGCCGGAATTTCACCCCATGCCTTGGTTTCCCATTTCAGGACCGGAATATCCCAGGCGTTATTATTTAACCAAAGCAAGGCCCTGTCAATCATTTTGAAAAGTGATTCATTTTTGGGTGAGCGGACAAGCGTGGTACGGACATTTTTTTCGCGCACCCACTTTATACCGTTGTTGGAATCAGAATATATGGGCATTTTAAGATTTTGCTGCTTCAGCCATGCCAGCCCATGGACAATGGCCAGAAATTCACCTATATTCACTGTTCCTTCGGGATAAGGTCCCATGTGGAACAACTCGGCGCCTGTATTAAAATCAACTCCCCTGTATTCGAGTTTCCCGGGATTGCCGGAGCAGGCAGCATCTACACAGATGGTATTGGGGAGCGGGCTGCCCTTCATTCCCTTGCCGGCATAGGATGCTTTAGGTTTGGACTGTCCGGCGCTGATTGGCGGAGGCGCTTTGGCATAAGCGGCTACTGCCCCGGCCTGCGTTTCGAACGACTTATACCTGGCACCCGGAAATGCATTCACCTGTTTCAGGCATTCGGACCAGGATTTATAGATCCCTGGCTGCCTGCCCTGCCATACAACATAAAATTTCGACTTCGCCATACTCAACGCCCGTATTCAGTATATAGTTTAAAAAATATTATCAGATCTGCAAAAATAGGGAATTTGAAATAAAAAGAAATACATGGAAATATACAGAAATATGTAGAAATGCTTCTTTTATCCAGGCGAATCTGCAGTCGCTGTGCGCATTCAAACACCTCCGGTCAAAAAAAACCCGGAATTTAAAAACCCCGGGTCTTTTGTACTGGAAACGTGATATTTTTATTCTTCTTCTTTCTCCTGATCTTCGTAAGCTTTGAGCAGGGTGGTCTGCACATCGGCAGGAACCTGCGTGTATTCGGCAAAACGAAGTGTGTAGGTAGCGCGGCCGCTGGTGAGCGAGCTGATAGCCGTTGAATAGCGGTTCATTTCTGCCAGGGGAACTTTTGCCTTGATCTTCTGGTAGTTTCCTTCGCTGTCCATGCCCATGATGACAGCCCTGCGGCCCTGGAGATCGGTCATGATATCGCCCATCTTGTCTTCCGGAACGATGACTTCAACATCGAAAATGGGTTCCAGGATCTTTGGCCCTGCATTCTTGAAAGCTTCGCGGAAGGCATGACGCCCGGCAAGTTTAAATGAGATTTCGTTGGAATCAACAGGGTGCATTTTACCGTCATAAACATAAACTGCGATATCGCGGGCATAAGAACCGGTGAGCGGGCCTTCTTCAATCTTTTCCATGATGCCCTTCACAATAGCAGGCATGAAACGTGCATCAATGGCACCACCTACTACGCAGTTGTGGAACACCATTTTTCCGCCCCATGGCAAAATGTGCTCTTCCTTATTCCTGACAGGGAATTCGGTAGGAACAGGCATGTTTTCGGAATAAGGTTGAATCATCATATGCACTTCCCCGAACTGACCGGCACCACCAGATTGTTTCTTGTGGCGGTACATTGCTTTTGCGGGTTTGGTAATGGTTTCGCGGTAAGCAATTTTAGGGTGAATATATTCAATGGCAATTTTATCAAGGGTTTCGATATGCCATTTAACGATATTAAGGTGAAGCTCGCCCTGGCCTTCAACAATGAGCTGTTTAAGTTCCTTGGAATAGCCTACCAGCAAAGTCTGGTCGACCTTATGCATTTCATACAGCAAACTGCCAAGCTTTTCGTCGTCCGACTGGTTTTTAGCTTTCACTGCCAGCCTGATCTTTGGTGCAGGGAAAAGGATAGGCGAAACCATGTCTTCCGCATTTTTGTATGAATTAAGCGTATCGTTGGTATTGGTGGCTTTTAATTTAATGGTCGCGCCTATGTCTCCGGCGACGATCTTTTCAACTTTCTCGCGGTTTTTACCTGCGAAGACGAACAATTGCGGGATGCGTTCCTTTGAGCTGTTGCGTCCGTTGATCATATCCATGCTCTCGGTAATTTCACCTGCATAAACCTTGAAAAACGATATTTCGCCCAGGTGTGATTCGATGGATGTCTTAAAAACAAACAGTGAAGCCGGGGCTTCAGGGTTACAGGTCAATTCCTTGCCGGCGACAGTTGAAGCGGGAGGCACTTCGTTAGGGGCAGGAACGGTGGTGGTTATAAATTCCAGGATACGGCCTACGCCCTTATTTTGTTTGGCCGACACGCAAAACACAGGGAATATGCCCCTGCTGGTGAGTCCTGCCTTGAGTCCCATCTCAGTCTCCTCCTCGGTGAGGGTACCATTTTCAAAAAAGAGCTCCATGAGGCTTTCGACACTTTCGGCTGCTTTTTCGACGAGGGTATTGTGCAACGCCTCGGCTTTGTCTAATTCTTCTGCCGGGATATCCAGGATTTCAGGTTTGCCACCTCCTTCGGGGTATTTATAGAGTTTCATCTGCAATACATCGACGATGCTGTTGAAACCCAGTCCTTCATTCAGTGGATACTGTGCAATGGTAATATTATTGCCAAACTGCATCGTGAGCTGGCGAAGTGTTTCTTCGAAGTTGGCTTTTTCGTGTTCCAGCTGGTTTACGATAAATAACAGGGGCGTATTATTCCTGACTGTATTCCGCCAGCTGATCTCTGTGCCGACTTCTACACCGTTCTGTGCGTTAATCACCATCAATGCGGTATCAACAATGCGCAGGGCGGCAACTACTTCTCCGACAAAATCATCAAACCCGGGAGTATCTATGATATTAATCTTCTTGCCTTTAAATTCAACATACATCACGGTCGACGATACTGAATTCTGGCGTTCAAGTTCTATCTCCCTGTAATCGGATACGGTATTCTTATCGTCAACAGAGCCACGGCGATTAATAAGACCACCTTCAAAAAGCATGGCTTCAGAAAGGGTTGTTTTCCCCGATTTTGCCCCTCCTATCAGGGCAACATTCCTCACTTCGTTTGTTTTGTAAACTTTCATTTTAGCAGAGTTATATATGGAGTTTATAAAAAATTTCAGACGTCAAAGTATCGCAAAGTTATATAAATCCGTTTATAAACAATATGTTGCCCGGAATTTACTTAAGCCCTGCCCGGGGGGCCAAATAAAAGCGCAATCCTGCTGTTTTCAGCGCAAAACAAATCCGGCATTTATCGTGCACCGCAAAACATCCATTTTACATTGTGGACTTTATTGTTCAAAAAAACAGAGCTATTGGAAGGAAAAATGCTTTTCTTTATGTTTATTGTAAAAAATCCTTCTCTCATGAAATATATCGGAGCTCATGTCAGTGCCTCAGGTGGTGTGGAAAATGCACCGCTTAACGCGAATGCCATAGGTGCCAAAGCTTTTGCACTGTTCACAAAGAACCAAAGACAATGGCAATCGGCACCACTCACAAAGGAAAGCATTTCGAAATTCCGTCATAATTGCGAGACGCTGGGCTACCCGCCTGGTCATATTCTGCCTCATGACAGCTACCTGATCAATCTCGGGCATCCCGAAGCCGAAGGGCTGAGAAAATCGCGCGAGGCTTTCCTGGATGAAATGCAACGTTGCGAGCAACTCGGTCTCGACCGGCTGAATTTTCATCCCGGAAGCCATCTCAAACAAATACAGGAAGAGGAATGCCTGCGCCTCATAGCCGAATCCATCAATATGGCCCTCGACCATACGCAAGGCGTCACCGCCGTGATCGAAAATACAGCAGGCCAGGGAAGCAATATGGGTTTCAGGTTTGAACAATTACGCTATATCATTGATCATGTGGCTGATAAAAGCCGGGTTGGGGTTTGCCTCGATACCTGCCATACTTTCACGGCAGGTTATGATTTAGTATCAGCGGCAGGTTATACAGAAACCTTTGCTAAATTTGATGACATTGTAGGATTCGGCTACCTGAAAGGCATGCATCTCAACGACTCCAAGAAAGAACTCGGCAGCCGGGTGGACCGCCACGACAGTATTGGGGAAGGTTTTCTGGGGAAGGATGTTTTTTCGCGCATCATGAACGATCCCCGTTTCGACAACATGCCACTGATCCTTGAAACGCCGGAGGATTCGCTGTGGGAGGCTGAGATCAGGTTGTTATATGGACTGATTGTGAAATAGCA
>JBBRRV010000009.1:0-42023 GCA_038246075.1 Bacteroidales bacterium
ATCTGGAAACCGCGCACCCGCCCCTCGCAATTTGAAGGGGTTGGTATCGCAGGGCTCAAATGGCTGCAACAGGTAAAATCCGAAACGGGATTACTCACCACGGTCGAAGTAGCCAACCCAAAACATGTTGAAGAAGCTTTGCGCTATGGGGTGGATATTTTATGGGTTGGCGCTCGCACGGTGGTAAATCCTTTTTCAGTGCAGGAATTGTCGGAAGTACTGCGTGGTGTGGATATCCCCGTAATGATAAAAAACCCGCTGAATCCTGATGTACAGCTATGGTTAGGCGCGTTGGAACGTATGAACCTTGTTGGTATCCGCAAACTCATTGCCATTCACCGCGGCTTTCATTATTACGAAAATTCAGCCTACCGCAATACCCCCATGTGGGAAATCCCCATTGAGCTGCAGCGCCTGGCTCCTAATCTACCCATCATCTGTGATCCGAGCCATATCAGCGGAAACCGGCAACTGCTGCTTCCTGTTTCCCAGAAGGCGCTCGACCTGGCCATGTCGGGACTGATGATCGAATCGCATATCAGTCCGAAAGATGCACTTACCGATGCCAATCAGCAAATTACGCCCACCGGGCTTAAGGAATTGCTTGACAGTCTGGTGTTACGTTCTGTTTACGCAAGCCCTGAATTAACAACTAAACTGGAAGCGTTCCGCCGCGAAATCGACAAGATCGACGCCGAACTCATCGACATCCTTAGCCGGCGCATGAAGATTGTAGCAGAAATAGGCCAGTACAAACGAGACAACAATATAACCATCCTTCAGTTGAAACGCTGGAGCGACATCATCACCGACAGGCTGAACATTGGTGTTGGCATGGGCCTAAGCCGCGACTTCCTGCTTAAAATGCTTCAACTCGTGCATAAGGAATCCATCCAGAAACAGACGGAGATCATGAACGAACAGCATGACGAGGGTTGACAGGTATCCTATTCCAAATTCACATCTCCTATAGAAATAGTGGCAGATAAAATATTTTAGGTTTGATTGATCAAAATCATGACATTTTTGTTATTGTATTTTCAAATTAAAAAATACAGTTAACAAGTTTAATCAACCTTAAAAAAAGACGATTATGAAAAGAACCAGCCTAACAACAGCCGTTTTACTGCTTGTCGCCTTATTTATGGCAAGTTTCGTATCTGCTCAGACCGATGCGGAATACAAAGCAAAAATCGAAAAACTCAACAAAGAGATGGCAAAGGACATGCTTGAAGGAAATACCGACCACAACCTGAGCCTCTATACCCCCGATGCCATATCTTTACCCAGCTATGAGCCTATGATGGAAGGCACTGCTGCACTCAGGAAATCGAGTGAAGACATGAAAAAATCGGGCATGAAAATCACAGCATTTGAAACCTCCACCTATAAGGTGATCCCCACTGGCAACCTGGTGAATGAGATCGGTACCTACAAAATGACGATGACCATGCCCGGAATGTCAAAGCCCATGAATGACCATGGAAAATACCTTACCATCTGGGAAAAGCAGAAAGACGGTTCGCTTAAAATTAAAGTTGAAACCTGGAATACAGATGTCAATCCAATGAACATGATGTCCACGTCTGAAAACAATTAACAGCGTTGATCTCATACTAACTTACAACATTTTAAAAAGCCATAGTGAACATGTTTCGCTATGGCTTTTGCTTTTTTGAAAGTAGGAATCATCCCTTTTAGTAATAAATTACATCCATTTCCTTCTCTTGAAATATAAAATCATACCACCGGCAATCGCCACCATGGAAATCATGACAAACCAGAAGGAAAAGGGATGATTCTGAAAAGGCAGCCCTACATTCATGCCATAGAGGCTTGCGATAAAGGTAAGCGGCAGCAGCACCGAAGAAATCAGAGTGAGTACCTTCATGATTTCATTGGTGCGGTTGGCCTGCAGCGAATCAAAGGTTTTTGAGAGCCCTTCGACCAATTCCTCGTAATCCTCAATCATATCCCACATTTTCTGGTAGTAGTCGAGAATGTTTCCCCAATACTCTTCCATGTTTTCGGCATATCCTTTGATTTCGCCTGATTCGAACATGTGAAAAAGACGCAGCTGTGGTTTAAAAATGGTATTGAGCAGGATGATGTTCCGCCGCGTCAAAGAAATGCGTTCGATTGTTTTCTCTGCTTTTTTTTCGAAAAGATTGCGGTTGATAAGTTCTACTTCTATTCCCAGTTTGCTGATGAGAGATTGGGTTTCCTGCATCAGCCGTTCGAGCAGTTTATACAGCAATGCATCACTGGTCCCGGCCTGCATAATTTCATTCGGGTCGGCACTTTCGTTAGCACTATTGAACAGGCTGCTGACCACCCAGTGCGACTTGCCGATGGTAATGATATAATCTTCGCCCCAGAAGATTTTAACTTCTTTGGTTTTTAGAAAACGGTTCCACCGGTCGTAGCTTGGGAAATGAAGGATAAGGAAATAGTAATCGTCGTAGATGTCAATCTTCGGGCGCTGATTCATGCTGCGGCAGTCTTCAATATCCAGCGGGTGAAAATGAAAGTTGTCTTTCAGAAATTGAAGATCATCGTCGGATGGATCGAGAATAGAATGCCAGTTAAGGGTACCGATTTTGATGGTTTGAATCACAGGCTAGCAGAATTTCAATCAGTTAGCAATAGTCTATATTCCTTTATGCGATTGATGATGCAAAAGTAAGAATTAATATCCCTTAAATAAGCCGGGCAATGATCCTGTATCTGAATTATTTCCACCGGAAAGTTTCAACCATATGATTGATATCGGCCTGGATAAAACTGATTACCGGAGCGAGGGAATCGTTGTTGGGTGAAACACTGAAATAGAGCGCCCCTCTTACGAAATTGTGTGTGCTGTCGGTGAGATAAAACTGGTAGGTTGATGCAGCCCCTATGCCTTGAATGGCGTATATCAGGCCATATACTTTCCTGTCGGGGATGTTCACTACCTGTTCTGTGATGCCCGTTGATTTTGACATATGCTTGAGTGCCATAGTGCGTGAATCTTCGAGGTATCTCGAAAGGTTGCCGTTAACCTGCTTATAGCTCAGGTGGACCCTTCCGCGAAAGCGTGGAAAATCCACATTTATCCAGTACGGTTCATCCGGTGCCTGGGGATCGTGGATAATGCGCGCATAAACAGGGTATTCGAAGTAAAATGGGAAAAGGGTATCAAATGGCTGATATTTCTTTTCGGGAAGGTCGATGCGGAAGTAGCCGCTAGGCTTGGGCGTATAATCGTTATTGCAGGAAACAGCAATGGCCGACAAAAGAATGAGCACTATCGCAGGGATGTATCGTTTATTCATGTGTTTCTATCTTTTCAGGTAAACTGACCCTTACACGCTTGACACGGCGTTTGTCCGCTGCTTCCACGCAAAAAATATAAGCTGCAAAACTAACGCATTCCTGGGCTACAGGTATTTTGCCCGCCAATTCGAGCACCAGCCCTGCAAGCGTATCAGCTTCACCTTTCACCGGATCAAAAATTTCATCATCCACATTCACGATCTTGCAGAAATCGTTCAGGGTAGTTTTTCCTTCGAAAATATAGGTGTGCTCGTCAACTTTAACAAAAGGGATGGTGTCGCTTTCCGAATCAAACTCATCATTGATTTCTCCGACGATTTCTTCGATGATATCCTCCAGTGTAATGATGCCTGATGTGCCTCCGTATTCATCCACGACCACTGCCAGGTGAATTTTCTTTTGCTGGAATTCGGTCAGCAGATCATTGATGCGTTTGCTTTCAGGCACAAAAAACACCGGCCGCAGCAGGCTTTGCCACCCGAAGGTATCGTCCTGCCCGGAATAGCGCAAAAGATCCTTGATATAGAGTAGACCAGTGATGGTATCGAAGGTGTCCTTGTAAACGGGAATGCGGGAATAGCCGGATTCGCGGATGATACGCATCACCTCTCCGAATCCTGCATCCGTGTCGATGGCTGTAACATCAGTGCGTGATTTCATGATCTCACTGGCGGCAAGATCGCCGAAACGTGCAATACTCTTTAGCATTTTTCGGTTTTCTTCGCTGGTGGAGGCATCTGAGGTAATATCTACGGCATCTGAAAGATCGCTCATCAGCAGGGGGTATTTACGCCTTGAGAGCCTTTTGTCGATGATATAGGATGACGAAACAAGAATGGAGCTTAACGGATAGAATAACCTCAACAGGAAGTGTATGGTGCCGGCCATGGTAATGGCAATATTCATGGCATACTGTGTGGCATAGACTTTCGGCATTATTTCGCCCACGAGCAGGATCATTGAAGTAATCACAATAACCTGGATCACAAAGCCCAATATCGGCGTTGTTGAAAAATCAAAGAGCTGGCTGCTTACATAGGTTGAAATGATGACAATCCCGATGTTCGTGAAATTGTTGCTGATCAGAATGGTCGCCAGCAGGCGTTTTGGACGCACGAGTAAAAGTTTGATCAGCAGGAGGCTCCCTGACTTCGCCCCGCGGACTTCTTTCAGCTGTCCAGGTGCAAGCGAGAAAAATGCGATTTCTGAAGCAGAAACAGCAGCGGAACATATAAGTAATGCAATGATGATCAATAGGGCCATTACAACGCCATACGAAAAACCCGGATTATTTCCGGTTGTCAGGAGTAGGAATAAATTCTGGATACTTTGGTGAAATGCGTCTGAACCTTTCAATATGATTGGATAATGCTGAAATATTGGACAAATGTACTAAAAGTTTTGCATGTGCAATTCCACCGGACCGCCAATAATGGCAGTTCATCAAAATTAACGCATGAATAGCCCATGCCGGTTAATCCTGTATATCAGATGATTCAAATAGGCGCTGCCCCGCCAGAGCTTAAAATGGCAGGTCGTCGTCGACCGGAGCGGACGGGGCTTCCTGCACGTGATCGTTGACAGGTTCACCATTTCCGCCCTGATCTTTACGCGGGCCCAACATGGTAAAGGTATCAGCGATAACTTCGGTTGTGTAACGTTTATTCCCGTCCTTATCATCCCAGCTGTGGGTGCGCAACCGGCCCTCAACAAAGAGCAGGCTCCCCTTGTGAAGATATGCTTCGGCTGTTTCGGCCAGTTTTCGCCAAACCACCACTTTGTGCCACTCGGTTTCCTCGGTAAGAACACCTTCTTTGTTTTTGAATTTTTCGGTTGTCGCCAGTGAAAATGTGGCTTTTTTTATGCCATTATCGAAGGTTTGAACCTCAGGATCCTTGCCCAGGTTCCCGATCAAAATCACTCTATTAACCCCTGCCATAATGTTTTGGTTTTATGTTGACAAATTGCATGAACTGTACGCAAATATAATGAATTAATACACCTTATAGCAAATGAAAAGGCGGAAATTAATCATAATTTTAACTTCCAACTTTAGGCACTTCAAACAGTCATCAGGCAATGGCACATCACTGTATGATGCCCTCATGCTTAAGGTATTTGTCGATCAGCCGGGGCAGGGGGTAATCCGGAAGGTTGTTGATGTCAACATGCAACCATTCATCACTTCCAGCGGGGGGGGCTTCCGCCTGAACAGAAACGAAACGGGTATAAATGGTTTGATGGGTCAGCTGGTGTTTGTATGCATCGGAATATGCCAGTATCTTCAGAGGTTGTGCTCCAAAAATGGTTTGCCACCCTGGTGATAAAAAGAGATTTTCAGCTTCCATGGCTGAAGAAAGTTCGATCAGGGGTAATTCATACATTCCTTTCCAGATATCGTTACCTGTTCTTTTATGCAGATAGATTTCCTTTTGGCCCTGTACATTTTTTGTAAGGATAGCGAGGTAATAGAAGTACCTGTCGCGCGGCCTGGCAAGTTTTATTTTTACAGGCAGCATGTCTGTACGCTTTGTATGGAAAGCATCGCAACTAGCCTGTATGGGACACGATTCACATAATGGGTTCCTGGGCGTGCAGTGCAGGGCTCCAAATTCCATCATGGCCTGATTAAATATCCCTGCCTGCTTATGATCGATTAACTGAAGCGCAACTTCATAAACAGCCCTATACCCTTCAGGCCTGTTTACGGCAGCTGTTATGCCGAAATACCTTGCCATTACACGCATCACATTACCATCTACCACAGGGCAGGCTTCGCCGAAACAAATAGACGCAATGGCTGCGGCAGTGTAAGGGCCAATCCCTTTGAGCTTCAATAATTCGCTGTACGATTTTGGAAAAATCCCTCTTAACTCCTGTACGATTTTCCTGGCTGCAACCTGCATGTTGCGTGCCCTGGAATAATAGCCCAGTCCTTGCCAGTATCGCAGCACTTCCTGTTCTTCGGCGCATGCGAGGGAAAAAACATCCGGGAAACGTTCGACAAAGCGATTGAAGTATTCCAATCCTTGATCGACGCGCGTTTGCTGAAGAATTATCTCCGATACCCAAACAATGTAAGGATCAGACGATTCCCGCCAGGGCAAAAGGCGTTTATGCGCCTTATACCAGTTTATAAGTATGCTGTCGATTTCCATGGAGGCAACAAAGCTACGAAGAGCGCATCAGAAATAAAAAATATAGCGTTTTACCCTTTGTAAGTTAAAATTCTTTTATATTTGCAGCCCGTTAAAAAATTTATTATCAAATCATTAAACAAATTTTAAGATGACAAAGGCAGAAATAGTAGCTGACATTGCTAATAAAACAAACATCGAAAAAGTGGCAGTTCAACAAACCGTTGAAGCGTTTATGGACGCAGTGAAAAATTCACTCGCAGATGGTGAAAACGTTTATCTGAGAGGATTCGGAAGTTTTACAATCAAACGTAGGGCTGAAAAAACCGGAAGGAATATTTCAAAAAACACCACACTTATCATCCCAGCTCACAGTATTCCTGCTTTCAAGCCTGCAAAAACTTTTGTAAGCAGCGTCAAACAGAAAGTTAAATAATTTTCACAATACCTAATACATTGCATTATGCCAAGCGGAAAGAAGAGAAAACGACACAAAATGGCTACACACAAGCGGAAAAAGCGCTTAAGGAAGAATCGCCACAAAAAGAAATAATAGCTTTTTTGCTATCCTAACCCCATTCATCACATGATGTCCCATCCGGGCTTCATGTGATGATTATATACACTCCTGCTGTCTTACCTCAAGATACATTCAAACCGTATATATAGCGTGATAATTACAGTAGCGTAAAAGAAAAAATGATTCTACAGTGAATAAGGAACTGATCATTGACGCAAATCCTTCGGAAGTTACCATAGCGTTGCTCGAAGATAAGGTACTCGTTGAACTCAATAAAGAAAAGACTAACAATAATTTTTCCGTCGGCGATGTATATCTTGGCAGGGTCAAAAAGATCATGCCGGGCCTGAATGCAGCTTTTGTTGATGTTGGATACGAAAAAGATGCTTTTCTTCATTATCTCGACCTTGGACCTCAGGTTAATTCCCTGATAAAATATACCAAACTTGCTTTTTCAGGCAAACCGGTGCAGATTTCCATGCCCGAATTTTCCGGAGAAGCACCCATAGAGAAAACCGGCAAAATTTCCAGTGTTGTAAGCCCGAATCAGCAAATCCTGATTCAGATCGCCAAAGAACCCATTTCAACGAAAGGCCCCAGGGTTTCGTCCGAAATATCTTTTGCAGGCCGCTACCTGGTACTGGTTCCTTTCTCCGACCGCATTTCAGTGTCGCAGAAAATCAAAAGTATTGAGGAGCGCAACAGGCTCAAAAGGCTTATCAGCAGCATAAAACCAAAAAATTACGGCGTAATTATCCGCACCGTGGCCGAAAACAAGAAAGTTGCCGACCTCGATGCTGATCTGTCACACCTGATTTCCAAATGGGAAGCAGTTGCGGCTAAACTGGTGAATACCAAGGCTCCTCAGAAAATCGTAAGCGAAATCGACCGCACCTCAGCCATCCTGCGCGACCTGCTGAACGAATCGTTCAACAATATTCATGTGAACGACCCTGTCATGTATGAGGAAGTTCGCAACTATATCGGCACATTTGCACCTGACAAAGTAGATATTGTTAAGCTCTACAAGGGCAAAATCCCTATTTTCGAGAACTTTAGTGTTGAAAAGCAAATTAAGAATGCTTTTGGCAAAATAGTTACGATCCGCAGCGGTGTTTATCTGATCATCGAACATACAGAAGCCCTGCACGTCATCGACGTGAACAGTGGTCACCGCGTTAATTCCGAAATAAGCCAGGAAGAAAATGCACTCGCCGTAAATATTGAGGCTGCTACGGAAATCGCCCGCCAATTGAGGTTACGCGATATGGGTGGCATTATCGTGATCGACTTTATCGATATGCACGAAGGTGGAAACCGCCGTAAACTATATCAGCACATGAAGGACGAAATGGCACGCGATCATGCCAAACATTCCGTTCTTCCCCCGAGCAAATTCGGACTTGTTCAGATAACCCGCCAGCGTGTGCGCCCTGAAATGAGCGTAAAAATCCTTGAAAAATGTCCGGCCTGTGATGGCAGCGGGGAAATTAAGCCAAGCATCCTGCTCGCCGATGAGATAGAAAACAATATCTCTTACCTGCTGAAGGACCAAAATGAGTCATGGCTCAAGGTTGCCGTTCATCCCTATGTTTATGCCTGGCTTAAACATGGCCTCATGTCCGTACAGGTTAAATGGTTCTTGAAGTACAAAAAATGGATCCGGATAGTCCCTGTGAGCTCATACCATTTGCTCGAATACCATTTCTTTAACCAGCACAAGGACGAGATCAAGCTGTAAATATGCTGACCTGGCCGGCATGCAACAGCGAGCCATGTGCTCAGAACTTGTCACATTCCTAAAAAGGCTGCCCCGTTTATGAAGGGAAGCGGATTGCGTTCAATTTCATTAAAACGTTTAAGGTTGCTTTCTGAGAAGGCATTCAATTGTGGCATCAATTTGATTCAGAACTTTACAGCCATTGCTTTATCCATGTGAATTCCTTATAGAAACAGTAGTAAGTCTTTTTAATCATACAGTTACATGAAGGAAATTGTTGTCAGCGGCATCAGGCCCACAGGACATCTGCACCTCGGGAATTATTTCGGGGCGATGCAAAATTTTGTAAAGATGCAGGAGGAGCATGATTGCTTCTTTTTCGTTGCCGATTATCATTCACTTACCACACATCCTACACCTGCCGATCTGCATGGCAATGTAAAAAGCATCCTTGCCGAATACCTTGCTTCGGGCCTTGATCCTGAAAAAGCCACACTCTACGTACAATCTGATGTACCGCAGATAACAGAACTATACCTGCTGCTGAACATGAATGCCTATCTGGGCGAATTGGAGCGGGTAACATCTTTCAAGGACAAAATCCGTCAACAACCCGATAACGTGAATGCCGGACTGCTCACTTATCCCACACTTATGGCTGCCGACGTGATCATCCATAAGGCCACCAAAGTACCCGTGGGCAAGGATCAGGAACAGCACCTGGAGATGGCCCGCACGTTTGCAAACCGTTTCAACCGCCTGTATAAAGTAGATTTGTTTCCTGAGCCTGTTGCCTTTAACTTTGGTGAAGAACTGGTTAAAATTCCGGGGCTCGACGGGAGCGCTAAAATGGGTAAATCGGAAAGCGAAGGCAATGCCATATTCCTGGTAGATGAGCCGGAGGTTATCCGCAAAAAAGTTATGCGTGCGGTAAGCGACAGCGGTCCTACTGCTCCTAACCAGGCAAAACCACAAGCCATCGAAAATCTCTTTGGTTTGATGAAGGCGGTCTCGGCTCCTGATACGCTGGAGCATTTCGAAACGCTCTATAATGGCTGCACGATCCGTTATGGTGATATGAAAAAGCAACTTGCTGAGGACATCATCAATTTCACCACCCCACTTCGCCTGAAGATCAACGAAATATCCGGAGATAACGCCTACCTGCAAAAAGTGGTACGTCGCGGCGCCGAAAAAGCGAACGAAAGTGCCTCTGCCACAATGCGCGAAGTGCGGCATATTATCGGGATCAGGGAGTTCTAAATCAGGCAATAGGCAATAGGCATTAGGCATCATGTAAAAGCCAATAGGTATAAGGGAATCCAGTGTATACCTTTAAACAATGATAGTGACACCTGAATCGTTACCTTTGCACTATAATATGTTTTCGATAGTTTTCTATGAATGATACTTCTCCTGTAAGTGAAAAAGCTGTTTTAATCGGCATTATTACTTCCCGCGTTACCGAACTGCAGGCAAATGAATACCTGGACGAACTGGAGTTCCTGCTGGAAACAGCTGGTGCAATTCCTGCAAAGCGTTTTACGCAAAGGCTTGATAACCCTGACAACCGGACCTTCGTTGGTTCAGGAAAGTTGCAGGAAATCACCGAATATGTAAAAGCCGAGAAAATCGATGCCGTTGTTTGCGATGATGAACTAAGTCCTTCGCAGATCCGCAACCTTGAGAAAGCGTTTGAGTGCAAGATCATGGATCGCACTTCATTGATTCTGGACATCTTCGCCCATCGCGCACGCACCACCACTGCAAAAACCCAGGTTGAACTGGCACAGTATGAATATATGCTGCCACGTCTTACGCGCATGTGGACCCACCTTACCAAGCAGCGCGGAGGAATGGGAATGCGCGGTCCGGGAGAAAAAGAAATTGAAACTGACCGGCGGATCATTCGAGAAAGAATCATCTATCTTAAAGATAAGCTTAAGACTATCGACAAGCAGAAAATTACACAGCGCAAAAGCCGTGAGGATTTTGTTCGTGTAGCCCTGGTTGGTTATACCAATGCGGGGAAATCCACGCTCATGAATGTATTGAGTAAATCGGATGTTTTTGCAGAAAATAAATTATTTGCTACGCTTGATACTACCGTGCGCAAGATGGTGATCGAAAACCTTCCTTTCCTGCTCACAGATACTGTCGGATTCATCCGGAAACTCCCCCATCACCTGGTCGAATCCTTCAAATCAACGCTCGATGAAGTGCGTGAGGCTGATCTCTTGATTCATGTTGTGGATATTTCACACCCGGGATTTGAAGAGCAGATCAACGTGGTGAAGCAAACCCTGAGCGATATGAAGGTTGGCGATAAGCCGGTGATCATCGTATTTAATAAGATAGATGCATACCCGCTTGTGGAAGTTGACCCGTTCGATCTTACCAATACCAATACCCGCCTTACACTCGAAGAAATGAAAAACACCTGGATGGCAAAAGCCAACATCCCGGCAGTTTTTATTTCGGCCAAACAAAAGTCAAACCTCAACGACTTGCGTTCCATGCTTTATGAAGAAGTTAAAAAAGTACACGTGGTGCGTTATCCATACAATAGTTTTCTGTATTGACCTTTCCAGACTTTAAAATCACATTTCAATAGAATGAAACGATATCAATTACTGTTACTCTCTCTTGCTTCGGGATTATTACTCAGTTTTGGATGGCCTGCCGGTGGTTTTGCGCCACTATTATTCCTTGGATTTGTTCCATTGCTACTCATCGAAAATCATTTCTGGGAAAACAGGGCTGAGAACAGTAGATTTGCTATCACCTGGTATAGCTTTCCGGCATTTGTAATATGGAATTTACTCACAACCTACTGGATTTATAATTCAACATTGGAAGGTGCCATTGCTGCCATTTTTCTGAATTCCCTCTTCATGACGATGGTGTTTACGCTTTTTCACATTTCCCGGCGCAGCATGAAACCGGGCATACACAGCTACCTGGCACTTATTGCATACTGGCTTTCATTCGAATATCTGCATCTTCACTGGGACCTTAACTGGCCATGGCTGAACCTGGGCAATGGCTTTGCCAATTTTCACAAATGGATTCAATGGTATGAATACACCGGTACTTTTGGCGGATCGCTCTGGATACTGGTTGTCAATATTTTTATTTTTATTGCCGTCAGGGATCTGATAAAAACACGTATTCCGGGCAAAGGTTTTTATACGCATGGTACCATCGCAGTAGTGCTTATTATTGTGCCTGTTTTTGCATCATTGTTCATATACAGCAACTATCAGGAAGTCAAATCCCCGATCTCGGTGGTTGTTGTGCAGCCCAATATCGACCCGTATAAAGAACAATATAGTGCTCCGCCAGCAGAAGTTCTTGGCCGCATCCTGAAACTTGCCGATGAAAAAACCGACAGCCTTACGGATTATGTTGTAGCTCCCGAAAGTGCCATTCAGGAATATGTATGGGAAGACCAGATCGGTTTGTCAGAAAGTGCAGGAATAATACGTCAATACATCAGCAAACACAAGCATATAGCCCTTGTTATCGGCATTTCATCGCGTAAGCTATTTCAGCCCGGAGAAAAGCTTTCGCAAACAGCGCGAAAATTTTCTGATGTGGATAAGTATTATGATGCCTATAATACAGCACTTTTTTGCGATTCAGGCAGCCGTTTGCAGCGTTATCACAAATCGCGGTTAACCCCTGGTGTTGAAATGATGCCTTATCCTAAATTCTTCAAGTTTGCCGAAAAATATGCCATTAATCTCGGGGGAACTGTAGGTTCGCTGGCAACCGATCCTGAACGCACGCCTTTTAAAGCCTCCAGCGGCATCAAAATTGCACCAACCATTTGCTATGAATCAGCTTATGGTGAATTTATTGCTGAGTTTGTCCGCAACGGGGCAAATGCCATATTTGTGATTACCAATGACGGCTGGTGGGGCAATACTGCCGGCCATCGCCAGCATTTTCTGTTTTCGGTACTCAGGGCCATAGAAACCAGAAGGAGTGTTGCCCGTTCCGCCAATACCGGAACATCAGCCTTTATCAACCAGCGCGGAGATGTTTCGCAGGCAACTGCATATTGGGTACCTGCAGTAATCAAGCAAACCATTAACACCAACAACATGATTACCTTTTATGTGCGCCATGGCGATTATATTGCCAGGGCATCGCTATGGGCGGGCGCTTTTATGCTTCTGCTCACTATCTTCAACAGTTTACTTAATCACACACCCAGGTTGAAACGGAAATAATCCGGTTCCTGCTCCACTGCTCTTTAGGAATTAAATGCAATGCTTGGGTTGCCGTACCGGCTTCCAATCCGCTGTTTTCAACAGGTGCTCATGTAACCGGCAGCTATTTCCCGCGTCTAAACAACACAAAAATTTAAAATATTTCGCCCTCCGGAAACAATATAAACGTTTCGCGTATTTATCGTATCGTTTGTTTACCTTTGCACCCGATTTCAAATTAGCATCCTCAAAATTAATGGACGAGAAACTTGGAAAAATCCTGCGTGAAAGCGCCAGGCTTTTTATCAAATATGGTATCAGGAGTTTGTCTATGGATGACATATGCCGTGAATTAGGTATGTCGAAAAAGACCCTCTACCAATATGTTGACAGCAAGCCTGACCTCATTGCGCGCATCCTGCAAAACACCTTTGTCGAGCACGATAAAGCCGTGAATGAATTCACGGAAGGCCAGCAAAATGCCATTGATCAGTTATTGTCGGTCAGCAGAAAAGTATGCCTTGATATGCAAAATTTCAATCCTGCGCTCATATTTGATCTCCAAAAGTATTACCCCGAAATTTATAAAAAACATTATGAATCAAAGATGATTGCCATCTTTAACCACATCAGAATTAACATAAACAAGGGAATATCTGAGGGGTTATACCGTGATGACATGGACGTAGATCTTGTGGCCCGTCTGTATGTTCAGAAGCTTGAAGATGTGCATGATCCGACTTTCCTGGCTTCCATGGCCAGTGACGTCGCACACTATGCCAGGGTATTCCATGTGATGTTCGACAATCATATCAGGGGTATTTGTAATGCAACAGGTCTCGCCTACTATGAAAAACAACAACAATATCTAAACTTTAATATAGAATAAAGAAAGAAATAAATAGTCCTGATTGTTAAATCACACTTAAAAGCGGTTAATAATCTTCATCATGACTTATTCGATGTGACCATAAACATAAAAATTATTACTACATGAAAAATTACGCTTTTCTTTTCCGGGTCTGTGCATTGGTTGCATTGGTGTTGCCTGCCGGGGTGAACGCCCAGCAGCAGGGGGCGCCGATGAAATTCAGCCTTAAGCAGGCACAGGATTATGCCATTGTAAATAATGTAAATGCAAAGAATTCTGTCCTGGATCTGCAGCTTGCACATAAAAAAATATGGGAAACCACAGCCATAGGCTTACCCCAAATCAATGCCCAGGGCAGCTACCAGCATTTATTCAAAGTCCCGGTTTTAAGCCTGGGAGGAACAACTACCCTGGAAACAAAACTGCCTGATGGCAGTATACTAACCTCCGGTGATGTAACAAACAAAAATGTTTACCTGGGTTTTAAAGCATCTGATCCCATTGCACTGGGTGTTAAGGATAATACAACCTTAAATATCGCAGTGTCGCAATTGGTTTTTAGCGGCGAATACCTGGTTGGTTTGCAGGCTGCAAAGGTTTTTTACAAGATAGCAGAACAAAGTCAGAAGAAAACCGAACTCGAACTTAAAGAATCGGTCAGCAATACCTATAGCCTTGTACTGGTGCTTGAACAGACTAAAATAACGCTGGAGAAGTCGTTGGACAACCTGAAGAAAACACTTTCCGACATGCAGGAAATGAACAGGCAGGGATTCATTGAAAATACCGATGTTGACCAGATTGAGCTTACCAGCCTTAATCTTACCAATGGCGTTAATTCACTTAAGCGTCAGGTCGATGCATCGCGTGACCTGCTTAAATTCCAGCTTGGTCTTTCATTTGATACCCAGATTATTTTAACTGACGATCTTGAGAGCACTGCCGGACCCATGAACCTGGAATCTGTTCTTACGGCAAAGTTCAATATTGAAAATAATATTGATTATCAAATCATGAGCATTCAGGAAACGGTCGGCACCCTCAACCTGAAACGTGAGAAAAGCACATATCTTCCTTCTTTGGCTGCCGTTTACAGCCACACTGAAAAAGTAAATAAGCCGGCATTTGATTTTGCACCCACGGATGTATTTCAGCTTACGATGAACATTCCCCTGTTTTCGAGCGGTCAAAGGATTGTAAAAGTCCAGCAGCGCCGGCTTGAGCTTGAAAAAATTACAAATACAAAGAATGATGTTGCAAATGGATTGCAGTTGCAATATATCAATGCCCGCAATGAAATGACCACTGCCTATGAGAAATTTATGAACGAGAAGAAGAATATTGAGCTAACCAGCAGGATATACGATAAAACCCTCATCAAATATAAGGAAGGTCTCTCTTCAAGTCTCGATCTGACCAATGTACAAAACCAGTATCTGACCTCACAATCTAACTATTACAATGCAATGTATTCGCTGATTACAGCAAAAAACAAACTTGATAAATTAGCAAATAACCTCTAGTCATAAAATTAAAAACACATATACAATGAAAGCCTTGAATAAAACCATATTTTTCACCGCACTCTTATTGATTGCAGTCGCTTGCAGCAGTACCGTTGATAAAAAAGCTGAACTCGCCCAGCTGAAAAAGCAACACGACGAATTATCTTTAAAGATCAGGTCGCTGGAAACCGAATTAAAAGTCAGCGATACTACTTCTAAGAGCAAGGTAACCAGCGTTACTGTCACGGAAGCAGTTTCTTCAGAATTCAATCATTACCTTGAAGTGCAGGGCAAAGTAGATGGACAGGACAATATTGCCGTTTCAGCACAAATGCCGGGAACCATAACTGCCGTATATGTGAAAGAAGGTGATGCCGTTCACAAGGGACAGGTACTTGCTCAACTGGATAACAGCGTGCTGCAGCAACAGGTTGATAACCTGAAGCAACAACTTGCTTTCGCAACCAATTTATACAAGAAACAGAAAGCATTGTGGGACCAGCAGATTGGCAGCGAAGTGCAATACCTTACTGCAAAGAATAATATGGAAAGTCTGGAGAAGAACCTTGCTGCACTGAAGGACCAGGTTGAAATGACCCGCATAAAATCGCCGATCAATGGCAGCGTGGAAGAAGTTAACCTGAAAGTAGGACAGCTCGCTTCGCCCGGACTGCCTGCCGTTCGTGTGGTTAATTTTTCAAGTGCTAAAGTAGTGGCTGAAATTGCTGAAGTATATGGGCCTAAGGTAAAACCAGGCAACAAGGTTATTGTATTTTTCCCCGATTTTAATACCGAAATTAGTTCTCAAATCCGTTTTACAAGTAAATATATCAACCCGGTGAACCGCACATTCCTGTGTGAGGTAAAGTTGGGCCCCAGTAAAGTGGAGTATCGCGCCAACATGATGGCAGTTGTGAAAATCAACGATTACCGGAATCCTTCGGCATTCAGTGTGCCTGTTACACTCATCCGCGATTCCCAGTCAGGCAAATACATCTACATTGCCAAGGAAGAAAACGGGAAATTGGTTGCCCGTAGATTGCCTGTTACGGTTGGCAATATTTACAACGGACTGGCCGAAATCACAAAAGGAGTAACGGCCGGCGAAAAAATTATCACCACAGGATTTAACAGCCTTATCGATGGAGAATCCATCCAGATCAACTAATATAACCCATACCATCTGTAAGGTTTAAATAATTTTAGGACTACATCATTATGAAGAAAAATAATTTCAAAGAGTTTTTTGCGACGAGCTGGGCTATTGATAACAAAACCAGCATTTATGTGCTGGCTGTTTTCATCACCTTACTGGGCATCAGCAGCTACCGCAGTATCCCAAAGGAGCAGTTCCCCGAGATCGTAATCCCAACCATCCTGGTAAATACGGTTTATCCCGGCACGTCGCCCGTTGATATGGAGAACCTTGTTACGCGTCCCATTGAAAAGCAATTGAAAGGTATAGCCGGTGTAAAGAAGATCACCAGCAACTCCCTTCAGGATTTCTCTTCAATAGCCATAGAGTTCAATACAGATGTGCAGGTTCCGGAAGCAAAACAGCGTGTAAAAGATGCGGTTGACAAGAGTAAAGCCGACCTGCCGAACAACCTGCTCAAGGATCCGGATGTAATGGATATCGATTTCGCGGAAATTCCCATCATGTTTATCCAGATCTCAGGGAACTACGACCTCGATCAGCTTAAAAAGTACGCAGACATTGCACAGGACCATATTGAATCACTCAATGAAATCACCCGTGTGGATATTGTAGGTGCACTCGAGCGTGAGATCCAGATCAATGTGGATATGTATAAAGCCCAGGCTGCAAGTGTAACCCTTACGGATATAGATCGTGCAGTTGCCTCTGAAAACCTTACCATTTCAGCCGGCAATATCAGCACATTCGGCATGAAAAGATCCATTCGTGTAGAGGGACAGTTTACCAACCTCGAAATGATTAAGAATATTGTGATAAAGTCATCGAGCGGAGCTTCTGTATACCTTAAAGATGTTGCCGAAGTAAAGGATACATTTAAGGAACAGGAGAGTTTTTCGCGCCTGAACGGCCTGAATGTCATTACGCTTAATGTGGTGAAGAAAAGTGGGAAAAATCTGCTTGAAGCTTCCGATAAAATCAAGAACATTCTTAATAACGAACTTATAAACAAAGAATTTCCTGCCGACCTGAAAGTATCCCTCACCGGTGAGCAGTCGCGTTACACACGCAATACGCTGGAAGAACTTAACAATACCATCATTATAGGTATGATCCTGGTTACCCTGGTGCTTATGTTTTTTATGGGATTTACCAATGCGTTCTTCGTCGGACTGGCTGTTCCGCTTTCCATGGCGATAGCCTTTATGGTAATGCCCGCGCTGGGATTTACCATGAATATGATTGTCATGTTCGGATTGATCTTTGCCTTAGGAATTGTGGTGGATGATGCTATAGTAGTCATTGAGAATATTCACCGAACGCATCAGAAGGAACCCAATATTATCATTGCGGCCAAACGAGCGGCCGGGGAGGTGTTTTTGCCCATCTTGTCGGGAACGCTTACCACGCTGGCACCATTCTTCCCCCTGGCGTTCTGGCCTGGCATTGTTGGCAAATTCATGTTCTATATTCCTGTGACGCTTATCATCACACTGTTTGCATCACTTTTTGTAGCTTATATCATCAATCCTGTGTTCGCCATTTCATTCATGAAACATGAATACGATGCACCTGAAAACAGACATTACAAAAAGAGGATGTCGATAGAGGTACTTGTTTCGCTTGGACTGGCGCTAATCTTTTATGCTGTTTATGCTGTAAATCACAGCTTGGCAGCTTTTGGCATCGGGAACTTCTTAGTGTTCGCAGCCCTCATGGTAGTTTTCTTTCACACCATATTAAATCCATACATTCATTGGTGGCAAGGCAGTGGCTGGCCATGGTTCATGAAACAATATGAAAGAACGCTCCGGTTCTTCATCCGTGGGAACCATCCCTGGTACCTGCTTGGCGGAGTTATCGCATTGTTTTTCCTGACCATCGTTGCCACCGGAATACGCAGTCCTAAGGTTTTGTTTTTTCCTGATAACATGCCGAACAGCATCAATGTCATGGTGAAAATGCCCGTCGGGACCGACCAGGTTGTCACAGACTCCGTGACAAAAATCGTGGAAAAACGCGTTACAAAGGTGCTTGGCAAAAACAACCCGGACGTTGAATCGATTATCACAAATATTGCACTTGGAGCTGGGGATGAAATGGATTTTAGCCGCAATCTCAGTTCTGAAAAAGGAAAGGTAACCATCAACTTTGTGGAGTACAAGAATCGTATAGGCATTAACACCAATGACTATCTCGACAAGATCCGAAAAGAAATGAGAGACCTGCCCGGCGCTGAAATAACCACCGAAAAAAACCGTTCCGGCCCTCCTACGGGAAAGCCAATCAATATAGAGATCACTGCTGAGAATATGAACGATCTTATTGCTGATGCGGGTGCTTTTAAGAATTACCTCGATTCACTTCAGATCCCCGGTATTGAAGACCTAAAGAGCGATTTCCAGGAAAACAAACCCGAAATTGGGATAAAAATCGACCGCCAGCGCGCCAACCAGGAAGGTATCAGCACAGGGCAGATTGCCATGGAAATTCGCACTGCCGTCCTGGGGAAAGAAGTTTCCAAGTATAAAATGGACGAGGATGAATTCCCGATACAACTCCGTTATTCTCTGGATACCCGCACAAATATCAATAACCTGATAAATCTTAAGATCACCTACCGAGATATGAATTCAGGCCTCTTACGTCAGATTCCATTATCGTCAGTCGCATCGATTGAATATGTGGATTCTTATGGTGGCATCAAACGGCAAAACCTCAAAAGGATCATCACCCTGTCGAGCGGCGTGATGACAGGTTACACCGCGAATGAAATCGTTGCACAGGTCAAGAAACTTGCAGCAGATTTTCCAAAACGTGAGGGTGTGCAAATAAAACTCACCGGAGAACAGGAAGACCAGGCGGAAACCTCTGCATTCCTGGGAAAAGCCATGCTGATTGCCATTGGCCTGATTTTCTTCATCCTCATCACGCAGTTTAACTCCCTGAGTAAGACTGTGATTATCCTGAGCGAAGTAATCTTTAGTGTGATCGGTGTGCTGTTGGGTATTGTAATCTTCAACATGTCAATTTCCATCATCATGACCGGTTTGGGTATTGTAGCTCTTGGAGGCATCGTAGTGCGCAACGGAATTTTGATTGTGGAGTTCATCGATACACTGAAAGAGCGTGGACTTAAAACGCGGGAAGCCATCATTCAGGCCGGAAAAATACGTATCACTCCTGTGATTCTTACAGCAACGGCTACTATCCTGGGACTTGTGCCACTTGCGGTGGGATTCAATATCAATTTTGAAACACTCTTTACCCATCTGAACCCGCAGATACATGTCGGCGGCGACAATGTGATGTTCTGGGGACCGCTCTCCTGGACCATCATCTTCGGGCTTAGTTTTGCTACTTTCCTGACGCTTATTTTTGTTCCGGCCATGTACATCATTGCCTATGAACTAAAAATCAGGCTAAAAAGAAGAAAGACTAACAAAATGGCTTTGAAGCATTAAATAAGGTTGACTTATAAAATACCTGGCTCCCGGATGAATATCCCGGGAGCCATTGCATTTATATTCTGAAGGAATTTGTTACTTTTTATATCTTGATGTCATTAACCTGATTTTATACTTAACTTAGCAGTATGTTGAGATTAGAGTTACCTTTCTGATCTATCTAGTATGTGTTAATACAACTGATATGTTAGACCAGCATCTGAATGGAATGCAGCCGAATGGTGAAATTTCACCGGAGGAAAAACGAAAGCCTTTGCAAACAAATAAAATTCCTGTTTCTAATGTCAGATCTATCTCTGACCTGGCAAACGAGTTATTTGAATGCTCGCCCGAAGCTATATTACTCGTTGACAGTCAAAGCATTGTTCACAGGGCAAATCAGGAGTTTACGCGCTTATTCCAATATTCCGAACAGGAACTCAAGGGCTGTAATATTGATGAGATACTCACCAGGGGTGAGTTCCTTGCTGAAGCCGCTGAACTTACTAAACGCATTGGATTGGGTGACAAAGCCACGCTTGAAACCATACGTTATCGCAAAGATAACACACCCATAAATGTTTCTATCCATGGTGTTCCAATCAGGATGAAAGATGGTGATTTGGCCGTTTATGCCATATACCGCGACATCACAGCATGGAAAAAGGGTCAGGAAAACCTCATCGAAAGCCAAACCAAATACCGCACGCTGTTCGAGTCGACCACAGATGCAATTTTCCTGATTAAAGATGACCTGTTCATTGATTGTAATGAATCGACGCTGGCTATTTTTAATTGCTTGCGCGAGGATATTATCGGAAAGCCAGTGTTAGTGTTTAACCCCGAAACACAACCTGATGGTCAGGATTCAATCGTTAAAGCAAATCAGTTTTTTCAGGCTGCCTATACGGGAACATCACAGTTCTTCGAATGGCTCTTCAAACGCTTTGATGGTACGTCATTTCATGTTGAAATACTTCTTAACCGCATAGCGCTAAAGGGCGAATATTATCTTCAGGCCATTGTTCGCGATATTTCCCAGCGTAAGAATGCCGAAATTCTCCAAAAACGCCGGATAGATTTTATCGAATTTATCAGCAAGATATCTTCCGATTTCATCAACCTTCCCATATTTGAAATTGATGATGCCATTATGCGGGCATTGCAGTTTGCAGCCCGGTCGAGCAATGTAGAGCGTGGTTATATCTTATTGCTCAACGAAGAGAACAATAAGCTTGAATTGACGCACGAATGGTTTGATGAGACTGTATTACCCAGAAAAGGGCTCTATAGTTATTTTGAATCCGCATACAGCCAGGACCTTCCTGAATCGCTCAGAGCGGGAAAGCTGATAAAACTTCATCGCAGTGATGTAGTCACCACCCCGCAAAACCGGATGGTAAATGAAATGCTCGATTTGCTGGAAGTGAAGTCGTTAATCTACATTCCTTTTTCGGTTCACGAAAAGTATATAGGGTATATTGGCTTTGATGCTACACAACAGCATATTGACTGGACAGACGATTTTGTTCATGTTTTTACTTTAACGGGGCAAATTATTGCCAATGCGATACACCGTAAAAAAGACGAGCAGGAACTGACCCGGGCCAAAGAAAAAGCTGAAGAATCAGACCAATTAAAAACGGCCTTTCTGGCAAGCATGTCGCACGAGATCCGAACTCCCATGAATCACATTATGGGATTCCTTGAGTTGTTGAATTTTACCGAACTGGACCAGTCTGAACGCCAGGAATTCCTGAATATTATCCGTTCCAGCGGAGATAGCCTTCTCAGGCTTATCGACGATATTATCGATATTGCCAAGATTGAAGCCCACCAGGTGGAAGTGGAGGAAACAATAGTCCCTATTATCAAGTTCCTGAACGATATGCTCTCCACCTATCAGGATCTGATCTCAGTTGAGGATAAATCGAAGATCACGATTACTTTGGATACAACCGATGAACAACCCCAGGCAGAGATAATTACCGATCCGCAGCGGTTACAGCAGGTATTAAATAATCTGCTGGTGAACGCCATCAAATTCACCGATAAAGGCCAGATCTCTTTTGGATGTAAGTTGCAGTCCAATAACAGGCTGCTGTTTTTTGTTTCCGATAGCGGTATTGGCATTCCTAAGGAGAAGCAGGAATCTATCTTTGAGCGGTTCAGGCAACTCGATTATGGCTATACCCGTTCCTTTGGAGGAACCGGGCTTGGACTCGCCATATCCAAGGGACTTATCGAAGCTTTAGGAGGGGAGATCTGGGTTGAATCAGAAGTAGACGCAGGTTCAACTTTCTTTTTTACCATTCCCTACAAACCTGCCATTGTGAGGACTGAAGCCAGCATGAAACCGATTGATCCCAATACGATCGACTGGTCGGATAAAAATATTCTGATTGTTGAAGATGATGAAATGAATGCTAAATTCCTCAAAATCATTCTGTCGAAAACAAAAGCCAACCTCTACAATGCAAGGAACGGTCAGGAAGCTGTTAATATGGCTCAGGAAACCTCTTTCGATCTGATCTTAATGGATATACAGATCCCCATCATAGATGGTTATGAAGCAACCCGCAGGATTAAATTGTTTAGTCCTTTTACGACCATCATAGCACAGACAGCTCATGCCATGACCGACGAACGCACTCATTGTCTGGAAGCCGGGTGCAATGATTATCTTTCCAAACCTATTAACCGTAAAGATCTACTAAACAAAATCCACCTGTCCTTTAACGGAAGTTAAAAATGTTAATAAACAGGTTGATAAATTCTTCTTTTCTTAGTATCATATCTCATCTGGTTATACTTAACTTTGTAATTACTACCGGGATATGTTGATTCACGGCAGGCAATTCATGCGACACACCAGCAATTATTTTATCAGTTGTTATGTCCTGTAAACTGCAGTCAATGGCCTTTGGCAAGACCCTTTCGGTCAGAATCAACAACTATCAAATGCTACACTATGGGAATCAGGAGCCGCAAGTCATAAAATCTTTTTAGCTGACACTTTATTCAGCTAAAAACTTATACAACGCTCGCAAAACTCTATTGCGGCTTCTTTTTTTCCCTGCTTACCACTTCAAAACAAAGACGCTACAAACAAAATCGTCCTCGCTTCAGAAAACACAGAAAAGAGACCATTCTCATAGGAGGAGGCCTCTTTTCTATTTAACAGCAGCAATCATTTTTGATCAGGGATTATCTGATGCAAACCATTCCGCGTAAGAGGTAACAGTTTCACGCAGAAGCATACTGATTAATTCAACATGCTCAGGTAGTTGTGCCTTAATCCTTGCTGCATAATCAATCAGCAGGTTTTCACTGGTTGGCTGATAATCCACAGGGATAAGCTTCCCGAACAGATCATCCATTTGCGGGAAATATTCACTCGATGAAGCACTGTTCAGCACAAGTGCATGGTCAAATTCCGAAACAATTTCCTGACGGACAATAGCCTTGAGCTGGCCAAAATCCATGACCATGCCGAGCTTCGGCGATGCCGGGTCGCTCACGGGTTCACCTGCAACGGTCACAATCAGTTCGTAAGAATGCCCGTGAATATGCCTGCAAGGGCCATCGTAACCTTTGAGCGCATGTGCCATTTCAAATTTAAATTCTTTTGTCAGTCGTATTTTTGTCACTTTACTGTTTTGTTATGTGTCCAATTTATTATTTGACGATGCGCGTATGCGTTATCACCCTTCCGCTGGCATCCCGAATGCATAGCATATGTATGCCTGGCATAAGAGTGGTGGTATTCAAAAAGAAATGCTCAGCGGTTTTATGCATCTCAACTTTTTCCTGCCTGCCGGTAATATCATAAACAATCAATACGGCATCTGGTTTAGTTTCGAGCCCTTCAACATCCACCTGGCAGGAATTTCCTACCGGATTGGGATAAACGGAAACGATGGGCAACCTGTCATATTGGTCGGATATCGTCGTGTTCACGCCCCAAATAGCCGCAGTGTATTCCGGATGATCGATGAATGGGTTACGGTTATGTTGAATGCTAAAAACAGCATTATTTCTGTTAATTTCTTTGACAGATACAGGATCCTGCTGGCTCCACTGCTTCAGCATGGCCAGCGCCCACGGCCTTGGCTGTGCACCAAGAACCATATCGCTCCCTGGCCAGCCACTGTCCTCCGTATAATAGCGAACAGCCATGTAAAAGTAATTCCGGGCAAAATCGCCCTTATATTCATCAATGGGTTCAAAAACAACACCTGCATATCCCGGGGTACTGCAACTGCCAAGTTTGCTACCGTTAAGAGAAGTCCATGATGCAGTGCCAACTGCACCATACGGATAATTGTCTCTCATCCCATTTACTTTACCATCCGTAGGCACAATATGAAAAAGGTCGGTATACATCGGACTCACTTCTCCACCAAACCAGCTCTTGGGAAATGAATGCTCCCGGTTATAACAACTGCCTTCGCCGCTGTAGTTTCCGCATTGATTGATGGAAAATGTATAGGTGTATGGTGGTGTTCCACCAGGAATATCAGAGTACATATCCCAAACTTTTCCATCGGCTTTTTTATCTGTTGTCTGATAAGCCGTCCATAATCCTGCATAGGTTTGTGGTGTATGTCCTTTTATGATATTATGCAGCGCCAGCTGCAGTGGAGTGCCTGTGAGGCCATTCGCAGGATCGTAATATCCTGTCGGAATCTGAGCATACACCAGGTTAAATGAAACCAGGATGGCAACAAAGAGTAATTTTTTACTGTTC
Source organism: Bacteroidales bacterium (assembly GCA_038246075.1). Classification (GTDB taxonomy): domain Bacteria; phylum Bacteroidota; class Bacteroidia; order Bacteroidales; family DASVHX01; genus DASVHX01. Next base: position 24,638 of record JBBRRV010000009.1, read on the forward strand.
ATATAGCGTCTTAAATGAGTTTTATGAGTAAGTGCAGCCCTGCAGCTACCAGTATTAATCCGCCCAGCGTACCTAAACGAAATTTAAAAGGAGAAGTACCTTTGTTTCTGCCAATAAATAACCAAAGCGCGGAGAACAAGAGTAAGATTATGCTGATCAAAAGCAAAGCTTTTGGGATATCAGGCAAAAGAAATCCAATACCCGTGGTGATAATGAAAGCGTTTATACTTTCACCCAAAGCCAGTACAACCATGGTTTTTACTTCTGATTTTGCAAAAGCACTGTCACCTGTTTTTGGTTGTAGCGACTCAAAAATGATTTTTAGCCCTGTCCCTATAAACAAAAGGAGGGCAATCCATTGACCTGCTTCGCCAACGATGGCAAAAAGTGTTGCACCAACCATGAGTCCGCTTAAAGAAAGCATGACCAGGGTTGAGCCCAGGATCAAAAGAAACCGAAGCAATACGGCGATTTCTGCTTTACGCAGCAAGGCTCCGGATGCAAAACAAACACCGGATAAATCGAATGACAGGGCAATCGCAAGCAACGCAATGTCGAAAAGGTTCACATTTCAGCTATTGGGTTGCAAATTTAGAAAATTATCAGGTGTTAAATACCTGTTCTACAATCTTTTCAAGAAAAGCCTGATCCGTCTCGTCAAACGAGTCAATGTCAGAGCTATCTACATCCAATACAGCAACAACCTGCCCAGTGGAATTACGCACCGGTATCACAATTTCTGATTTCGACCGCGAATCGCAGGCTATATGTCCCGGAAATTTTTCCACATCGGGCACTATGATTGTTTCACCATGCTGCACAGCCGAGAGGCAGACACCTCTGCCTTCGAGTACCTGACAGGCTGCCGGCCCCTGGTATGGGCCAACGATGAGCTGTTCGCCCTGGACCCGGTAAAATCCACACCAGAAAAAATAATCCATTTTATGGTAGAGGATGGCCGAAATAGTGGCCATCCTGGCAACGGGATCGTTGGTTTTTGTGAGTAGCCCGGCGAGTTGCGCCTGCATACGCGTATAGCGCCCCTGCTTTTTATGGGTTTCCATGAAAATATTTTTTAGAAAACAGTAGTCTGACTATTATAATGCATATGCCATACGTTCCAGCTTGACCGTGAAGTGACGCATAATAGGAGCTTCATATTTGATGCATACACCATGTTTTATGGAGTTGCGCCTTTCATAAACATTAGCCACTGTTGCAGCAACATAATCCATATGGTTATTGGTATAAACCCTGCGTGGAATAGCCAGTCTGAGCAGTTCGAGTGCAGGGTAACGGTTCTCCCGTGTCATCGGATCACGGTCGGCCAGCAGGGCGCCAATCTCTACGCCGCGAACACCCCCCTCGAGGTAAACCTCAACGGCCAGCGTCTGGGCACGAAATTCCTCTTTGGGAATATGCGGAAGAATCCTGTTGGCATCCACAAAAATCGCATGACCACCATAAGGCATTTGCACAGGAACACCATAATCCGTAAGTTTCTTACCCAGGTATGCTACCTGTTCCACGCGTGTTTCGAGGTAGTCGAATTCAGTACCTTCATAAAGGCCCTGGGCCAGCGCATTCATGTCACGGCCCGACATCCCGCCATAAGTAATATAACCTTCGAACATGATATTGAAAGTACTTGCCTGCCTGTATATGTTCTTGTCGCGCAGCGCAATAAATCCACCCATGTTCACAATGGCGTCTTTTTTACTGCTCATCGTCATTCCATCGGCATAAGAGAACATTTCTGTAACGATATCGCGGATTGGCATTTTCTCATAGCCTTTTTCGCGTTTACGGATAAAATAAGCGTTCTCGGCAAACCTTGCAGAATCATAATAAACAGGAATGCCATATTTTTTTGCCAGATGACTAACTTCCCGCATATTCTGCATGGAAACCGGCTGACCACCCGATGAATTGCAGGTAATCGTAAGGATAATCATTGGAATTTTACCGGAAGGCGTGTTTTTCAATACATCCTCAAGTTTATCCAGATCGACATTCCCTTTAAATGGGTGTTGGAGCGTAGTGTCGAAAGCTTCGGAAATCGTGCAGTCAACTGCTTTGGCTTTGCGGAATTCGATATGCCCCTTGGTGGTATCGAAATGTGAATTCCCCGGGACTACATCACCTTCATGAACAAGCACCGAGAAAAGAACATTTTCTGCTGCACGACCCTGGTGGGTAGGCAAAGCATATTCAAAGCCAAAAATATCACTTATGGCATTCTTGAATTTATAGTAGGATGAAGCTCCGGCATAACTCTCGTCGCCCAGCATCATTTCCGACCATTGCCGGTCGCTCATGGCGCCGGTGCCTGAATCGGTTAACAGGTCGATAAAAACCCGCTCGCTGCGTACATTGAAAAGATTGTAACCGGCTTCTTCCATCCAAAGCTCGCGCTCTTCTCTGGAACTACGGTGGATGGGTTCCACCATTTTGATCTTATATGATTCTGAAAAAGGTAATTGCATGATATAAAAAGAATTATAGAATTAGTAAAAAAAACGAAAATGAACAGGCAGGGAGAGGCCAATCAAAACGCATCACGGCGCTTGATATTCAGGAAGATAATTTTTTTCGTCGGCAGGGTGAAGGGTAATTCCATGATTCAATGATCGATTCCGCCAAAATTACATTTTTTTATGAGACATCATAAAATGTGAAAAATATTTGATATGAAAGGATGGCAGATATGAGCTAAAAACAGGCCCGGGCATAAATCGCAATAAGCAAGTCAAACTCCTTTGTTCATAATACTTCATACCCTATCTTTACACTTAAAGTAGCGGCAGAAAATGGCAAACAAAAAAGATATCAAGCGGTACCTCGGCAATTGGGACGACGAGCTCAACGGGGCATTGCTGTATGACGCTATGGCGGAAAAAGAAAAGGATCTGCGTATTGCAGGAATTTATCACAAACTTGCCGAAACCGAGCGCCAGCATGCCACGACATGGGAGACGCTTATCCTTGCAGGGGGTGAAGGCATCCCAAAATTCAAGGCTTCATGGCGAACAAGCACCATGATATGGCTCGCCAGACATTTAGGCATCGAGGCCGTACTCCCCACCATCTCGGGTATCGAATCTTCAGCGTCGAACAACTATGTAGGGCAGCCTGAAGCCACCGGAATGGTTGCGTCCGAAAGAGGACATGCCATGCTGCTATCGCAGATCAGGGCCACCACAAAGGGTGGCATTGAAGGAAGCATGCTTGCCCGCCTTGAAGGCCGGCACCGTTCCGCAGGTGGAAATGCACTGCGCGCCGCCGTTCTTGGCGCCAGCGATGGCCTGCTTTCCAATTTTAATCTAATCATGGGTGTTGCAGGCGCTGCTGTGAGCCAGTCGAGTATATTGCTGACTGGCTTCGCTGGATTACTGGCAGGCTCTATTTCAATGGCTTTGGGTGAATGGATTTCGGTTCAAAGTTCACGAGAACTCTATAAAAAACAAATAGCCACAGAAGCAGAAGAGCTTGAAAATGCCCCTGAACAGGAAGTTGAAGAACTGGCGCTCATATACCAGGCCCGGGGACTGAGCGAAGAAATGGCCGAAAAAATGGCCGGCCAGGTAATGGCCAATAAGGACACCGCCCTGGACGCACTTGTGCGTGACGAACTGGGCCTTAATCCTGATGATCTGGGAGGTTCTGCCTGGGAGGCAGGTTTCACATCATTCCTGCTCTTTGCAATGGGAGCCATCATCCCCCTTATACCCTACTTTTTTCTTTCCGGAAACATGGCCATCGTGGGTAGCGCGGCACTCAGCTGTGTCGGACTTTTTGCCATCGGAGCCGCCATAACACTGTTCACAGGGCGTTCAGTGCTGTTTTCAGGAGGGCGTCAGATCTTATTTGGGCTCGCAGCAGCAGCTGTATCTTTTGGGATCGGACATTTGATCGGGGTTAGTATTATTGGATAAGATTCAATACAAACGCATGAACCGGAAAATACCTGTTATCACTTCTCTCTTCACACTACTGCTTTTGCAGCTTACCGCATGTTCCCCGGAAAAAAATCACAAACAACATGAACAAAAATCCAGGTTCACACCCGGAAAAGTAATCTCCCGGGTGACGTGTTTGCAGGATACAAATGTTAGTTATGCGCTGTTCCTGCCCAAAAGCTATGATCCGGCGAAGCGTTATCCACTTGTCATTGCTTTTGATGCGCATGCAGCTGGGAAATTGGCTGTTGAACTTTTCAGCGCCCAGGCAAAGCTTCTTGGTTACATTGTTGCCGGTTCCAACAATTCGAAAAACGGAATTGCCCTCGACATAACCTTGACGCAATATGAGCTGATGCGCCGGGATATTTTACAAAGACTTTCCATCGATACCAATCGGATTTATACTGCCGGATTCTCGGGAGGATCCCGCGTAGCCGCATCTGTTGCCATTTTTAACGGCGGCATTTCAGGCGTGATTGGTTGCTCAGCAGGATTCCCGCAAATCGACAGGCCACTCACCACAAGGTTCAGCTACCTGGGTGTTGTGGGAAATGCCGATTTCAATTTTTCAGAAATGAAAGCCCTCGACAAGGCGCTTGAAGACGCAGGATTCGTGCATCACCTGCTGGTGTTCGATGGCATTCACGCATGGCCGCCTTCATCCATCATTCCATCCATCTTTACCTGGCTCGAACTGGATGCCATGCGCCGGAAATTGAAACCTGCTGATGAAGCATATGTCAGTGGGATCATGGGAAAATACAAGCAGGAAATCGATAGTCTTCACCTTAAAAACAGACTCGTTGAGGAATATGATAAGTGCATGGAAGCTTCGCAATTTTTGAACGGTGTGGCAGATGTGGGTGCTTTTACCAGGCAGGCAACCCAATTAAGCCAGTCGGCAGCAATAAAAAAACAGGCTGAAGAAGATGATCGTCTTGCCAAAAAAGAAACACAGCTGCAACAGTACTATGCTGAAGCATTGAACTCGCAAAATGAAAAATGGTGGAGTGGTGAAGTAAAACGCCTGGCAGGTTCAGCCGGTATAGATATTGGTGAGTCAGAACAAACGATGTATAAACGGGTGCTCAGCTACCTCAGCCTGGCGGCCTATATGCAAGCCAGCGGTGCGCTGAAGGCAGGTGACCGTGAAAATGCAGGACGCATGATCAGCATCTATGGGCTGGTGGACCCGCAGAATGCCGAAGCACCATACCTTGAGGCCGGATGGCTGGCGGTGGGAGGAAATGAAGCCGAAGCACTTAAGAGCCTTGCCAAAGCCCTGGACCTTGGGTTTACCGATCTGAAGCGCATCGAAAGTGATCCTGCATTCACAAAAATAAAGGGTAGTCCGGGTTATGAAAGGATTATCAGCCGGATGAAAGATAAGAAATAGCAGGTGCAGCGCACCACAATATTTATAGCGCAATCATTGTCAATGAAAAATGAAGGTGCAGCGCACCGAAATATCCTTTGGCAATGCACCGGAATAGTTGTTTATACTTTCTTCCAAACCAACGCCTGCATGCATATTCTGTTGACCAAACATCAAATTTATTATCTTAGTCGCCTAAAATTCTTCAAAATGCGACAACTACTTATCTGCGTGCTTACCTTTTATGCGTTTGCTGCTCAGTCCTCAGTGAATTTTAACGATTATTTCTTTAACCGCACCCTGCGTATCGACTACATCCATACCGGCGCTTACCATGATGATTCCTATTCCATTGACGAACTGAGATCAGAGCCTTACTGGGGCGGATCGCATGTTAACCTGGTCGATACAATGAATTACGGCAATTACCAGATAAAGGTTTTTTCTGTTCCGGGAAACGTTTTGCTTTATTCGCGCGGTTACAGCACTCTTTTTGACGAATGGCAAACCACCGCAGAAGCCAAAATCACACGTAAAAGCTTTAGCGAAACTGTCGTGATCCCTTATCCCAAAAAAGATGTTCGTGTTGAATTTTACACGCGCGATACTAAAGGCATTTTCCAGAAAAAATTTGAGTACCTCGTGAAACCCGGCATCTATTTCATTTCGCCAAAGAAACGGATGCCCTATCCTGTTTTCGACACTTACGTCAGCGGCGATCCGGCCACGAAAGTGGACATTGTGATATTGCCCGAGGGTTATACCGAAATGGAAATGGGGAGATTCATCAGCGATTGCCAGAAATTTGCTGATGACCTGTTCTCTTTTTTGCCTTACAGTGAATACAAGGACAAATTTAATATCCGCGCCGTTCTTGCGCCATCGCCCGAGAGTGGACCCGACATCCCTGCCGATTCTGTATGGCACCGCACACTGATGAATTCCAGTTTCTACACCTTCGACAGCGAACGCTACCTGATGACCACCGACAATAAACATGTACGCGATCTTGCAGCCAACGCACCTTACGACCAAATTTACATCCTCACCAATTCCCCAAAATATGGTGGCGGCGCCATATTTAACCATTATTCCATGTCGGTGAACAGTAATGCTGCAGCAGCCAAGATATTTATCCATGAATTCGGGCACGGCTTTGCCGGGCTTGGCGATGAATATTATACATCATCAACATCCTATAATGATTTTTATCCGCTGGATGTGGAACCATGGGAACCCAACCTGACGACGATGGTCGATTTTGGAAGGAAGTGGAAGGGGCTTATCGATAAAAAAACACCTGTTCCCACACCTGACGAGCAAAAATATTATGACAAAACGGGCGTTTTTGAAGGCGGGGGTTATGTCGCAAAAGGCGTTTACCGGCCCCAACATGATTGCCTGATGAATTCCTTCAAAGGAAATAAATTTTGCCCTGCCTGCGAACGCGGGATTCGCAAAATGATCGATTTTTATGACAAATAGCTAACATTGTTAAGGTTCCTGAAATGAATACCGGATATCGAAAATCGTAATTACGAAAATGGTAATACGTAATTTCCGAATTCCACAATTTCCGAATTCCGCAATTAAGCAGTTGCATAATTGTGCAATTTCGCAGTTTTCTGATATCGCAATCATGAAAGGCGATTTTCAATTAATGATTAACGATTTTCGATTTTCGAAGTAATGAAGGCAATCATTATTTTATTCAGTATCTTTAGCTGAACAGCCAGACCTAATTAGAAACCCCAATGCAGGAAACCACACCCTATAAGCCAAAAAACAATATCCGTATCGTTACTGCCGCATCCTTGTTTGACGGGCATGATGCTGCGATCAATATCATGCGGCGGATACTGCAATCGACGGGTGTGGAGGTGATTCACCTGGGCCACGACCGCTCGGTGCAGGAAGTGGTGGATTGCGCCATCCAGGAAGATGTTCAGGCGATCGCCATTACCTCATACCAGGGCGGACACATGGAGTATTTCCGTTATATGCTGGACCTGCTGAAGGAACGGGGCTGCAGCCACATCCTTGTCTTCGGCGGAGGCGGCGGCGTTATCCTGCCGGCTGAAATTGAAGCCTTGCAGGCTTATGGTGTCACACGCATCTATTCACCCGATGATGGCCGGCGCATGGGTCTGCAAGGAATGATCAACGACCTGGTAAAGAAAGCTGATTTTCCCAGTGGGCGTGATATCAGGGTTCAGCTTGCAGACATTCTTGGACAGGACCATGTGGCTATTGCCCGCCTTATTTCCGCAGCAGAAAATTTTCCCGATGAAGTAAAACCATTGCTGGCAAAGCTGAATACCGAATGCCGGAAGAAAAACACGCCAATTCTTGGAATAACCGGGACTGGCGGTGCAGGGAAATCATCACTTGTGGATGAGCTGGTAAGACGATTCCTGGCTGATTTCCCGAAGAAAACCATCGCCATCATTTCGGTGGATCCATCCAAACGCAAGACTGGCGGTGCCTTGCTGGGCGACCGCATCCGCATGAATTCCATTAACACACCACGTGTGTATATGCGTTCGCTCGCTACCAGGCAGGCCAACCTTGCACTTTCAAAATATATCCGCGATGCTTTGTGCATTGTAAAAAATGCCAATTTTGACCTCGTTATCCTCGAGACATCCGGCATCGGCCAGTCTGACACTGAAATCGTTGACTTCTGCGATATTTCACTTTATGTGATGACACCCGAATATGGTGCCGCAACGCAGCTCGAAAAAATCGATATGCTCGATTTTGCTGATATCATTGCCATCAACAAGTCCGACAAACGCGGATCTGCCGATGCCCTGCGCGATGTACGTAAGCAATTTGCCCGTAACCACCAGATGTGGGCAACTAAACCAGATGACTTGCCCGTATTCGGAACTATGGCCTCCAGTTTCAACGATCATGGTGTTAACACGCTCTATAAAGTGCTTGTGCAATCGCTGAACACAAAGACCGGCGATATCTTTGGAACCGTGCCTGATAATGCCGAAGTTCTCAAAGACGGAATCACCATTATTCCTCCCGACCGGGTGCGTTATCTTTCCGAAATTGCCGCAACAGTCCGCAGCTATAACCGCCAGTCTGATGAACAGGCCAAAGTGGCACATCAGCTTCACGGGCTTAGGACAGCACTCAACCTTTTACCAGCCGATGCATCTGCCGATGGCGCCAAAGAACTTCTTGATGGTATTTACGCAGCGACAGCTGAAAAACTGCTTCCCGCCAACCGCCGCATCATCGAAGGCTGGGCTGAAAAGGTAAAGAAATATGCCGACGATAAGTTTACCTATACCGTGCGTGGAAAGGAAATCGTTGTAGCATCATACACTGAAACGCTTTCGCATCTTAAAATTCCGAAGATCGCCATGCCGCGCTACCATGACTGGGGCGATGTGCTTCAATGGAGCCTGCGCGAGAATGTACCGGGAGAATTTCCTTATGCTGCCGGCGTGTTCCCCTTTAAACGTGAAAATGAGGATCCGACCAGGATGTTTGCCGGCGAAGGTGGTCCTGAGCGCACGAATAAAAGGTTTCATTATGTTTCGGCAGGCATGCCGGCCCGCAGGCTTTCCACGGCCTTCGACTCTGTAACGTTGTATGGCGCTGACCCCGGGCTGCGTCCCGATATTTACGGCAAGGTCGGTAATGCTGGTGTTTCTATCGCATGCCTCGACGATGCCAAAAAACTCTATTCCGGTTTCGATCTTTGCGAGGCCGCCACTTCGGTATCCATGACCATCAACGGGCCGGCCCCGGCTATGGTGGGTTATTTCATGAATGCCGCCATCGATCAGCAGTGTGAAAAATATATCCTTGCCAATGGTCTTGCAGAAGCTACAGAAAAGAAAATCCGTACCTTCTATAAGAAACGCGGGACCAAACGACCAGCTTACCAGAGCGCACTTCCCAAGGGTCACAGCGGACTGGGACTTATGCTGCTTGGCATCACCGGCGACCAGGTTTTGCCTCCCGATGTATATGACCGTATAAAAGCAGAAACAATTTCGCATGTGCGAGGAACCGTGCAGGCTGATATCCTCAAGGAGGATCAGGCGCAGAACACCTGTATCTTCTCGATCGATTTCGCGCTGAAACTGATGGGTGATATGCAGGAATATTTCATCAACCAGCGTATCCGCAACTTTTATTCGGTCTCCATTTCAGGCTACCACATTGCCGAAGCCGGCGCCAATCCTATCACGCAGCTGGCCTTTACGCTGGCCAACGGTTTCACTTACGTGGAATATTATGTTTCCCGGGGAATGGACATCGACAAATTCGCACCGAATCTCTCGTTCTTTTTCTCGAATGGCATCGATCCCGAATACGCGGTGCTGGGCCGCGTTGCACGCCTGATATGGGCTAAAGCCATGAAACTTCGCTACAAGGCCAACGAACGCTCGCAGATGCTGAAATACCATATCCAGACCAGCGGCCGTTCATTGCATGCGCAGGAGATCGACTTCAACGATATCCGCACCACGCTGCAGGCACTGTATGCCATTTATGACAACTGTAATTCCCTTCACACAAATGCATACGATGAAGCCATTACCACGCCAACCGAGGATTCGGTGAGGCGGGCCATGGCCATTCAGCTCATCATCAACCATGAACTGGGCCTGGCAAAGAACCAGAATCCACTGCAGGGAGCATTCATCATCGAACAACTTACCGACCTGGTGGAAGAAGCCGTGCTAAAGGAATTTGACCGGCTCACCGAACGCGGAGGCGTGCCCGGTGCCATGGAAACCATGTACCAGCGCAGTAAGATCCAGGAAGAGTCGCTCTATTATGAAGGTCTGAAACACAGCGGTGAACTGCCGATCATGGGCGTTAACACGTTCCTCTCCTCCAAAGGTTCACCAACCGTTATTCCGGGCGAAGTAATCCGTTCCACCGAGGAAGAGAAAAGCTACCAGGTTAAAATGCTCACTGAATTGCAGGCCACTTATCCTGCTGAAGCTGCCGAAAGCCTGAAGCGGTTGAAAGAAGCTGCTATCCGCAACCTTAATGTGTTCGAAAGCCTGATGGATGCTTCCAAACATTGTTCATTAGGGCAAATAACCAAGGCGCTGTTTGAAGTGGGAGGTCAGTATCGTCGGAGCATGTAAGGAGGTGTGATTAGAAAAAGATTAGGTTTACAAAAAACAGCCCAATAGAGAATTGCAGCAATTTGTTATTTGCTAATGCCTGTTGCATCAATTAAGTGCCTGGAATTGGGAGTGCCTATAGTTGGTTTTATAATTCTGCTTTTTTTACCGTAAATTATTATCCTCGTTTAATTTCGAAACTATTGCCTATTGCCTCTTGCCTGTTGCCTATTGGTTTAATTCAGCACTTCATAAAGCATCACTTCAGCTGCTTTGTTTTTCATTCTCACAGGGCCGATTAATTTACCGTTAAAGGACTGTTTAACTTTTTCATAAACGGCTTCACAAATTACAATCTGACCTGCCCCGGCAGCACCCTGAAGGCGTTGTGCAGTATTCACCGTATCTCCGATCACCGTATAATCCAGCCTTCGCAGGGTAGCAGAACCTATATTTCCCGAAATCATTTCGCCGCTGTTGATGCCGATGGATACCTGCGGCAAAAAATCACCGCTACGGGGCAGTGCTTCGATTTTATTCCTGATCGCCAGGCAGGCTTCAATCGCTCTGTCGGTATGGTAAGGGCCTTTGAATACAGCCATGATGCAATCGCCGATAAACTTATCGATGATACCTTGTTGTGCAATGATTTCTGTTGTCATGAGTTCAAAATACCTGTTGAGCAATGATACTACCTTTTCTGGTGCTTCCTTTTCACTGATGGAAGTAAAGCTGCAGATGTCAACAAATGCTACTGTAGCATCAATGGTTTCACTGGCTATAAGTGAGGCCTCGTATTCCCTGCCGCCCATGAAATTGATCACGTTCTCATCCACATACATCTTTAAGATATTGTTTTCCTTGATCGCCTTTAGCGTTTCTTTTACCTGGTTTACATGCTGAATCGTTTTCACAAGTGTCATTTCCAGGTCTTCAAAGTTTATTGGTTTGGTCACAAAATCAAAAGCGCCACGGTTCATTGCCGTGCGGATATTGTCCATGTCACCGTAAGCCGAAACCATGACTGTTTTTACCAGCGGGCAGGTTTCATTGAGTCTTGAAAGAAAGGTCAGTCCATCCATTTCGGGCATATTAATATCGCTCAATACGATGTCAATATCAGGGTGCTGTTGCATCTTGTTCAATCCATCATTTCCATTTACTGCAAAAACGAACTCATATTGCTGGTCTCTTATTTTTTGCCTGAATTTCTGCCTGATGAGGGTCTCCAGATCTGCCTCGTCATCGGCAACCAGAATTTTTATCATGCTGTCCCTGGTATTAGTTTGTCCTTTAAAACAGTAAAATCAATCGGCTTGGTTAAGAATCCATCTGCACCAAGTTGCATGGCCCGGCGATAGCCCGCTCATGCCAGGCATATTGATATCCGAAAGGATCATGCAAGCTTCATGCCCATGATCTTCCATATAACACAATGCATCTTCGGCTGAAAAAGAGAATACAAAATTCAGTTCACCACTCTTTATTTCTTTCCTGAAACGCTGCTCAAAGAGCGCCTGGATGTCCCGTTCATCATCCACAACTAATATTTTTGACATGATCGTACTATTTTAAACAGGTAATAGAATAATAAAAACTGCGCCTTCGCCCTCCCTTGTCTCCACCTGCAGTTCCCCGCCGTGACCTTTTGTGATGATATCATAGCTCAACGACAGGCCTAACCCTGTCCCCTCACCTGCCGGCTTTGTTGTAAAGAAGGGCTGAAAAATTTTATCCACTGCTTTTTGAGGAATGCCCATTCCATTGTCGCTGATGCTTATTTCTACTTTATTTTTAATCTTTTTTGTACTAATTGACACTTTTGGCTCATACCCATTTATGTTCAGTTTCTTCTTTTCATTCACAGCATAAAATGCATTGGTTAACAAATTCAGGATCACCCGTCCTATTTCCTGAGGAACAATATTTATTTTACCAATTTTTTGATCAAAATCGGTTTTCAACATGGTGTTAAATGACTTATCCTTTGCCCTGAAACCCTGATAAGTGAGCCGCAGGTATTCATCAACCAGGGCATTGATATCGGCTGGTTCCTTTACCCCGCTGCTGCTCCGACTATGAAGCAACATCCCTTTAACAATGGCATCGGCACGTTTGCCATGATGATTAATTTTTTCAAGGTTTTGTTTTACTTCATCAGCAACAACAAATGCTTCAGCCTGGTTACCATTCAACATTTCAGATTTCATTTCTTCCAGTAATTCAACGCTTACTTCAGAAAAATTATTTACAAAGTTTAAGGGGTTTTGGATTTCGTGGGCGATGCCGGCTGTGAGTTCGCCAAGTGATGCCATTTTTTCCGATTGTATGAGTTGGGCTTGTGTTGCCTTCAGTTCTGTATAGGCTTTTTCAATTTCTTTTGTTCGCGCGGATACTTTATCCTCAAGGCTTTCATAGAGAATCGCATTTTCAATGGAGATCCCGATCTGTCCGGAGAGCATTTGCAGTAGTTCAATTCTGCTGTTGTTAAAAACACCTTTTAAAAGATTGTTTTCAAGATACAACAGACCGTTAACTCTTCCCTGAGTGGCAATAGGTATGCACATCATGGAGAGAATTTTGTTTTCCTGAACATAGGGATCGGCGCTAAACAATTCTTCTTTGAGTGCATCATTTACAACGATACTCTCTTCCGAGTGCCAGCAATAGTTCAGAATAGATTTTGGTAAGAGATTCGTTTCTTCCAGGGGGATAGAGGGGAGAATCTTTATGCCATCGACTCCTGTATATCCCATAGCTTCCAGGCAAAGCTGATTGTTTTTATACAGCAGTATACATCCTCGTTCTGCTCCTGCATTTTCGATGGTGATGTACATTAATTTCTTCAGCAGATCATCATACCTAACCTGGCTGGCAATGCTCTGTGAAGCCTTCAGAACACTGGCTAAGTCAAGTGCCACTTTGCTTGACCGGTAGGTTACCGTATTGTCAACCCCGGGCTGTCCGGTTTCCGGATAGTGCTTATTTCTTATAAGGCCAGGATAGGCTTTTTCCAATTGACTGCACTTTTGCGTGGCACCCCAGGCATAATAGGCTTCCCAGGCCTCCATCAGGTAAATCTGGGTTTGCTTGTTAAACTGGTTTTTTGAACACAGGGCGGCAGCCCTTTCGTATGCAATGGCTTCAACATATTTAAACTTATGCTGAACTGCCAATTGTATCGATTTTTCATAACACTTCAATGCGGATTCAAACTTGTTTTCCATCGCATAAAGTTCGGCCTGCATTAAAACATAATGCTGGTCGTAATTTTCAGGACACCCTTTTGCCCAGCGTTTCATATCCTGAAAATGCCTGGAGTAAACTTTCAGGTATTTCTTTTTCTCATCACCGTTCAAATTCTCAAAACACGCTGCAATAGCAAGCGAGGTATAGAAAGCCTGGAATACCTCAAGCACATCCCCCAGAAAGTTAGCTGAATACTTAAGCACCGTTTGGCTTTCCGACAAGGCTTCTCTCTGATGTCCCATGAAGTATAAAAGATAACACCTGGCGGAATGGAAGAATGCCAGCTTAGTCATGTTTCCTTCCTGCGTAAGCCGTTCTAATGTTTCAGCACCGCTGAAATCGCTGTCATCCCAGCTTTCTCCGTTGGTCTGGCCATTCATGGCCTTAATCAGCTGATGAAAACACTGGAAGAAATCATATCCGCCCTTTCCATTGTTAATCAAGGCCAGGTGGTCTTCTGCGCCCCTGAGAACTTCCTGAAGGTTTTCCCCGGCGGCAAACCTTGTCCGAAGGTATAATGCAACTGCATACCCGGTAAATATCTGATCCCCGTTAAGCACGCATGCCTTAATGGTTTCCAGTATCCCTTCATATCCCTCCCGCATTGGAATCCGCCAGTGGTTGTAAAAACTTAATACCGTATAGTTCAACCGCCACTTAATGAGCGGAGAGTGTGTTGTCTGGTGCAGCCTGATGGTGATATCCCAGAGGTTAAAACCTTTGTTCTGCATTTTGAGGGCAGATAAAACCACCACCGAAAAGCCCGAGAAACCCCAACCACTCGCATCTGTGTATCCATACCTGATATATAACCTTATGATCCGGAAAATCACGAGCATCATTAAATTCTGATCCTGCTGATAGGCACTCGTAGCCAGGTCTATCAGGAATTTATTGAGCGCAATGATCTCTTCATCGCTGCAGTCCTTCAGGTGGGAGAGGCTTTCGGGGTTCCGGTATTTTGTTGAGAAAAGAAACAGATATTTTGCCAATGTAACAAAAGCGGCAACCTGTATTACCCGCTTATTTTCCGGAAAGCGAATATGATAAAGTTTTACAGCCTCGAGGCCTAAACGAAGGGATTCGCTTGTATTTCCGATTTTTAAATAGAGCGAGGAATGAACATAATATACTTTCAGTTTTTCATAATTTGTCCTGGCATAACCCAGTATTTCTTTAAAATACTGTTCTGCCTTCACTGAATTATCATTTAAATACTCGCATTCGCTCAATTCAAATAATACATTGTAAGTCAGTTCATAATGTTCGTTCCAGCTATTATGGCCAAGTAAGTTTTTCGCCATGGTTAAAAAATGCACGCCCAGGTCATAGGAAGTTGAATCCTTTGCTTTTCTCCCTGCGATCAGGCAAAGTTCGGCGATGCTGATCTTCTCGTCCTTATCTTCAATGAGGTTTATGCCATGTGTAAAATGATTCAGTAATTCAAATATCCCCTCCTGCAATTGCGTTTCATTTCTGTTTTGCATAAACAGCCTGCCAATGCGCAAATGCACATAAGGAAGTTCTGATGGAGAGATCAAACTGTTGGCAGCCTGTTGCACTTTATCATGGGTGAATGCAAACTGCGCGTTTTTTTGTTCTAACTGCTGTTCTATTTCGTAATCATTCCCAAAGGAACTCAAAGCCAATGCCCTGTATCTTTTGTCGATTGAATTCAGGTAGCCCCCATGGATGGCCGGCTTTAAATCATCGTAAACTTTCCACAGCGGCTTTCCCGTGATATCTGACAGATCCTTCAGGTCGAATGTATTGCCCAGCACTGCTGCATATCTAATAACTTCCTGCGTATACCGGGGTAAATTAATCAATCCCTCAGTCATCAGGTCAATCACATTGTCAGTGTATCCCAGTTCATCTATTTCTTTCGGGCGCCAGACCCAGTTTTCAATAGGGTCCCGCTTGAGTAATTTTTTATCATAGAGTGATTTCAGAAAACGGTGAATGAAAAATGGATTCCCTTTGGTTTTTGAAAAGACCTGCAGGCCCAGAGCATTTGCCTGATCTTTATCCATGCCGAAAGAATCGGCTGTAATCTGGCTTGTTGTTTCCTGGTTTAAGGGTCCGATATGGATGACCCTGACCTGCGCATTTGATTCATTGATCTGTTTTAGCGTTATTAATAAGGGGTGGCCTTTTTCAATTCCATTGTCCCGGTATGCACCTAGAAGGAGGATACTTTCCTGCCTCGGATTTTCAAGGATTCGTTTTACCAGGTTCAGGGAGGGCAAGTCGGCCCATTGCAGGTCATCTAAAAAAATAACCAGGGGGCTGCCGGCAGTGCTGAATACATATATAAAATCAAGGAGAACCATATGGAACCTTGCCTCCTGCTCAGCCGGCTGTAGTTTAGGAACGGCCGTTCTTTTGCCTATTATCCTGGCCAGCTGGGGAATAACCTCTGTAATTAGCCCGGCATTGTCACCCAGGGCGAAGTTAATGCGCTGCCTCCAGCTGTTGATTTTATCCTCTGATTCGGATAAAAGATTTTTAATGAAGGCCTGAAATGCCTCAATAAATGCATAATAGGGAATATCTTTCTTAAACTGATCAAATTTGCCACTTATAAATGTACCCTGACTTTGGATAATCGGAAATTTAATATGCCTTATGAGGGCAGACTTGCCAACGCCTGAATAGCCTGCCAGCAAGACAAGCAGCGACTTAAACTGGCTCAGATTTTTATAATACCCTAATAATTCATCAATTTCATGTTCACGGCCATACAATTTCTGACTTTGCTTGTATTGTTCCGTGATATCGTTTGTTCCTGCCTTAAAGATGATTAATGGTTCATTGGCAATGATGTGCCTTTTTATGATTTCCAGGTCGGCTTTCAGACCGGCAGCAGTATGATATCTGTCATCGGGATTTTTTTCAAGCAATTTTGAAATCACCTGATCAAATCCTTTTGGCAAATCAGGCAATATCGAACTCAGCGGTATGGGGTTTCGCGACAGGTGAAAATGAATGACTTCCAGCGGGTCAATGGAATCAAATGGAGCTTTGCCAGCCAGTAATTCATATAACAATACTCCGGTTGAATAAAAATCACAACTATGGGTTACTGTGTAGGCTGTCCTGCCCGTTTGTTCAGGCGAAATATAAACGAGTGTCCCCTCAATCTGATCGATATTCATGATATCATTAGTCTCAGCGAAAAGATTGGATGAAATCCCAAAATCCACTAATTTCAGGACGCCGTCTCTGGTCATCATGATGTTACTCGAGTTGATATCCTTATGAATGACCCCTTTCTGGTGAATATATTGCAAAATGTCTGCAAGTTGAATGCCTATATCAAGGACCTCAATATACCCGATTTTCTTTTTAAAAATCTGTTCCCTCAAATCAGTGCCTTCTATATATTCCTGAACCAGGGAAAAAACCTTCCCGTCGAACAACATTTCATACACAGTTGGGATGCCAGTATGATCAAGATCTTTCATGATTTCATACTCATGGCCTAATTCCGAGATCTTGAGCATGTTTTCATTGGTCAGCATAGCTTGTTTTAACACTACTTTCCGGCCGTCAGCAATATGGCTGACCAGCAGCGTTTCACTGTGCTCATTCTTAAAAAGCGTCTTTAACAGCTTGTAGCCTTCGGGAACGGCTTGTATCTCTGATGCATTCATTCGACCTCTTTTTTTAAAGAAAGCACACCATAAAAC
>JBBRRV010000010.1:0-39974 GCA_038246075.1 Bacteroidales bacterium
CATCTTGAAGATATCATGCTCTTCATGCAATGCCATTATTACAGCGCCTGCACCCAGGAAAAGTAATGCCTTGAAAAATGCATGAATCATGAAATGGAACACCGCCGCAGACCAGGCGCCGACACCCAGTGCCAGGAACATATAGCCTATCTGACTTATCGTGGAATATGCAAGGATTCTTTTCAGGTCATGCTGCGCCAGTGCGCTGAACCCTGCCAGCAATAATGTAAGTGCACCGATAACAGCTATTGCAGACATGACAATCGGGGCGAGGCTGAATAATATATGCATGCGGGCAATCAGGTAAACACCGGCAGTTACCATTGTTGCAGCATGAATCAACGCGCTGACAGGCGATGGACCTGCCATGGCATCTGGAAGCCATGTCTGCAATGGCAGCTGAGCCGACTTCCCCAATGCGCCTCCTAAGAGTAGAGCTGCTGTCACCACCACAACAGGAGAACCTGATATCCAATGAAGGGACGCCTGTTGCATGAGTTCATTTATATTGAGCGTGCCAAAATTCAGAAAAAGTATGAAAATTCCGATGATCATGGCTGTATCCCCGATGCGTGTGACAATGAATGCTTTTCTTGCAGCATAATCGTTTGCAGGGTCTTTATACCAGTATCCAATCAGGAGGTAACTACATAAGCCAACACCTTCCCACCCCAGATATAGGAGTAAAATATTATCAGCCAACACAAGGACCAGCATTGAACCCACAAACAGATTCATGTAGGCAAAAAACCGGCTGAATCCTTCATCTTTTGCCATGAAAGCAATTGAATAAATATGGATCAGAAAACCCACGAAAGTGATGACAAAACAAAAAACCAGTGAAAGTGCATCGAGACTAAATGCTATATCCACGTTCAGGTTAGCAACATGAAGCCAATGCCATGCAATAATCTCATATGAATCAATTTGGGGCAAGGTGTTAAGAAAGCTTATTCCCACCATAAAAGTCAGGAGGGTAGCGATGCCAACGGACCCGGCTCCAATGGCACCTGCAGTATTTCTGTTCATCTTATTGCCGAAAAGCGCCAGTATAAGATAGCCCAGAAGGGGTATTGCAGGAATGAGTGTGATATATAGCTGCATTTAACAGAGATTTTATTGATGATCCTTCAATTTATTGATAGCATCAGCGTCAAGCGTTTTGTAATGATGATAGATTTGCAGGATCAGGGCCAGGCCTACTGAGACCTCCACTGCTGCGACGGCCAGTATAAAAATGAACATGACCTGGCCATCAGGTTGTTTCCAGTGGGAGCCGGCAATAATAAACACCAGTCCTGCACTATTCAGCATAACCTCAATGGACATGAGCATGAAGATGATATTCCTGCGCACGAGCAGTCCTGTCAGCCCCAGCAAAAAAAGCATCGCTGCAAACAATATTTGTGTTTCTAAGGATATGGTGAGCATAATTTTAATTTTTTTCAAGAAAACGATGCGTAACTTTTTTCTTCTGCCTGCCTAAATGGTATGCACCAATTACACCTGCCATCAGCAATATCGCCGCTATTTCAACGGCTAGCAAATAAGTACTGAATAAAGAAACGCCAACTTGTTTTGGAAAAATAACTTTGTTGGTTACAGGTTGTATCTGCACATGATGGAATGCAAGGGCCAGGTCGGTCAACAATACAGCAGCCAGAATTGCGGGAATTATCCACATCCCCGGGTTCAGCCATTTCTTCTCCATTTTGGGTTCAAGTCCTATGTTGAGCATCATGGTGACAAAAATGAATAGCACCATGATGGCGCCGGCATAAACGATGACCTCCAGGGCTGCTATAAAGGGCGCATCCAGCAGATAAAAAACTACAGAAAGCGCTAAAAGCGATAAGATAAGGTAAAGCAGTGCATGTATGGCATTCCTTCTGGATATGGCCATTGCGGTCGAAAATAATGCTATTACAGCAGCTATGTAAAAAAATATGTTCATCCTTCCTTCTGGTTAGGGCATTGTTATGGCATCAGATCTTTCACATCAACGGGCATGTCTTCATTGTCACCTTCCCCTTTTCCTTTTACGCCTATGTCAACACCTGCTTGTTTATAAAAATTATAACCGACATACTTTCCCTCTCCGTTGATCAACAGGTGTTCCTTTTCATATACCATATTCTGCCTGTCATATTCTCCCATCTCAAAATCCGGTATCAGCTGTATGGCATAGGTAGGGCAAGCTTCTTCGCAAAATCCGCAAAAGATACACCTTGAAAAATTGATCCGGAAAAATTCAGGGTAACGACGGCCGGATTCATCTTCTGCAGCCTGGAGAGAAATGCAATCAACCGGGCAGGCAGCAGCACAGAGATAACAGGCAACACATCGTTCGTTCTTATCCGCATCACGGGTGAGAACAATCCTGCCCCTGTATCGGGGAGCCAGGTATGGCTTGACTTCCGGATATTCAACAGTTTCTGACTTATGAAAAATATGCAGAAACGTGAGCCACATACTTCGAAGAATACTGTACATAACTGTGAATATTAAATTATTTCAGTTCATTTTATAAATAACAAAATTGCTCCCGTTACCAATAAATTCAACAATGCCAGCGGCAGCAATACTTTCCATCCAAGTTCCATCAACTGGTCATATCGTGGCCTGGGCAATGATGCCCGGAGTAAAATAAACAAACCGATAAAAAAGAATGTCTTGATTAAAAACCAGAAAACAGGGGGAAGGAATGCAGGACCCAGCCACCCTCCGAAAAAGAGTGTTGCAATAATAGCTGATATGAGTGTTATGCCTAAATATTCGCCTACAAAAAACATCCCGAACTTCATTCCGGAATATTCAGCGTGGTAGCCGGCAACAAGTTCACCCTCTGCTTCAGGGATATCAAACGGGAGCCGATGCGTTTCTGCAATTCCTGCAATCAGGAAAACAATAAAACCCATAAACTGAGGCAGGATGAACCAGCCATGCTTTTGTGCTTCAACAATGGTGCGAAAACTGAAACTGTCGGCCATCATGACAACCCCCATCAGCGAAAGGCCCATGAACACTTCGTAGGTGAGCATCTGTGCCGAAGCTCTCATCGCACCGATTAATGAATATTTGTTGTTGGATGCCCAGCCCCCCAAAACAATGCTATATACGCCGAGTGATGAGTTGCCAAGAAAAAACAGGATCCCGATATTTGAGTCAAAAACATAAAAATCCGGGCCAAAGGGTATAACAGCAAAGGTCAGTAGTATCGTAATCATCAGAATGCCGGGAGCCATCACAAATACGGGCCTGTCTGAAAAAGGCGGGACCCAGTCTTCTTTAAAAAATAATTTGATCATGTCGGCGAGCACCTGTCCAAGTCCGAAAGGACCTACCCGGTTTGGTCCCAGCCTGTCCTGCCAAACGGAGAGTAGCCTGCGCTCCACCCATATCAGCCCTGCAGCGATGGTTAGAACCAGAATGAGAACGCCTCCTATGATGAACGCATAATGCATAGCCTGATTTTTATTTTTTATAAAATTTACCGTACCCCGGCAGATCAATAAATGGCATCCCGGGCAATTTTACTGCCAACCCTGCTATCCCTTGTTGCAGGCTGTTTTCAATAGTTACTTTGGTTTCGATGTTGATACCTGCTATTTCAAGTTGAATGAAATCACCATTTGCAACACCAAGTATCTGTGCATCTTTCGGGTTCAGGTACACAAATGGGTCCATAATTCTAGTGGCTACTGCAGGACCTGTTGCACTCAATTCATCGCTTCCAAAAGCCTGATAAACAGGAATAATTATGAATTTCTCATTTGCACCTCCGGCAGGCTCAGTACTTGCCATGAAGTAAGCGCTTTCCCGACCGGGGCCTTGTTCAATAAGCCTGATGCCAGGGTCACCTCCTTTCAATGAACCACCGGGCTCATCAAGATATTTATACATTGCCTGGACGGAGTTCCATCCGGGGGTCCAGTAAAACGGAACCAGTGATGACGGCGGGCGCTCGGGTTCACCTTCCATACTAAACGCCAAAGGAGACCCAGGGTCCGCTGGGATTTTTGTTTCACTGACCGCTTCATTTGCGTGAATCGCAGTTCTGCCGCTGTAGCGCATGGTCTGCCTGGGCATTTTCGCGTTCAGCATGCGGAAGTCCGCATCAGGCATGTATTCTTTAATTCCTGAAAATACAGGCCATTCATTGGCTAAGGCTGTAACTACATCATCAAATCTGTTCCATCTGACTGTCTGAGTTTGTTCTTTTATCTTTATGAGTTCACCTATCCACTCCCAGCTTTCCTTCACCTGATCTTTATGAACGAGTGCTTTATAATAACGCTGGGCACGACCTTCGTTGTTCACGAGCGTGCCTTCTGATTCGGCAAACGTTGCTGCCGGTAATATGATATCTGCTTTCAGAACAGTTTCATTCATCAGGTGATCCAGTACAATGACTTGCCTGCTCCGCTCAAAAAGTTTCCCGACAGCAATTGCTGAAGCTCTCCTGAATAAATCATTTTCCAGGATCACCAGGGTGTCAATTTCTTCACGAGCTGCCAGGGAAATCGCTTCATCAATTGACTTACCCGGCATAAGCGCAAGTCCCATGCTGTTGCATTCCGGCAAAACCATACTAAGCTTTACATCAGCATTGAAAAGTAAAAGTGCTTTGGAAATGTTCAATGCAGCATGAACCACCTCTTCATCACCGTAGTTAATACCTGAAATGATTAGAGGAAGCTTTGCCCTTTTCAAAGAATCTGCAATCTGTCCGGCAAGTTTTAGTTGTGCGTTATCCGGATTTGCCGGCGCAGGGGCATCGACATCAAGCAATGATGCGACAAGAAACCCCAGTTTTGCAATATCCGTATAAGAGGCCCGGTATGTTACGGTTGCCAGTTCGTCAAGTTCATCACGGCAGGGCGTGGCAATATATACCGGACTTTTAAGATCCTGGGCCAGTTCCCTTACCGGTGCATCGTCCCATAAATGAATGCCTTTCTTCACAGCCTGTTCATTTGGCACGTTACGGGAAGCCTGTCGTACCGCCAATGCCATCATAGGAGCCGTATTGGTCAGATCCTCCCCCAGTATAAAAATGGCATCTGCCCTTTCTATCTGTTTTAAGGAAGGCGTTTGAATACCACTGTTTTGAACAAAGTCAATAACCGTTCTGGTAAGGCGTTGTTCCTTTTCCGGTACGCCATGATAAAAATTTTCTTTTCCCACAAGCACCGATAAGGCAAAATTCGACTCAACTGAGGCTCTCGGAGAAGCAATGCCGACAATCCTTTTATCCTTTTGAAATGCATTTTCCAGGCTTGAAAGAAGCATTTTATCTTCCACATCTTCCAGACCGGCCTTTTCGTTTGAACGGATTTTAGCGGACCTGATCCGTTTCTCACTATTCACAAATTCGTATCCAAAACGTCCCCGATCGCAAATAAAATATCCGTTGACAGCACCGTTATATCTGCTCATGATCCGCCTGAGCGAATCTTTTCTTTCACTGGCAATGATATTGCAGCCTATACTACAATGAACACAAACTGAAGGAGCGTTTGAGAGGTCCCATTTGCGTGTAAAATGGTCCTTCAGGGTTTTGTCAGTAAACACTCCTGTAGGGCATACCTCGATAAGGTTGCCGCTGAATACATTTTCAAGGGTTCCGTCTTCATGTCGTCCAAAGTAGACGTGGCTGTGTGATGAGAATACATTTAAATCTTTCCCGCCGGCATAATCCCTGTAAAATCTGACACAACGGTAACATTCAATACAGCGGTTCATTTCATGGTTAATGAAAGGTCCAAGATCCTGATTTTTAAAGGTCCTTTTTTTGAAATCAAACCGCCGGTAATTGTGACCGGTCATTACAGTCATATCCTGCAGATGGCATTCGCCCCCTTCGTCACAAACCGGGCAATCATGGGGATGGTTGGTCATGAGGCACTCCAGAATGGCTGAACGAAATGCTTTGGCATCAGCATCTTCAATTGAAACAATGAGTCCTTCCGTCACAGGTTCCATACAGGACATCACAATTCGCCCTCTTTTGTCGTTCGGATCCTTGAATTTCTTTACTGCACAAAGCCTGCATGCCCCTACAGAACCAAGTGCGGGATGATAACAGAAATGAGGGATATCAAGCCCGATCGCCAGACAAGCCTCCAACAGGTTCTTGGTCGGGTCAACTTCATACGCTTTTCCGTCTATCAGTATTTTTGTCATAACTACCTCCAAGGACATTTTTTATCTTCAATGTGCTTCACGAAATCATCATGGAAAAAATTCAGTCCGCTTTGCAGTGGCTCTGCAGCGCCTGGCGCGTGGGCACAGAATGTATTGCCGGGACCCATAAATTTCGTCAGGAATTTTAGCCTGTCGATGTATTCAATCTTACCTGTACCTTCTTCGATTGATGCGAGCATTTTTTCAACCCAGGGAAGTCCTTCGCGGCATGGGGTGCACCATCCGCAGCTTTCAAGGGCGAAGAATTTTTCGATATTATGAATAAAGGCAACAGGACATGTCCTGTCGTCAAGCACGATCATTGTGCCTGTTCCTAACCTGCTGCCCGCAGCAGCAACGGTTGAAAAATCCATTTTTACATCCAGGTGCTCCTCTACCAGAAAGTCAGTTGATGCTCCTCCCGGCAATGCCCCCCTAAACCTGTATCCATCAGCCATTCCTCCTGCATGTTCTTCCAGCAATTCCCTTATCGTTGTTCCAAGGGGTAATTCCCACAGACCTGGATTTTTCACCCTACCACTTACACCGTAAAGTTTTGTCCCCCCCGTTGCCGTGAGGCTTAAACCCTTGAACCAGTCGGGGCCATGCTCTACAATATGTGATATCCAGCAAAGCGTTTCAACATTGTTTACCACAGTTGGTTTTCCAAACAAACCGCTGTTTGCAGGATACGGGGGCTTGCTGCGTGGAATGGCCCGTTTTCCTTCCAGTGAATCGAGCAAGGCTGTTTCTTCACCGCAGATATACCTTCCTGCACTCACATGGATACTGATATCCAGGTCAAAGCCTGAACCAAGAATATTTTTGCCAAGATAACCGGCATCTGTAGCTTCAGCCAGAGCTTTGCGAAGCTCAGTTTCAGCCTTTTTATAAGCCCAACGCAGAAAAATATAGGCTTTCCCGGCCTGAACGGCATAAGCTGAAATAATCATCCCTGCAATAAGCTGATGCGGGTTACCTTCGAGAAGATACCTGTCTTTAAAAGTACCCGGCTCCATTTCGTCCGCATTACAAATCAAATATTTTGGTTTTGAAACTTCATCACCCATTGGCACCAGGCTCCATTTCACACCCGTAGGAAACCCTGCACCGCCTCTCCCCAGCAGGTTCGAAGCCTTGATCACATTTGTCACATCGGCGGGTGACATCCCTTGCAGTGCTTTCTCAACACCTGCGTATCCACCTGCCTGCCTGTATGCTTTCAGGTCAAGCGGAGGTGAACCAGGGATAATATGTTTGGTCAAAGGCTTTTCCATCTGAGTTTAGCTATAATTCCCAAGTAATTCATCAAGTTTTTCAACAGTCAGATCATGATAATGATCATGGTTGATCATCATTGCAGGTGCATGATCACAATCACCAAGACATGAGATGGGAAGCAATGTGAAACGCCCGTCAGGGGTTGTTTCGCCAAGACTGATCCCGAGTTTCCCGGACATATATTCAGTCATCGTCTTATATCCCATGATCATGCAACTAACACTATCACAAATGAGTATTACATTCCGTCCCACAGGCTTTCGGTAGATGCGGCTGTAAAAAGTTGCAACAGAATCCACCGCTTCATTCGACATCTCCAGAAATGCTGCAATATCTTTAACCAATTCATCAGATATCCATCCACGGTGTGCTTGCACGATCTTCAATGCATCGATGCAAGCCACTGCAGGGTAAGGATATTGCCTGATTTCATCCGTGATCTCAATTTTTTCTTCCTCTGTGAGCATTGTCTAAAATTCTTATTTCTGTTTCAGTTTTTTATCTGTCAAGGTCAGCCAGAACAAAATCCATGGCACCCAGGATAGACAGCAAATCAGGAATTGTATATCCTCTGGTGATCAATGGCAGCATCTGCATATGCGGGAAGGACGGAGTCCTGATCCTGGAGCGGTAGGAGGAGGTACCTCCGTCGCTGACCAGGTAATAGCCGTTGCTGCCCTTGGCAGCTTCAATGGGCACCATGGCTTCCCCTGCAGGAATCACAGGACCCCATGAAACCGCCACAAAATGTGTGATAAGGGTTTCGATATCGGTCATCGTATTGTCCTTCTTTGGAGGAACGGCAAGGGGATGTACCGATTTGTAATTCCCGGCAGGCATATTATTGATGCATTGCTGAATAATCCTCAGGCTTTGACGCATCTCTTCCATGCGCACCAATGCCCGGTCATAGCAATCACCGTTCTTTCCAAGGGGGATATCAAATTCGAAATTGTCAAAACCTGAATAGGGTCTTTTCTTGCGGTAATCCCAGTCATAACCTGTAGCTCTGAGACCGGCCCCTGTTATTCCCCATTCGATGGCTTCTGCTGTCGTATATACACCAATGCCAACAGTCCTGGCTTTGAATATCCTGTTTTTAAGTATCATATTCTGATACTCCTTCAGGCGCCCGGGAAGATAATTGACAAAGGTTTGCATTAGTTTCTCCCACCCATCCGGTAAGTCATGCGCAACACCACCGATCCTGAACCACGAAGGATGCATGCGTGCCCCGGTAATCGCAGATACAATATCGAAAATCCGCTCTCTGTCATTGAAGGCGTAAAAAACCGGCGACATCTGGCCCAGATCCTGCGCATATGTTCCCAGCCAGACCAAATGACTTGCAATCCGGAAGAGCTCACTCATCATGATGCGTATCACATTTGCCCTGTCAGGAACAACAATGCCTGCTAATTTTTCAACGCTCAGCAGGTAAGCCAGGTTATTCAAGACGCCACCCAGGTAATCGATGCGATCCGTATAAGGGATAAACGTATGCCAGGATTGTCTTTCTCCCATTTTTTCCGCTCCACGGTGATGGAAACCAATGTCCGGGACGATGTTGACAATATCTTCGCCATGCAGCTGAAGTATCAGCCGCAACAAACCATGCGTTCCAGGATGCTGAGGTCCGATATTCAAAAACATGAAATCACTGTCCTCACTCTTTGTATCCAATCCATATGCAGCGGGGTCGAAATGAAGGTCGGCATCTGCAATACTCCGCATCTGATCTGTCAACACAAAAGGATCAAGTTCTGTGGCCCTGGCCGGATGTTCTTTCCTGAGCGGATGACCCTGCCAGGACTTGGGCATGAGTATTCTTTCGAGTTTAGGATGACCCGTGAAGTTTATTCCAAACATGTCATATACCTCCCGTTCATACCAGTTGGCACTTTCCCATACCTGAGTTATGCTTGGAACAACGGCATCATTTTCTATAAGAGGTACTTTTATGCGGATATCTTCATTCCGGTCTAAAGAGGTGAGATGGTAAACGATGGTATAGCTACCGGCAGGTTGTCCGTTACGTTTGGTTCTTGCCCGTTCATCAATGCAGGTGAGGTCATATAGCATTTTGTAGGGCAGTGTGATTTCATTTTTTAGGTAATTTAACAACGGTAGCAGCCTGTCTCTTTCCGTCCAGATAGTAGGTGTACCATCGATGGTATCCTGATGATAGAGGATCGGTTGATCGCCAATCGCAGACCCAAGTTCGGAAATGATGTCATGTTCGTTCATATACGCATGAATATGCAAAAACTAAAACCAGTCATTAAATTTCATTCATCGGACGGATATTACCCATACTGCATCTTTCTTGATGCTTTAAATCTCTCTGACTGATTTTTTCAGCTTTATGAATACCCTGAGGTCCGATCATCCAGCTGAGGGGTCGTTCTTCTTTTCCAATGGAATCGCGGAGTAACAGCAATCCTTCAAGAAAAGCATCAGGTCTGGGCGGGCAACCCGAAACGTAAACATCCACGGGTAAAATCTTGTCAACGCCCTGCACCACACTGTATATATCGTACATCCCGCCAGAGTTTGCACAGGATCCCATCGAAATCACCCATTTAGGAGCCATCATCTGCTCATACAGCCTCAGGATCACAGGTGCCATTTTGATAAATACAGTCCCTGCTATAACCATCATATCAGCCTCGCGTGGGGTACCACGAATAACTTCACCTCCAAAGCGCGCAATATCATAGCGGCTTGTGAGCGAAGTGGCCATCTCGACAAAACAGCATGAAAGGCCGAAACCAAAAGGCCAGATAGAGTTTTTTCGTCCCCAGGAGAGCATTTCATCAAGTTTGCCGAATAAAACAGACTTATATATGGCTTCATCCGTCAATTCCTGATCGATCCTTGTTGAATTGCCTGTGATTTTTGAGAAGGATGTTTTCATTTGAACCTGTTTTTATACTTCAGGATGCGTTTCCCATTCGGGCCAAAATCCAACGCACCAATACTTAATTCATATATTAAGAGTACAATCAGAAGCATGATAAATATCAGGATTCCGATGTACCCATTAAGGCCCAATTCACGGAACGACACTGCCCATAGCATGATGAAAGCAGCATCCAGATCAAAAATAACGAAGAACATGGCTATGAGGTAAAACCCGGATGAAAAACGCAAACGGGCATCTCCTGTCGGTGGTATACCGGATTCATAGGGCTCATCGGTGGTTTTCCCGCTGTGGTGTTCGCCAAGAACATAGGAAAGCCCAATCATAATTCCTGTAATGGCAATTACGACAAAAGCAAATATAATAAAGGGCCAGATGGCACCATTTCCTTCTGAGAGCATAAGGCATACAATGTTGAGCTTGTTACTTACTTCAACTTCTTATACACACATAAACAATTCAAGCGTAACCTGTTTTTTAGTTTTAAATATCAAAACTTAAAGGTAGATAATGTTCTGAATATTATTACAAATAAAAACGAATATCCGTTTAAATTGTTCGACAATCATAAAATAAATCATAATATTTACAACTGGAAATCAAAAAACAACCAGCATTATAACCAACTTTAAAAAATATGCTTGCTCTTTAGAATTCATGAAAACCGGCCTGTTTTGTCACCAATTTGTTTTCAGAATAATATGACCTTTGAAACACTATCCACAGAACTTTGTTTTACTACATTGAAGCCCATAGGCATACGGTCCAAACAACATGGCCTTCAGGCTTCCTTTTGCCATGACCTCATTGCTGATCCGTTTTCTATATGCCGGTGTTGGCAGGTGGTCTTTCGATTCAAAAATGCTTAGTCATGGATGATCTCAGGATCTGCTTTTCGATGAAGAAACTAATTTCAATCTTATCGCTCATCTTGTTTTCGCTGAACATTCAGACAATCTTCGCCGGCCCGCCTTTCTTTACCGATGATCCACAACCTGTCGATTTCAAACATTGGGAGTTCTATATCTCGTCTGTGAATACATTTCAGACTGACCACTGGTCGGGAACCAGCCCTCATGCCGAAGTTAATTACGGCTTGGTTCCCAACCTCCAGATCCACTTGCTGTTGCCGTTGAACTACAATTACTCGCCCGGCAGCAGTGCTGATTTTGGCTATGGAAATACAGAGTTTGGGGTAAAATATTGTTTTATTCAGGAGACAGCAACCACACCACAGGTAGGCATTTTCCCTATCGCCGAAGTACCCACCATCAGAAATCCGGAATTCAGCGATGGAAACATGCAGTTTTTCATTCCTGTATGGGCGCAAAAATCATGGGGTAAATTAACTTCTTATGGCGGATTGGGATATGGTATAAATCCCGGTTCTGGTCATAAAAACTGGTTCTTTTCAGGGTGGGAAATTCAGTACGACTTTTCTCCCAAATTAATGCTTGGAGGAGAACTGTATTATCATTCTCCTGATGCAGTTGGAAACAGTTCTGTTACTGCCCTAAATTTAGGCGGCTCGCTCAACTTTACACAAAAATTCCATTTCATATTTTCATTGGGACATAGCTTAATCAATCAGGGATTTCTGAGTTCTTATCTGGGATTATTATGGACAATCTGAAAAACGGCCCAAAATAAGGGCATCCGGAACTATTCAGCTGCAACTTATGCAAAAAGAAAAAATAAAAAAAATGAAAACAATTCTTGTTTTTGTCTCTACACTGGACGGAAAAGTAACCAAGGGAGGTGACCCATTTGTCAGGGCCTGGTCATCCCGGGAAGATCAGGATTATTTTAACCATATCTGGAATGATGCCAGGCTAATCATTATGGGAAGCAATACGTATAATGCCGACCCATTTAAACCTTCTAAAAATCATCTTCTTGTGGTGATGACCAGGCAGCCTTCGAAATACAGCAGGGATGAGGCTCCCGGGCAGATAGAGTTTACGGATGAATCACCGGCCCGGCTGGTGGAACGGCTTGAAAAAGCAGGCCATGCGCAAATGCTTATTGTGGGTGGACCACAGATAGCCACTTCATTTTTTAAAGAACAATTGATTGATGAATTATGGCTGACCATTGAACCAAAAATTTTCGGGCTGGGTGAAAACATTGTAACAGCAGAAAATCTTGACATCCATTTGAACTTAATCAGCTGTAAGCAGGTTAATACGCAAGGAACATTAATCACCAGTTATTCAGTTATAAAAAAATATTCATAAATGATTTCAGGCACTCACAAAACCCGGTTTGATAAAGACAAGCAGGATGATTTAACAGCTGCGTCCCGGCCTTTCTTCTCCGTCATCATACCGACATACAATCGTGTACAACTTTTAAAAAGAGCGTTAAATTCTCTGATCGCCCAGCACGAATCAGACTGGGAAGCTATTATTATTGACGATGAAAGCACTGATGACACTTATGCCCAATTGCTACCTTATCTCAGGTTATACAGCAAAATAAAATATATCAAAAAAAATCACAGCGGTGAAGCGCTTACAAAAAATGCAGGAATTGTGGCATCTACCGGAAAATTTATCACTTTCCTGGACTCCGATGATGAGTATGATCCGACACATCTGGAGTCCAGGAAAAAAATCCTCATACAGAATCCCTCACTCAGGTTTTTATCCGGTGGTGTAAAGGTCATCGGCAACCAATATGTACCAGACAGGTATAATGAGGCAAAAAAAATCAACCTCAGCAAATGTGTGATAGGAGGTTCATTTTTCATCGAGCGCAATACGCTGATTTCATTGGAAGGATTCAGTGAAATTCTGTTGGGGCCTGATGCTGATCTGTTCGACAGGGCAAAAAAAGCAGGGATCATCATGGTAAAGACAACACTGAAAACATATATCTACCATCATGAAACAATGGATTCCATAACCAACAAGTTATATTTAGAGCAGCAGTCTGCTCTGGAAACGAGAAAAAGCACTGTATAGTTTAGGGATTATTCGCTGCGTTTATGAGGTCGTTTGCTTAGTTTCGTATATAATTTCACACAGATTTACGCAGATTATTTATCATATTTCTCAAGACGCTCGTGAAATCGCCTGGCTCATATCATACACAATTTAACCATTGGTTACCATCGATTGTCGCAGATCCGCTAACTGATTCATATTCCATTTATAATTATTCTCGCTCCGCTCGTGAGATTATACAGTTAGTTTGGGATTTTGAACTTTGAATTTTGCCATTTGCTATTTGAATAAAAAAAGAAAACCGCAGTAGGCACAATAGCGCAAATAGAAAAGAAATGGTATCCTTTATTTTCGAGGTTCCGCTGGTTGAGAAACCTGCCCCCGTTTCTTTTGAAAAACGCCCGTCCTGTTACCCGGGAGGATTAAGCATACTTTGCAAAAACATCATCAATGATCTGGGCCAGATCAAAGTCCAGCTTAGTTATACCGCCGGCATCATGCGTATTCAGATGAATGCTCACCCGGTTATAAACATTGCTCCATTCAGGATGATGGTCAATTTTTTCTGCCGCTATGGCGATGGCGGTCATAAATGAAAATGCGTCGACAAAATTTTTAAACTTAAAATCCCTATTGATAGCATCGCCTGCTATTGACCAGTCCTTTAGATGAACTGACACGAATTCATTTATTTCTGACCTTGATAATGCTTTCATACATTTGCTTATTAATTGTTTACAGTGATTAAATTACCTGCAGGATTATATATCTTTAAACCATTGATAAAATATTTAACCTTCTTTTCTGAGCATACAGGATTCTTGATAAAGTATTTAAACAAAGGCAGGTAAATAAAGTTTAAAATCACCTAAGAATGCAACTTGATTCCGAAAGATTAACCTTGTCAATCATCACAAAAGCAGAAATTGCCGATTATGCAAAGTTGGTGATGAATGAAGAGGTCATGAAATATATTACAGGAAAAGCACTCACCTGGCAGGAAACTGAGCAGAAATTTAACAAAATCATCGAAATCAATGAGCACCAGCCTAAAATTGGTTATTTCTTAGCCAGAAAAAAGGAGGACAATACAATGGTTGGATTGGCTAAACTTGTGCACACCAGCAGGCAGGAAGCCGAATTGGGATATTCGTTACTCCCTGGATCATGGGGCAGGAAATACGCCACGGAAATGGCGAAATGCCTGATACAATATGCCAGTACCATGCTCAATATAGAAAGGCTTATTGCCATCGTGGATCCGGAGAATCCCGCATCCATAAAAGTTTTAACAAAACAGGGTTTCAAATTGACCAGCACAGGCTCAATCGATGGCTTGCCTGCCGCCTATTACAGCCTGGATCTTGGCGGGTTCAGGCAGTGAGCAAAGTGTTCCAATATTTCAGCTTCCTGATGGGGTTCAAACCATTTCATTTCCGGATCTCTTGTGAACCACGTGAGTTGCCGCTTGGCATAGCGCCGGGTGTTCGTTTTTATGTTTTCCACGGCCCGTTCCAGTGAAACTTCCCCGTCGAGATAAGCAAATAATTCCTTATAGCCCACGGTATTCAGTGCGTTCAGGTGACGAAGCGGAAAGAATTGTTTTACTTCTTCAAGTAATCCGGCAGCCATCATCTTGTCAACACGTCCGCCTATGCGTGCAAACAATTCAGCCCTGGGCAGATTCAGCCCGATCTTTACAACACGAAAATCCCTTGCTTTTGATTGGTTCATGCGTTGCTCCGAATAGGGCCTCCCTGTAGTCATGCATACTTCCAGCGCGCGCAATAGCCGCTTGGGATTGGCCATATCTATTGCCTGGGCATGGACCGGATCATGCTGCCTGAGCAATTCCTGCAGTTTCCCGATACCTTCATCTGTATGGATTCCTTTCAGGTAGCTGCGCAATTCAGGCGTTGGATCGGGAAAATCATCGATACCACGACAGACGGCATCAATATATAGTCCTGACCCTCCGACCATCACCACTGCCGGGTGTTTTTCAAAAAGTGAAGGCAGCAGATGAAGAAAATCCTCCTCGTAACGTGCAGCGCTATAATAGTCGTGAACAGAGAGCTGACCAACAAAGTAATGTAGTACTTCGCCTAGTTGAGCCGCGTCCGGTTTGGCCGTGCCGATGTTCAGTTCGGCATAGAACTGTCTCGAATCGGCTGAAAGAATCACGGTGCCTAATGCCCTGGCTAAAGCAATGGCTGCAGCAGTTTTACCAACAGCCGTGGGACCGGCAATCACTATAAGCAAAGGTTTGGCGTCCATCCGGGTTTTCCCGCTGTCCTGTGGTGATGGAACAAAGACAGATTGGGAATGATTTTTCAAGGCTACCAGGGCAGATCTGCCGGTGGAGCTTCGTCCGTGGTTTCTGTATCGAGCTGGCCTTCATCAACGAGTTCATTCAACTCCTGCAGCATGGCTTGCTCATCAACTGTATCAACATCATCTGCATCAAAAATAAATGGAATAACCGGACTGGCAAGTTGTCCATGTTGTTTTACACAAACAGGGTAATCAACGCCGGGATTGGCATCGTTTATTTTAAGCAGCTCGATAAAGAAAATGCGTGGGTTCAACAAATCGTATTCGTATATCAGTCGCTGATGCGGATCATCGATCATGTCTTTTATTTTCACCTGATCCATCACAAATACAGGCATGGCTGGCACGGGAACATTATCTTCATCGAAGGCTGTGGCAGGAGGCTCCTGCATATTTTCACTTAGGTCTGTCAATGTAATTTCTTTGAACTTCTTCCATTTGCTGTCGCAAACATAGAAAGATGCTGATTCCTTGGTGTCGAGATTTGCAGATGCCATGAGCGCTTTATGAAAATCGCCAAAGGTTTGTTTTGATCCGATCTCAATATCTCTCAGGAAGTCATCCTGCTCTTCGAGTAATACTCTGAATTTATATACGAACATATCAGTTATAGTTGTTATAAAAGCATGATAAAGGTACCTGTTTTTTTTAAATCTTGTTTCGAAAATAATCGATAATAGCTATCAATTGTCCGATAAAAGGGATTGCCCCTTTTCACCTGAAGTGTTTGCAACGGCAAGCCCTAATTTAACGCCTTCATCCAGCATCAGCTGGTAAGCCTCGGCATATGCATTGTGAATAATCCCATCCAATATGGCCTCTCGGATAGCTGTTTTAATAAGGCCGACATTCCGGCCCGGTGCTATCCCAAAAGTTTCCATAATGAGTTCACCGGTAATAGGTGGTTGCCAGTTCCTTACACGGTCCTTTTCTTCTATTTCCTTCAGCTTCTCGCGCACGAGTTCGAAATTGCGAAGGTAACGCTTTACTTTTTCCTGGTTTTTAGAAGTAATATCTGCCTCACATAGGGTCATCAGGTCATCAATATCGTCGCCTGCCTCAAAAAGCAGTCTCCTGACGGCCGAATCCGTAACTGTCCCTTCGGCCAGCACAATCGGGCGAAGGTGCAGCAGTACCAATTTCTGAACATATTTCATTTTTTCGTTCAGCGGCAGTTTTAGCTGTGCAAAAATGGATGGCACCATCTTGAATCCTCTAAACTCATGGCTGTGAAAGGTCCATCCGGTTTCAGGGGTAAACTGCCTGGTAGCAGGTTTCGCTATATCATGAAGCAATGCTGCCCAGCGCAGCCACAAATCATCAGTATGTTTGCTGATACGATCCAGAACTTCCAGGGTATGATAGAAATTATCCTTATGCCCCTGGCCTTCGATGATCTGGGCACCTTTTAGCGCTACAAACTGTGGAAATATGAGCTCGAGCAATCCTGTTTCATCCAGTTGGATAAATCCTGAGGATGGCTTTTTGGTAAGTATAATTTTGTTGAGCTCATCGGCAATACGTTCTTTTGAAACAATGGATATTCGTTCGCGGTTCTTTTTGATGGCTTCACGCGTAAACGGATGAATGGTAAAGTTTAGTTGTGCTGAGAACCTTACTGCCCGCATCATTCGCAGAGGATCGTCGGAAAAAGTGATCCCTGCATCCAGCGGTGTGCGGATAAGGCGCCCTTCGATGTCAGCCAGGCCATTGAACGGGTCAAGCAATGCCCCGTAATCCTGTTTGCGCAAGCTAATCGCCATCGCGTTTATCGTAAAATCGCGCCGGTTCTGATCATCGCTCAGTGTGCCATTTTCCACCACCGGATTGCGGGAGAGCCTGGTGTAGGATTCCTTTCGTGCACCCACAAATTCAATCTGCCACTCCTGATAATGGATCATAGCCGTACCGAAATTGCCAAAAACAGTAAGACTATCTTCCTTGCCGATGGCGATGGCTACTTTGCGGGCCAGTTCTATACCGTTGCCAACAACCATGATGTCGATATCCTGTGATGGACGTTTCAGGAAGATGTCGCGTACGAAACCTCCTATCAC
Source organism: Bacteroidales bacterium (assembly GCA_038246075.1). GTDB lineage: Bacteria > Bacteroidota > Bacteroidia > Bacteroidales > DASVHX01 > DASVHX01. The sequence continues at coordinate 17,730 of JBBRRV010000010.1, forward strand.
ATAGGCATCCGTGCCCAGTTCTTCAGCTGCAGCAGCGATGATGTGAAATATCGGATGTTTCAGATACGTTTTCATTCGTTATTATTTATTCTTTAGCGGCCATGGTGTATGCCATGCTTAATCTCAGGTGTCGGCAGGGCTATCGAGGACACCTTGATTGCCGGAGCAAAAGTAAGAAAATACCTATGGAAGGCGGTTAACATTTTTTTTTACACTTCCTTGCCCGTTTGCTTTACTATTGTAATTTTGATATGTTTTTGAACCCTGAAAATCCTTATGATCAAACCAAAAATAAATCTGATATGGCAAAGAGAACAATAGTAACGATGCCCGGCGACGGCATCGGAAAAGTGGTGCTTAAAGAAGCAATCCGTGTACTGGACGCAGCCGGTTTTGATGCTGAATACGTGAATGGTGATATTGGCTGGGAATTCTGGTGCACAGAAGGCAATCCGTTCCCCGACCGTACGATTGCGCTTTTAAAGAAGCACAAAACAGCTCTTTTTGGCGCGATCACCTCAAAACCCAAAGACAAGGCAGCTTCTGAGCTGGCCCCTGAGCTTCAGGGCAAAGGATTGGTATATTACAGCCCTATTGTCACCATGCGGCAAATGTTCGACCTGGATATCTGCCAGCGTCCCTGCCGTACCTTCAAAGGCAACCCACTCAACTTTATCCGCCGGGGCAAAGGGGGCATCATTGAAGAGCCCGTTATCGATACAATGATCTTTCGTCAGAATACCGAAGGCCTCTATGGAGGTGTTGAATGGACAAATCCTTCTGACCAGGTGTATGACGCGCTGATGACCCACCCTAAATTCCGTGCAAATTTTGCATGGTGCCCAAAACCTGATCTGGCTGTATCAACCCGCATTTTCACCCGGAAATATACCACCCGCATCGTGAAAGAGGCTTTTGAATATGCTAAGGCAAAAGGATTTGACACGGTAACGGTTTGCGAAAAACCTAATGTGATCCGCGAAACTTCAGGCATGATGCTGAAGATTTCCCAGGATATGGCTAAGAGCGATTATCCGGGAATAAAGGTGGCTAACACAAATATTGATGCACAGATGATGTGGCTCACCAAAAATCCCGAAACCTATAATGTGATTGTTGCCGGAAATATGTTTGGCGACATCGTTTCCGACGGATTCGCCGGACTTGTGGGTGGACTTGGTTTTGCCTGCAGCGCAAATATTGGTCCTGATGTAGCCGTTTTCGAGCCTACACACGGTTCGGCGCCAAAGTATGCTGATTATCCGGTTTCCATTGTGAATCCGATTGCCATGGTGATGTCGGCCTGCATGATGCTTGATCATATTGGTGAAGCCGCTATGGCCAACCGCATCCGCACAGCCATCAACAAAGTGGTGGAAGAAGGCAAAGTTATGGCTTATGATATGCTGAAACTCTCCGGCTCACCCGATGTCATTAACCAGGGTGCTGCTTCTACAACACAGATGGCAGATGCCATTATCGCCAAACTTTAACAACTTTAACGATAAGTGAATCCGCAATCCCCTTTGTTTGTTGCAAGCAAAGGGGATTGTATTCAAAAATGCTCCCAAAACACCAACCAAAGGAAATTAGATATGGATATCAAGCCTGAATTTATTGAGCAAGCCGGGCAACTCTGGCCCGAGCTGCAGTGGATTTCAAATGAAGAACTTCGCACACAAACCACAAATACGTGGGCACTTGCCTTGCAGCAAAGCGTGCTTACCCCGCGCGATCTCAACACGATACCTTTCACGCTGCTTTGTGGCCCCGATCTCAAGGTAACCTTTATGGGTCATAAACGCGCTGTCGTTCACATTGCAAAAGACTGCGGTGAACAGATGAATAAATTCTTCAGGGATGATCTACCGGTAAACATGGATGTGCTCATTGCAGGAGCCATCCTTGCAGATGTAGGTAAGCTGATTGAATATGAAATAAAAGACGGCAAATCAGTGCAGGGAAATTATGGGAAATTCCTGCGTCATCCTTTCTCTGGCGTTTCACTGGCCGAGCAATGCGACGTTCCGGCTGAAGTCTGCCATATCATCGCCACACACGCAGGCGAAGGCGACATGGTCAAACGCACTACCGAAGCTTATGTGGTTCATCATGCCGATTTTATGACCTTCGAACCCTTCCGTGACCGACTGAAACTTTAACGAAATTGGGAAAACAGGAAAATGGAAAATGGGAAATCCCGCAATTCCGACTTCCGAGAATCCGCATTTTCATTCTAAATCAGTAATAAAATCCGTCCAAAATGACAATAATCGAAAAAATCCTCGCCAGCCATTCCAATCAAACAACTGTGAAACCTGGTGATATCATCGATGTATTTATCGACACCCGTGTGGCACGCGATTTTGGCGGTGCCAATGTGGTGAAAAATATTGTGGATAACGGTCTTAGCGTGCATGATCCTTCACGCACGTTTTTCACCTTCGACTGTAATCCTGGTGGTTCCGACCAGAAGTATGCCGCCAACCAGCACTATTGCCGGCTTTTTGCGCGTCAGAACGACCTGCGGATCTATGATGTGGATTCAGGCATCGGCACACACCTGGCCATCGATAAAGGCCTCGCTTACCCCGGTTCAACCTTTGTCTCTACCGACTCGCATGCCAACATCATGGGTGCTATCGGCGCCTTCGGACAGGGCATGGGCGATCAGGACATTGCCGCAGCATGGGCCAAAGGCGCTGTATGGTTCAAGGTTCCTGAGTCGGTAAAACTCAATTTCACCGGCCAGTTGGCAGCCAATGTTACTGCCAAGGATTTCATACTCAACCTGCTGCAGATTTTCGGTGCCAATAAACTCCTGGGTTATTCCGTTGAACTTTATGGTGAGGCTATTGACGCTTTAACACTCGACCAACGCATCACCATTTCGAGTATGGCTACTGAAATGGGGGCCATCATCCTGCTGATCACCCCAAATGAAGCAATTCTGGACGAGCTTAAGGCCAAAACAGGCCAGCAGTTTACGGCTGTTACAGCTGATGCAGATGCAGTTTACGTGCTGAAATCTGACATTGATGTGCGTAAGTTTGTGCCTATGGTTGCAAATCCCGGACACCCGCACGATGATGTGGATATCAGCAAGGTGAAGAAAACAAAGATCGATTCCGCTTTTATCGGCAGTTGCACCAATGGCCGCATGGAAGACCTCCGGATTACCGCCGGTATCCTTCGCGGTAATAAAGTAGCACCTGGTGTTGTACTCAAAATTGTTCCTTCTACCGATGAAATCTGGCAACAGGCCCTGAGCGAAGGCCTGATCAAAATCTTTAAGGATGCCGGGGCGCTTGTTTCCAATGCAGGTTGCGCGGGTTGCGCAGCCGGACAGGTGGGGCAGAACGGCCCCGATGAAGTGACCATCAGCACGGGAAATCGCAATTTTGCCGGCAAACAGGGTAAAGGATTTGTTTATCTCGCCTCCCCTGCCACTGTCGCAGCTTCGGCTGTTGCCGGGTATATCACCACCCAGGATGACCTCCCCGCTGAACCGGCCGTATTTGAGAAAAAAGCTGCTGCCGAAACCACCATTGCAAAACTAAAACAACCGGCAGATAAGCCTACTGTTGTTGAGGGCCGGGTATGGTATATCCAGCAAGATGATATCGATACGGATATGATCTTCCACAACCGCTACCTTGCCATCACCGACATTAAAGAGATGGGACAATATACTTTTGATAACCTCAAAGGCTACGAAGATTTCGCAAAAAAAGCAAAGCCCGGTGATATCGTCATCACAGCCAAAAATTTTGGCGCCGGCAGCTCGCGACAGCAGGCCGTGGATTGCTTCCTGGCACTTGGCGTGCAATGCATCATTGCCGAGTCTTATGGTGCCATCTACGAGCGCAACGCCATTAATGCCGCACTACCTATCCTCACATACAAGCCCGAGCAATTATCGGCTGTTTCCATTGAAGAAGGCGACACCATCCGTGTTAATTTCCTCACCGGGGAATTCAGTAATGTGACAAAAGGAAAGCAGACGGTGATCAATAAATTTTATGACGCGCAGGCTGCCATTTATAAAAATGGCGGATTGCTTTGATCTGATGGTCATGAAAGTAAAGAAACCGCATCACAGGGACTAGCTCCCCCTGTGATGCGGGCATGCGATTTGTGGAGGTTGGTATGTCTCAGATGATAGCCTGCGGCGTGTATCATTGCCAGATTGACTTCAGGCTATGCTTCAACAGGTTCAATCAGATCCCAATGATTACCATACACGTCAGCAAAAACTGCAACAGTGCCATATGTTTCAACAACAGGTTTTCGCACGATTGTAATTCCCTGGTCTAATAAATTCTGATAATCTCTTTGGAAATTGTCAGTGTATAAAAACAGAAAAACACGTCCGCCGGTTTGATTCCCGATCCGGTTTTCCTGTTCTTCATTATCTGCTTTAGCAAGCAGCAGACTAAATTCTTCTGAGCCTTCCGGTGCTACTAAAACCCATCGTTTTGAATCACCAAGGACGATGTCGGCAATTAACCTGAAATGAAGTTTTTGGGTGTAAAATGCAATTGCCCGGTCATAGTCATCAACTATGATGGCGACATGGCCGATTCGTTTTTTCATTGACATATATTTCTTTAGTCTGAGTGAATAGTTTGATAAGGCCAGCCAGGGTGGCTAACATTTTTTAACGGCTTCCCAAAGTCCGGTTCATTTGCAGGGAACTTTGAAGATTTTTGCCTATGAATTCTCCAGGCCTGGTTTCTTTGTATACTTGATGATTTTGCTGTATAATAGTTTCTCGTCTATGGGTTTTGGTATATAATCATTCATGCCAACTGACAAGCATTTCTCAACATCCATGGTGGTAACATCTGCCGTAAGTGCGATAATGGGAATTTTAGACTTCATCTTGCTGCGGATGAAAGCTGTGGCTTTAAAGCCATCCATAACAGGCATTTGTAAATCCATTAAAATAATATCATAACTGTTTTTCTTGAGGTAATCGATGGCAATTTTTCCATTGGCGGCAATATCCATTTCAAAGCCGAAATCCAGCAATATTATTTTTATTAAAAGTTGATTCAGGGAGATGTCTTCTGCAACCAACACTTTCACATGCTTTACTGCCGCTTCTTCAAAGGTTTCCTTAGGGATCATTTCCATACCCGGATCTGCTTCCAATTCAGCCTGTGAATTTGTTTTTCCAAAACTCAATATAAAACCGAATGTCGATCCTTTTCCAGCTTCGCTCTTTAAGCTGATTGTTCCGCCCTGATGTTCTACAAGTTGTTTAACGATGGCAAGTCCCAGACCCGTCCCTCCATATGAGCTGCTGGTTCCAACTGATGCCTGTTCAAAATTATTAAAGATCAGTGACAGTTTATCTTTGGGTATCCCTATTCCTGTATCGGTGATGGAAAATTCTATAGTTACTTTTTCTTCATCCTCTTTCAACAGATGAACACTTACTGTTATTTTTCCAATGGCGGTAAATTTGACGGCATTACTTAACAGATTCAGAATGATCTGGCGTAAACGAAGCGGATCACCTATTAAAATCTGAGGAATGGTATGGTCAAATTTCACAGATAATTTTAAATTCTTTTCCGTGATTTTTGCTTCAAACAAATTAAGCATGGTAGAAATGGAGGCTGATAAATTGAGCGGAATCTGCTCAAAAACCATCTTTCCGGAATCTACCTTGGCAATGTCGAGTATATCATTGATTAAAACAATTAAAGCATCTCCGGAAATCTTAATGGCATTGATATATTCCTTTTGTGATTCATCCAGTTTTGTCTTTAACACCACATTCGTGAACCCGATAATCGCATTCATTGGCGTCCGGATCTCATGGCTCATATTGGACAAAAATTGCTGTTTTGCTTTTACGGCCATTTCGGCAATTTGCGTGGCCCGTTCAGCATTATTCTTTGCTTCGGTTAGTTCATTTTTAGCCATCACTGCTGCTGTTACTTCATACGCAATGATAGTGACACCTGAAATTGATCCATCTGCCTCGCGATAAGGTTGGTAGACAAAATTAAAATATGCATCTGTTAATTTCCCATTCCGTTTTAAAGAGGCATGGCGCTCATAGCCGTAATACGGGGTGCCTGTGGTATAGACATTTTCAAGTAATAAGGGGATCTGCTCTTTATTAGTACCAGATAAAATTTCGGCCAATGGTTTCCCTTCCACATGCATACCTTTTCCCCACGTTTCCTTAATACTATCATTGGCAAGTGCAATCACCATGTTTTTTCCCTGCACGATCGCAATGGAAAACGGCGATTGCAGGAGCATCATATTATAGCGTTTATTGCTATCTTCAATACGCTTCATCGCTTTTTGCTCAATCTCCAGCTGTTTTTTTAATGCATCCTTTTCTTTCTCCTGGATTTCGATGGCCAGCCGTTTGACTTCAGTAATATCCGAAATCGTGAGGACAATTAACTCTTCGTCCTGGCTTGGCATTTTAATACGGTGTGCATTCAGCAGCATTGTTTTATGGCCGATCATAGGGAAGGCATGTTCGACTTCAAAATCGTGAAATCGGACATTTTTGGGAACGATATCTAAGAGCAGTTCGCGCAGGCGTGGAATGTTCCATTGATTATTGCCTAATTTAAAGAGTGATAATCCTACACTTTCTGCTTTGGTTACATGAAATGTTTTACAGAAAGACCTGTTGACGGATTTAATCCGTATATTTTTGTCGAGAATGAGCATAGGCTCATGAATGGTTGCAAGAATGGCTTCGTAATAATTATACAATTCCTCTACCTGCAGGATGCGCGCACTCAGTTCCTGGTTGCTGGTGGTAAGCTCCTCGTTGGTTGATTCAATTTCTTCTTTTGAAGTCTCAAGTTCTTCATTTAAGGTCTGCAATTCCTCATTGCTCGAAACAATTTCTTCATTTGCCGTCTGCAATTCTTCATTGACCGTTTCCTGGTCGTGTGTGATGGAATCCATATCAGCGCGGGCTGAAGTGAGTTCTTCTTCTAATTTTTTTATCCTGCGGTCCTTTGCGATGGAATGATATTTAACATCCTGGGTAGGATGCATGATAATTTCCTCCTTTTGTCCGGTAAAGACAACAACCAGCAGTGGCTCCTCCCCTTCTGTTTCATGCGGCATTACTTCTATATTAACGATCTGTATGGTGTTTCCAATTTCATCGCGATTCATTTCAATGCCCATCTTACGCACAGTCTGCTTTGTTTTGATGGCATGATGAATGGCATTGCGTAATTCAAAAGAAATTTCGACAGACACCATCTTCAGAATGTTAAAACTTGTCCTACCGGGTGCAAGCTGAAGATACGAAGAAGTTGCCCCCCTGAACTGGAGGATCTCCATATCACGATTGATAATTACACTTGCGGGTACATAATGCTCGAGCAGAATAGAATCGAAAGCAGCACCTAACGTAACATTGGGTTGATCATGTGTCTTTTTTATGTTTGCAGTTGTCGTATTATTCATTTCTGACAAGATTGTTTGCGTGTTGCGTGGTGTAATCTCTGGTATCCGGAACACGCCTGAATTATTTTTCCGCGAATAGAATTTAACTTTTTTACTGAGCGGGGTGAACAGTTGTGCTGATGAGTTTATGGTTTCTGATTTTCCGAGCATTAGGATTCCGCCATGGTTCAGCGCAAAGTGAAATGTTGTGATGGCTTTATTCTGCGCAGGGGTATCAAGATAGATGAGGAAATTACGGCAACTTATAAAATCAATGCGCGAAAAAGGAGGGTCTCCTAAAATATTATGCTGGGCAAAAATGCACAAGTCACGGATATTTTTAGAGATGCGGTATCTTCCATTGGTATTCGTAAAGAAATGCGCAATGCGATTGGGTGATACATTTCCAAGCTGACGCAGCGTATATTCTCCCCTCCTGGCATCTTTAATGGCGTTGGCACTCAGGTCAGTAGCAAATATCTGAAAACTTATGTTCTTCTTTAATTTCTGAGCAGTTTCGATCAACAACATTGCAATGGAATAAACTTCCTCGCCCGTGGCACAGGCTGCTACCCAAAGGCGCAATGTATCACCGTCCGCTTTGCCTTCCATCAACCGGGGCAATACGGTTTTTTGAAAAAACAGGAAGGCCTCTGCATCCCTGAAAAAACTGGTTACATTAATGAGCAGGTCCTGGCAAAGCAGGTTAACTTCATTGTTTTCCTGCGCTATTAACGCTTCATACTGTTTGATGGTTTCAATTTTGTTAATCATCATCCTGCGGAGCATTCGCCGCTTAATGGTGCTTATTTTATAATGGCTGAAATCAACTTTCTTTTCATGATAAATAATCTGAAGTATATTTTTGAGGTGTGGGTTGCTGTAATCGATTTCAACTTTAGGCGTTGATTTTATTGAAGTTTTCTCTTCCAGGGGATGTTTACTGATCCATGTTAACTTCTCTGCAATTTCTTTGGGTGATAAAACAAAATCGACAACACCTTCAGCAATAGCTGATTCAGGCATACTTTTGAATTTAGCAGAATCATCCTGGGCGAAAGTAATTCCGCCTGCAAGTTTAATTTCCTTTAACCCACGGGTGCCGTCAGAGGCACTACCCGAGAGTATGATGCCAATCACATGCTCCTTATGCGTTTCGGCTAAAGAAGAGAAAAGAACATCAATTGACAGGTTAGTAGATTTATTGGTCGGGCGGGGAGCCAATTTCAGATGTCCGTCTATTACCTCGATTTCTTTATTGTATGGAATCACATATACATGATCAGGTTCAAGCTTATCCACGTCTTCGATGTCCAGGACTTTCATCTTTGTTACCCTTGCTAAAAGCAATGAAAGAATGCTTTTATGGTCGGGGCTGAGATGCTGCACATAAATATACACCATGCCCGTTTCAGGAGACAGGTTTTGCAGGAGTTGCGTTATTGCTTCAAGCCCTCCTGCAGAAGCGCCAATAGCTACAACAGTGAATGGCTTGATCCCCTTCTTATCGTCCTCAGTTGACAGGATTTGGCGATGAAAGTCCAGCTGATCAGACATGTCTTTGGATTGTATCTTCATCAGGACTCCGCGTTTAAAAATTATTCGGCTGTTCTATTTTGTCAATTCCAACATAATACAGGTCAAATCCTCCTTTACCCCCAGGCCTGTTTGATGAGAAAATCATGACGTCATTGGTGAAATCCCCTTCTGGTCGTAGAATTGGTCTGTACTCATCATAAGCAGTATTGATTTTGCTGCCAAAATTTACAGGTTGACCCCATGATCCATTTGCAAAGCGCGAATAGTATAAATCATATCCACCAAAACCGCCTGCCCGGTTTGAGGTAAAAACAATAAAATCCTTCACAATGAAGGGACATTTATCGTCAAAGGCTGAAGAAAGCACAGCGTCTTTTTGTATGGGGACTTGTTTTGTATTGGTCAGAAAATCAACTAAGTCGCGGTTTTTATCTATACTTGCCCTGTATATATCGAATTTACTTTCCCTGTTTGATGTAAAGTATATTTCTGAATGATCCTTATTCAGCACCGGGTATGCATCGTCAAATTCAGAGTTAAGGAAAGCTACGTCAAGCGGCTGTTCATAATATTCATTTTTAAGGTTTTGTGTAAACTTTATGTCCTGGTTTCCGCTGCTGTTATTTGAGAATAGAAAAACAAACTGGTTGTAACTTACATATGCATCTCCCGGCAATTTATCCTTGAGGATCAGATAAGGACCCAACTCATCAGCGGAAGTATTTATTTTAGATAATGCATTGGACAGACTTGCATTTTGTACAAATGCATCCCCGTTATATCTTGGATTACATTCGCTAAAATTAAGTATCCCGGTTTCTTTTGAAAATTCAATACTCATAAATTTATAGACGATGTCGAAATCGCCACCCCTGGTATTGCGATTGGATGAAAAACAAAGCGGAAATGTTTCACCCAATATAGGTGAAGCTGAGTTATAATCATCATATTCCGTGTTAATGTCCATCAGGTTCACCGGCGTTGAAGGAAAACTTGCAATTTTATATTTATACTTGTCCTTTCCACAGGAACTTAATGCCAACAGGATTAATCCAAGAAAAACCGTTTTACTGCTGATTTTTAAATTTATCATAAACATGCGTGTTTAAAGGCAATTTGAATCAAGAAGCATGAAAGAAAACATTTTAAGAAGTTAATTCACTATTGGGTAAAAGTTAGTATCCCACGGGCATCAACATCACAGTTAATCCACTCATCATCAATACTTGCACCGCTTTTTCTGTACATATCAATAGCGGGTTTATTCCAGTTCAACACCTGCCATCGTACCCGTTTACAATTTTCTTTTTTGGCGATCTCAAGAATTTTCCTCAATAATTTCGTCCCTATTTCCTGGCCCCTGTATGATTCTTTCACGTATAAATCATCTAAATACAGCGATTTTCCTACCCATGTATAATAGGCAAAGAAATAAAGGGCCATCCCCACAATTTCCTTTTCTGAGGTTTCCGCAACATAGCATTGGAAATAGTCCTTTTCTTTTTCCATTTGCACTGCAGTGTTTGTCACTTTTTCCGGAGCATTTTCAAATGCTGCAAGCTCCTTGATGAGTGCTAAAATCGCGTTAAAATCCTTTTCGTCGGCCTTCCTGATGGTGATTGACATTGCTTTGAATTTAGAGAAATATCCCCAGGAGCCCGTTGCTAAAAGGTTTGTGCCATCAGCCTGTAGTCGCTTTGATCCTCTGGCCCTATTGTTATACCCAAAGATAGAAACTCTCACGCTTCTAACACGTCTGTATACGAATATTTCAATCAGGTATTTTTTGATTTTCAAATTCCCGTCCCTGGAAATTCAATATGTTGGACGATCAATATCCTGACACCAAAAGATGACAACCTGGGTGAACTGGTGAACCCTGCCCTAAGCACACAAAAAGCCTGCCCCCATAATTTTACTTTTTATCAGCTAAATTTTCATCATTTTTGGCTGTGGCCATCAAACCAAACATCATGACAATGGAAGTGAGCAGGATGACCTGAATAATAAGTGATTTATTGACCCACATGACCATGTGACCAGGCACGATTGAAAGGAACAACAGGATTGTTATGAGTCCTCTTGGCGCTATGAATAACAGCGGAGCCAATGGAAGTTTTGACAATTTCAGTTGAATGGTTCTGAAGACGATCATGATAAAAACTATTCCTGCTGACCATGCTAAAGTTTTGGTATTGAGTATTTCAGGCGTTTCTATTAAAAAACCAAAAAGTAGAAAAAACAATGCCCTGACTAAAAACGCACCTTCAATGGTAAGTTCTTTAAATTTTTTAACCTCGCTGTTTAATTCAGATGGCTTAAATTTTTCAATCCACTTAAAGCGGTTCAATTCGTCCAGATTGCCAATAAACAATCCGAACACCAGGATAAAGATAAGCGCGGGCAAATGAAAAATTTCAGAAACAGTATAAATTAAAATAACAAGCAAGATGATGGGCACAAATTTGATATGATGTTCAATTTTGCTTAATAATAATGACAACGTGATTGTAGCAACAAATGAAACAACAGCAATGATCAGGAGTTGTATTCCAAAATTTCCGAATGAATAGAGTTCAAAACTGTTATTAAATGCGATGAAATTGAAAAACAATATCCCCATGATGTCGGAGAAACTACTTTCATAAATCACAAATGCCCTATCGTTTGATGCCAGGTTTCTAACGCTTGAAATGGCTATGGCGCTGCTGATAATACAAAAAGGAATTGCATTGGTTAAACTATCTTTGAGCGAATAATTTCCAAAATACTGAAATGCACCAGCGAGTATGAATGCCATTGCAAACATAGGAAGTAATGCTCCGAAAAATGATTTTCTGATCAATCCTATTTTTGATTTCTTCAGTTCCAGTTCCAATGATCCTTCCAGAACAATCAGGATAAGCCCGATTGTACCTAGGATGGGTAAGGCAGCTGTGAAATCCGGGAGCCTGATACCAAAAAAATCTGTCGCTTGTCGTGCACCCCAACCTAAAAGCAGCAAAAGAATGACGGAAGGAATTCTGGTTTTTGATGATGTAAGATCAAATAAATAGGCAACCAGCAGCAATGAACAAAATGTAATAATTACGGCAATTGTCATCGGTAGTGCTTTAGCATTAATTCATTTAACCTCAGTTCTTGTGAACCGGCTTGACAACGGGGCTGGTTTTGACTTGAATATTCTTAATTAAGGGTTCTTTCCGCTTTAATTCATACAGGTCCTTGCGCCTGTCTTTCAGGTTTCTGACACTGCCCAGCTGATTCAATTCTGTAAGCAGATCAAGGTCAACGTCAGCGATCAATATCATTTCGGTATTTGGAGTTGTTTCTGCCTTTACGCCGTTTGCGGGAAATGCAAAATCACAAGGCGTGATCACCATGGACTGGGCATATTGAATATCCATGTTGTGAACCTTGGGCAAGTTCCCAACGCTTCCTGCAATGGCAACATAACATTCGTTTTCTATGGCTCTGGCCTGCGCGCAATGCTGAATCCTTGAGAACCCGTTCTGCGTATCGGCCAGGAAGGGAACAAATAAAATATCCATGCCATCTTCAGCCAAAATCCTGCTCAACTCGGGGAATTCAACATCATAGCAAATCAGCACGCCTACCTTCCCGCAGTCCGTATCAAAAACCTTGATCTGACTCCCGCCTTCCATGCCCCATACCTTAGCTTCATCAGGTGTGACGTGGAGTTTTTCATATCTTTCTGTGGTTCCGTCTCTTTTGCATAAATAACCCACATTGTAAAGCCTGTCGTGTTGAATCTCCGGCATGCTGCCCGAAATGATATTGATATTGTATGATATGGCCAGTTCCGAGAACTTCTTAACAATCGTAGCCGTATGCTTGGCAAGTTCCCGGATGGCATCGGATTCGCTCAGATGATTGTTTTCTGCCATCAGGGGCGCATCAAAGAACTCAGGAAACAATGCAAAATCAGATCTGTACCTTGAAACAGATTCTATAAAAAATTCGGCCTGCTGCAGAAGATCCTCTAACTTAGCGTAGGGTCTCATCTGCCATTGGATCAAGCCAAGCCTTACCACCTTTTTGGTCGTAATGGCTTTTATGTTTAGCTTTTCATAGTATATGTTATCCCATTTCAGCAATACAGCATAATCACTTGATGCTTTATCGCCTGCAAGATAATTTTTAAGCACCTTGGAAGGGTAAAAGTCGTTTGAAATCTGAAAATTGAAAACAGGATCCTCAATCTCTTTTCTTTTCACTTTTGCGATATACTCCTTGGGTGATATTTTATCGGCATACTTGTAGTAATTGGGAATCCGACCTCCACAGGCAATGCCTTTCAGGTTTAACCGCTCGCACAATTCTTTTCTGTAGTCGTAAAGCCTCCGGCCTAGCCGCAACCCCCTGAATCCGGGTTTAATAAAAACATCTATTCCATAAAGAATATCACCATCAGGCGTGTGCGTAGTAAATGTGCTACCCCCCGTTATCTCATCATAAGTATGGTTATCACCATATTTGCGGTAATCAACGATCAAAGATAAAGCGCAGCCGGCAATCTGATTGTTGACCTTAATAACGACTTGGCCTTCCGGAAATAGTTTGATCAATGACTTGATCTGATCCTGCTCCCAATATGAATTAGGCATCGTGGTATATGACTCAATCATGGCCTTTTTGAGTTCCTGGTAATCACCAAGACTTAAATAAGTCAATTCAACGTTTTCAATCTCTTTCATACGTTATTAATTTGCTTTTTAGCGGTCGTATGGAATAGCCTTAATATCATTTTCGGTTGGTGTGAAAAGATTTACGCATGGCTATTTCATGCTTAAAATTTATAGGACTGCCAATTTTTATCCATACGCCAACAGCGCGTATTACTGGCAAAGATGATCATGTTTTTATTTGTTTTTTATTCGGCAATCTGATAGCATCCATGGAAATATCCGGGATACAGCATCAACCGATTGAAATTATGAAGGAATATTTTATGCCTGCAAATTGTTAATCCGCTTGTCGGCGGCAAAGTTACTACACTATCAGCCTGTTTATACAGATGTTCAGGATTAATTAATTCCAGAAAACACCCATCTGGCACTCATCCATTCCTGTTGTTGTTCCGGAGTGAGGAATGTCCAGGCCACAATACGGCTCGATTTATTGCCCTGGCCCATTGGAATAATTTTTATTTCAACGGCTTTCGCCTTTATAAGTGCCTCATTGATGCTCTTCAGGTGGGATTGTTTTGACACCGAAGCGGAATACCAAAAACAGGATACCGGGAAGAGCTTGCTCTGGCGGATCATATCCCGTACAAATCTTTCTTCGCCGCCCCTGCACCATAACTCGTTGCTTTGTCCGCCAAAGTTAAGGATAGGTTTGGTGGTTTTGTCGTGGCCTAAATTCGCCAATTTGCGCAGCGTGCCGGACCGGGCGTCCTCCAATGAGGCATGAAACGGAGGATTACATATTGATAAGTCAAAGCGTTCGTCCTGCTGAATAATGCCAAAAAAAACATCACCTTGCTGCTGTTGCAGCCGCAGTTCAATGTTTGCGTTTAAAACAGGATTCATCCTGATTATTTTTTTTGCCGACTCAAGGGAAACAGGATCTATTTCGGCACCTACAAATGACCAGCCGTATTCTTTGATTCCAATGATGGGGTATATGCAGTTTGCACCCACACCGATATCCAGGCATTTTATCTGATTGCCTGTCGGAATTGTCCCGTTGTTGCTGGCCGCCAGTAAATCGGCCATATAATGAATGTAGTCCGCTCTGCCGGGAATAGGCGGACATAAATAATTGCGCGGGATATCCCAGTTGTCGATACCGTAAAAGTGCTTCAGCAGCGCTTTATTCAGCATTTTCACCGCTTCCGGATCGAAAAAATCGATAGATTCATCGTTGTAGACATTCAACCTGACAAACTGAGCCAAAGCCGGACAGCTATCAATGAGTTGTTTGAAATCATAGCGCCCGCGATGCTTGTTTCGCGGATGTAATCTAACTTTTTCCTTGGGGTGTTCTTTCTTGCTATCAGTCATGAAAAATATCGTCAGTGCTTTTTGAATAAAAAATGAGGATGAAAAAAGCTGAAAGTTAGTCCTTTCCTTCCATTCAGGCTTATGCCCCCTGCTATAGGTGCGATATTGCTATCTGCGTGGCTTGTTTACCCTGTTCTTTAAAGTTAGTTCTATATCCTCCAGTTTTACATTCTTTATTTTCAGCAAAATCAAAAAGTGATAGAGTAAATCCGCTGCTTCTCCCTTGAAGAGTTCGTCATGATCGTCCTTTGCTTCAATCACAAGTTCAACGGCCTCTTCACCTACTTTCTGAGCTACCTTGTTGATCCCTTTCCGGAAGAGTTTATTGGTATAAGAGTTTTCATCATTATCATCAATGCGCTGTGCAATCGTTTGCTGCAATTCATATAAAAAGCCTTTTGCTGTATCTTCATTGAAACAGGAAGCTGATCCGGTATGGCAGGTTGGCCCTATGGGCTCTGCCTTTATCAGGATGGTATCGTAATCGCAATCTATGCGCAGATCTTTTACGATCAGATAATTGCCGGACGTTTCGCCTTTTGTCCACAACCTGTTCTTGCTGCGGCTGAAAAAAGTGACCCTTCCATCCTTCCGGGTCTTCAGCAAGGCTTCTTCGTTCATATAACCAAGCATGAGCACCTGAAGATTCTGGTGATTTTGTATGATTACCGGAACCAGGCCGTTTGATTTATTAAAATCTATCTCCATCTGACGGGTATTTTTTCGGTTTTTAAATATGCTTTTAATGCGGGTATGGGGATTTCTCCAAAATGAAAAATGCTGGCAGCCAATGCACCACTTGCGTTTGTCTGCAGGAACACTTCCTTGAAATGTTCCTTTGTTCCCGCCCCTCCCGAGGCGATTACCGGAATATTCACAGCCTTGCTCACTGCGTTGGTAAGGTCCAGCGCAAAACCTTCTTTCATGCCATCGTTATTCATAGAAGTGAGCAGAATTTCGCCGGCACCGGATTTTTCTACCTGCTTTACCCATTCCATCGTTTTGAGCAAAGTAGGTATCCTTCCACCATTTACATAAACGATCCATTCGTTGCCGACGAATTTGGTATCAATGGCCACCACCACACACTGGCTGCCATACTGACGGGAAATTTCCGTGATGAGTTCAGGGTGCTTTACTGCGGAAGAGTTGATGCTCACTTTATCGGCGCCTGCTTTAATAATGACGGACACGTCCTCAATTGAATTGATACCTCCACCAACGGTGAAGGGAATGTTAATTTCCCTGGCAATTTTTGTAACCAATGCGGAAAATGTTTTTCTTTTTTCATGTGTGGCAGTGATATCGAGGAACACTAATTCATCGGCGCCTTCCAGCACATATTTTTTCGCCAGTTCAACAGGGTCACCTGCATCGCGGATGTCAACAAAATTGATCCCTTTTACAGTCCGCCCGTTTCTGATATCCAAACAAGGAATGATCCGTTTTTTCAGCATAATTTTTCCAGTTCTTTCAGGGTGATCTTTTGCTCATAAATGGCTTTCCCTATAATGGCACCTTCGCATCCAATTTCCGTTAATTTTTTCAGATCTGCCAGTGAGGTTATCCCCCCGCTGGCAATGAGCTTTATCTGGCTTCCGGCAATTATTTCAATGTATAAATCATTGGCTGTCCCCTGCAACATACCATCTTTTGAAATATCTGTGCATATGACATGCTGAATGCCTTTGCACGCATAATCCATTATGAAATCAATCACATCCATTTCGGTATGTTCAAGCCAACCCCGGGTGGCGATTTTCCGGCTGATACAGTCGGCTCCCAGGATAATTTTTTCTGATCCGTAAATTGTCAACCATTCCCTGAAAAGTTCAGGATTTTTGACGGCAATACTCCCGCCGGTAATCTGAGAAGCTCCATTCTCGAAAGCAATCTGAAGATCTTCATTACTTTTTAATCCTCCGCCAAAATCAATTTCTAAATTGGTCCGTGAAGCAATTTCATGCAACACCTTATAATTAACAATATGGTCCGACCTGGCTCCATCAAGATCCACTAAATGCAAAAAACGGATACCGCTGGCTTCAAATGTTTTTGCAACCTCCACAGGATTTTCATTATAGATTTTCAGGCTGGCATAATCGCCTTTGGTGAGCCTTACACACTTGCCATTGATAATGTCGATAGCCGGAATAATTCTCATAGCGCTAAAAAGTTTTTTAATATTTTCTCGCCAACACCAGCCGATTTTTCGGGATGAAACTGCGTGGCATAAAAGTTATTTTTTTGCATAGCTGCACTGAACGGTAAAATATACTGACAGGTGGCAATGGTTTCTTCGCTTAATTCTGAATAATAGCTGTGAACGAAATAAACATTGTCCTCCTGGCTGATTCCCTTTAACAAACCCGACTTTAAATTTTCAAGGTTGTTCCAACCCATGTGCGGGACCAACTCGTCGGGCGGAAACTTTTTAACTGCTGCATCAAAAATGCCCAGGCAAACGGTATTGCCCTCTTCTGAATAATTACACATCAGTTGCTGGCCAAGGCATATGCCGAGGGTTGGTTGTTTCAATGATTTTATCAGGTCGTCCAGCCCATGTTTTTTAAGGTATTCCATGGCTGAACTTGCTTCGCCCACACCCGGAAATACAACTTTTTCAGCTGATGCGATCATTTCTTTATCGTCAGTGACCAGGCAGTCGCATCCTAATCTCATGAAGGCATTTTCGACCGATCTGATATTGCCTGCATTGTATTTGATAATGGCGATCATAGTGATCCTTTTGTACTGGGGATAGAAAAATTGTCTGATTTTTGCACAGCCATCCTGATGGCTTTTGCAAATGCCTTGAAGATAGCCTCGATTTTATGGTGTTCATTCTCACCATCGGCCTTAATGTTCAGATTGCATTTGGCATGATCGCTGAAGGATTTAAAGAAGTGCATGAACATTTCGGCAGGCATTTCGCCGATTTTCTCGCGTTTGAATTCTGCCTGCCAAACCAGCCAGGGCCTGCCGCCAAAATCAATGGCCACCTGAGCCAGACAATCGTCCATGGGCAATAAAAAGCCATAGCGTTCGATCCCCTTTTTGGTTCCCAGCGCGCTTAAAAATGCATCACCAAGTGCAATGGCCACATCTTCTATGGTATGATGCTCATCGATGTGCAAATCACCTTTAACTTGTATGTTCAGATCCATATTCCCATGACGGGCCAGTTGTTCCAACATATGATCAAAAAACCCCAGGCCGGTTGAAATAACACTTTTCCCTGTTCCATCCAGGTTGACCGCTATTTCGATAGCGGTTTCGGTTGTTTTTCTGCTTACAATGGATTTCCTTGGTTCAGCCTTCAGAAATTGATAAATAGCTGCCCAGTTGCTTGTCGACAATTCAGCATCTTCGCGTATATCTTTGCCCAGGTATATCGCTTTGCATCCAATATTTTTGGCCAGTTGAAGGTCTGTTAACCTGTCGCCGATCACAAACGACTGGGTCAGATCGTAGTCGCCTTTAAGATAATGCATGAGCATAGCGGTCCCTGGTTTCCGGGAAGGAAGGTTTTCATGCGGCAAAGATTTGTCAATGAATATCTCTTTAAATTCGACGCCTTCATTTTGAAATGCCTGGATGATTTTCTGCTGGGCCGGCCAGAATGTTTCTTCCGGAAAAGCCATCGTTCCAAGTCCATCCTGGTTGGTTACCATCACAAGATCGTAATCGAGCTCCAGCGCTATTCTTGAAAGATACTGGAAAACACCCGGGTAAAACTCAAGTTTCTCAAGGCTGTCCAGCTGAAAATCAATTGGCGGCTCTATGACCAGGGTGCCATCCCTGTCGATAAATAATACTTTCCGCATAAATCACATTTTGCTTAATGCATGAATAAGTGTTTTGTTTTCTTCGGGACTTCCAACGGTTATCCGAAGGCAGTTTGCTACCATGCTGTGCCTGTTGCGGGTTATGACACCCTGATTGACCAGTTCTAAATAAATTTTGCCGGCATCCGTCATTTCAACCAATATGAAATTCGCATCCGACGGGTATACTTTCTTTACAACAGCAATGGCAGGCATTTGATTCACAAGCCAGACTTTTTGTTCGAGGATGATGGCTTTTCTTTTTTCAAATTCATCCTGCTTTTCCAAAGCCGTTAAAGCAGCCTTTTGGTTGGGTCCGCTCACATTATAAGGTGGCTTTATTTTGTTAAACAATGAAATGATCCTGGCATCAGCATAAGCCATTCCCACCCTGGCAGCTGCTAATCCCCATGCTTTGCTCAGGGTTTGCATCACAATAAGGTTCGGATAGCTGTTGATTTTAGCAATGTATGATTCCTTGTTACTGAAATCAATATAAGCTTCATCCATAACAACAATGCCTTTAAATTGCTGCAGCAGGGCAGCTGTGTTTTCAATGCAGTTTCCGGTAGGATTGTTGGGTGAGCATATAAATATCAGCTTAAGCGTTTCATCATCCAGGTGGGTTTTCAGGGCATCGTAATCAATCTGAAACGATGGTGTCAATGGAACGCGTATCAATTCCACTTCGTTTATTTCAGCCGAAACTTCATACATCCCGTAGGTAGGCGAAAATATGAGTGCCTTATCTTTGCCCGGATTGCAGAAAATCCTGAATGTTAAATCGATGACTTCATCGCTGCCGTTCCCTACAAAAATATTTTCGACCGGAAGGGATTTTAGCGCGCCCAGTTTATGCTTCAATTCCTTTTGGTGTGGATCGGGGTAACGGTTAAGTTCACCAAATGGATTTTCATTGGCATCCATAAACACGGCACTTCCCCCCGAATATTCATCCCTGGCGCTCGCATAAGGCTTAAGATTGAGAATATTTTTACGGACAAGTTTATCAATATCTAACTTCTGCATGTCATTATATTTAACAAATCCAGCCTGGCATTTACCGGTTTCCGGAACCTATCCAATGCAAGCCTTACCATGTATTATGCGCTTATCAACCTTTTACCAGGCTTTCCAATCTGAGGGCTACCGCATTGCGGTGTGCAAACAATTGTTCCGCTTCGGCCATCAGTTCAATGGCAGGGCCAATATTACGGATGCCTTCATTGGAAAGTTCCTGAAAAGTGATTTTTGTTACGAAACTGTCAAGCGATACGCCACTGTAACTGCGCGCATAACCATTTGTCGGCAATGTGTGGTTGGTCCCGCTGGCATAATCTCCGGCACTTTCACAGCTGTAGTTACCCAGAAAAACAGAACCCGCTGCTGAAATTTGAGGAACTGTTTTGTGGGCCTCATTGATGGCTAAAATGAGGTGTTCGGGGGCATAAAGGTTACTGAATTCAACACACGCACTGATGTTTTTGAACACCATGGCTTTGCTGTTTTGTAATGCTTTTTCTGCAATCGCCATTCTTGGCAATGCTTTCAGTTGTTGCTGCAATGCCGAAAGCGTTTTGTCGACGACTGATTCATCATCTGAAAGCAAAATGACCTGGCTGTCCTCACCGTGCTCAGCCTGTGAAAGCAGATCGGCAGCCACGAAGGCAGGAATGCTGCTATTATCGGCTATGATGAGCACCTCACTGGGACCTGCAGGCATATCAATAGCTACCCCGAAATGCTGAGCCGCCAGCTTGGCAGCCGTCACGTATTGGTTGCCAGGGCCAAATATTTTATCAACTTTGGGAATACTTTCCGTGCCAAAGGTCATCGCGGCAATGGCCTGGATTCCACCAATACAGAAGACAGTTGTGATTCCTACCAAACTGGCTGTATATAAAATTGCAGGATCGATCGCCCCGTTTTTATCGGGAGGTGTACACAGCACAATTTTTTTGCAACCGGCTAATTTTGCTGGTATTCCGAGCATCAGCACGGTTGAAAACAAAGGTGCCGTCCCTCCCGGAATATAAATACCGACGATTCCAATGCCCCTGCTCTCACGCCAGCATTTTACGCCACTGGTGGTTTCGGTAACCGATACCGCTTCTTTTTGTGCGGCATGAAATTTTTCAATATTAACTTTGGCCAACTGGATAGCTCCCTTTAGTTTTCCGGGTACCTTTTCAGCCGCATTTTCGATATCCTTTTTAGCTACCGCAAACGATTCCATATCCACTTTATCGAAAAAATGGCTGTATTTTTTCACGGCTCTATCACCATCAATCTTTATTTCAGCAAAAATCCGGTTTACGGTGTCAGTCAGCGCCAGCTGCTCAACGAAGGGTCGTTGGGTTAACTTATTCCAGGCATTTCTGTCTGGATTGATTATTTTCTGCATAGTTCCAGGTTATTGATTGTTTATACTGCATAGGTCAAAGCACCATTTTCTCGATCGGAATGACCAGGATTCCCTGGGCCCCCAATGCTTTAAGCTGGTCAATGATATCCCAGAATTCATCTTCCTTGACAACCGAATGTATGCTACTCCATCCTTCGATTGCCAATGGCAGAACAGTGGGAGATTTCATGCCCGGGAGTATGGAAGCGATTTGCGGAATGGCACTGTTGGGCGCATTGAGCAGGATGTATTTATTTTCGGCTGAATTTCTTACTGCCCTGATCCTGAAAAGCAATTTGTCCAGAATTTTCTGCCTATCGCTGTTCAAAGTTTTACAGGAAATGATGACTGCTTCACTTTGGGCAACAACCTCTACTTCTCTCAGTCCATTCATCAATAAAGTACTGCCAGTGCTGACAATATCAAAAATAGCATCGGCCAATCCAACGCTTGTAGCTATTTCAACGCTTCCGCCAATTTCCTCGATATTGACATTGATCTTCTCTTCTCTGAAATATTTAGCCAGAATTTTTGGATAGCTGGTGGCTATTTTTTTGTCGCGGAAATATGCTAAGCCGGTGTAGCTTTCATCTTTGGGGATGGCCAGAGAAAGTCTGCAGTTTGCGAAACCCAGTTTTTCAACCACATTTACCTGCTTATCTTTTTCCCAGACTTCATTTTCACCAATAAATCCAATGTCGGCTACGCCTTGTTCTACATATTGCGGGATGTCATCGTCCCGTAAAAAGAGCACTTCAATAGGAAAATTTTTAGCTTCCGTCATCAGTTTACGGTTGCTATTGGAAAGGCTGATGCCACATTCCTTTAAAAGCTCAAGCGATTTTTCGCTCAGGCGGCCGGTTTTTTGGATGGCAATTTTGAGTTTATTCATGCTGTTTCATTTTAGCTGAGTAAACTTGCGGGGAGAGGTACAATAAAAAACCCGCCTGTGAACTCAGACGGGTTTCGAAATATTTTTAGTTTACAAAAATCAATTCCTCCC
>JBBRRV010000011.1:0-38590 GCA_038246075.1 Bacteroidales bacterium
CTAATTTACCCAGAGTTTTGAAGTGGAACTACCGTGGCAACTTGAACAAGCTCCCGAGGTGATGGATTCCGACATGTATTTAATGTTTGTGCCACTGCCGAGGATTGCGGGATAAAGCCCACCTGTGAAATCAATAGGTTCCGTTGTATAGAAGTTGCCATTTGCATCGCCATTGATGGTGGCACGCAACGTTCCGCCGCCATTTGCCCCGGTATAGAGTTTGATGACAGCATTGGGAAAGACGGATGCCAGTTGGGCGTTGTACACTGTTCCCGCCACATTAAACTGTCCGTCACCGTTTCCGCCTGCTTTGTGGCAATTCATGCAGTTCTGACCCATTTTATGGCTTTTTGTGCCGCCTGTCTGGCTTATATTTGAACCGCCTGATTCATTGTCTTTCTGACAGGATGTAAACACGGTGAGGCCCGCGCATAGGGTCGCCATGATAATGGCATTTTTAAGATTCATGATAAATTAGGTTGGTTTATGTCTTAACGCAGATATATGCGAAAAATTGCATAGGTTCACAACCCTTACCAGGCTTTATGTTCAGTCGGTCTTGGCATTGATTGCCGTTGCTGCAACCATTCCCGTGGAGAAAGCCGCCTGAATATTGTAGCCCCCCGTATCACCGTCGAAATCCAGGACTTCACCGGCAAAGTATAGGTGGGGCACCAATTTCGATTCCATCGTTTTTGAGGAAACCTCTGAGAGAGAAACACCTCCTTTGGTGGTCATGGCCATGTTGAACCCCCCGGTTTTTTCCACAAAGAACGGATATTCGCAAAAGGAATTCACCAGTTGATTCCGCATCTCCTTTTGAACATTGGCGAGGGTTAAATCAGGAGTAAGTTTTAATTCCTGCAGGATAATTTTAACCAGGCTTTTAGGAAGATCATATTTACGCAGGAAAAGCTGCAAGGTTATCCTGCCTTCCTTTGCCGTGGTTTCAATGATGGATTGTCTGAACTGATCCGGATGCTCATCGATAAGATTAATTTTCAGTATATCCCCTGCATGGATATGGCGCGAGAAATCGAGAATCCCCGGTCCCGACAGGCCTTTA
Organism: Bacteroidales bacterium; assembly: GCA_038246075.1. GTDB lineage: Bacteria > Bacteroidota > Bacteroidia > Bacteroidales > DASVHX01 > DASVHX01. Next base: position 1,067 of record JBBRRV010000011.1, read on the forward strand.
TGCGTAAATCCGATATCGCCGCGGTGTTCATGTATCTTTTTATTTTCGCGGTATAAATAGAGCGGCTTTTCCTGCAACGAAACGCCCGAAAGTTCAGCCATGGTATAATCCCTTATAAACACCGGTGTCAGCGCCGGTTTTGGAGGGACTATGGCGTGGCCCAGCTTTTTGGCGAACTGGTATCCGTCGCCTGATGATCCTGTTGCCGGGTAGGAATTACCTCCCGTGGAAATGACAAGGTTGCGGCAGCCAAATTCTGCGTCCCCGGTTTTGACATGAAAGAGGTCATCCGTTTTTGCTACACTGGCAACAGCGCTGCTGTTAAAGAAGGTGACATTATTTTTTTTACATTCCCGGAGCAGGATATGCAGGATATCCGCAGCGTTATCGGTATCCGGAAATACTTTGCCGTTTTTATCGGTGATGGTTTTAAGTCCTCTTTTTTCCAGGAAACCGATGAGGTCAAGGTTTGTGAAATGGCGAAGGGCAGTCTTCAGAAATTTGGAATTTTCGCCGTAATGTTTCAAAAAATCATTGATATCGCCTTCATGCGTTACGTTGCAACGCCCCGATCCTGAAATGAGCAGTTTATTGCCCGGTGTGGCATTCTTCTCAAGTACAAGCGTGCTGCGCCCCCTGCAGTTCAGCGCGGCAAACAGTCCGGCGGGACCGCCGCCAATGATAATGGTGTCGAATGATTTCAAAGGTTTTGCAGTGCTGGGATTAAGCAGCTAAGGTACTGCTTTTCGAATTATCTATTGACGGGGACCCCTTCAATACTGATGCAAGCGAGCGATCAATAACCCGCCTCGCGTGGCTAAGGGTAGTCTTGGACTACGCTTGCATATACATTGACGGGGCGACTCCAAGTCGCCCCGTCAATAAAACAAATTCACAGCGACGCATGCGATGTGCGGAAGCGTAGTCCGCAGAATATGCTTAGCGTTGATCAGGTGGTTGATTAGCCTGTTGTGTGACGGATTTTTGATTTATTTTAACAAACCATGCGGGCGCAAGTCTGTGACTTGTGCCTGTTTGCTACTAAGCACACATGTTTATTTTGGAAGCGTAGTCAGGAGACTACGCTTAGCGGGGACTACGCTTAGCAGGGCAGCCTGTCCTGATGTGTTTATTCTACATCATCGTTTGTGTAAAAAGTCAATGCGCCGGATGGGCATTTATTAACTTGCTTTATAAGTTCGTCGGTACCTGCATTTTCCGGTGTTATCCAGGGCTTTTCGCCGGGATGATAAACCTTGGGCAAGGTTCTGACACATACACCGGAATGTTTGCATTTACCCGATTTCCATACAATGGTTATTTCTCCATTGCTGTATTCTTTCGTCAGGTTATTTCTATCCATGGCCTTAAATTATAAAACGTCAGCATATTCCTTAACTTTTTCAAAAACTGATTTTACGAAGGAGCAAACGGGTACGATCTTAATATGCCTGGTTCTTGCAAATTCAACGGCTTTTTCCAGCAGTTGTTTGCCTGCTCCCTTGCCTTTAAGCACTTCGTCAACATTTGTGTGTTCTATGATGATTTTTGCATCACCGGCCCACACATAAGTCATCTCTGCAACCTGTTTATTGTCAAGCTCAATAAAAAAGCTTCCTTTTTTGCCGTTGTCAGTTTGTTGTATATTCATAAAATAATGGAGATTATTAAACGTGATTTTATCAATTTAGTTTATGGCAATTTAAATTTTATCTGACACAATTGCCACCGATGATGGCTACCATTAAGGGCAAACCCAATTTTCCGGCACGCACAAAAGATTCGGGTGTGCCGCCTACACCCAACAGCCATTCCTGAGGCGAAGCTATCTATTCCTATTTCCATATTTCGTTTTGATTACATGAATGCTGACGCTTCTTCGTGTCATTTTATGCTGCGGCCGGAATCACATCATTATCTGCTCCGGCTTTAACGCTTAAACGCACCGGATATGTTATTTGTTTGTTTTTCGGAGAAATATGGTTAGAAGCTTGGTCCGGAGACTTCGCATGCAAACAAAAGTCCGATACAACAATTGTATGAAGAAAGTCTGAGGGCGCAAGTCTGTGACTTGTGCCTGTTTTGCTGCAAGGTACATCTGTTAAGTTTGGAAGCGTTGTCCGGAGACTACGCTTAGCGTGAGATACCTGCTTATGCAATGGTCAGATAATACTTAGCGACCCATGACATATTCAAGGGCGAGCTCCGGTGACCATGTTTAGCTTAGACCAGGCCTGACTTAGACGAACCTCTGAGGCATAATTTAAAAACGTCAAATGGTCACATGACAGAATTAACTTGCTAATTTTGGCATTCCGGACTACTACTTCAATTCAGCTCATAAAGCCATTCAAGCGCCCATCATAAACGACTATTTTGAAAATATTTATCATACTTGCAGGTTTAATTTTGATGTCAACCCATTCAATGTCTCAGATTTATAAAGATCCTTCAGCTCCTGTCGAGAACAGGGTCAATGACTTATTGGCGCAAATGACGCTTCAGGAAAAACTGGCGTATATCGGCGGTGATAACGCTTTTTTTATCAGGGGAATTTCGCGATTTGGACTTCCGGCCATTAAAATGTCGGACGGGCCGGTTGGTGTTCGCACCTGGGGCCCTGCAACCTCCTATCCTGCGGGTATTCTTGCTGCTTCCACCTGGGATACAGCATTGGTTCATAACCTTGGTGTGGCTCTTGGAAAAGATTCCCGTGCCAGGGGTGTGCATATTCTGCTGGCGCCGGGGGTAAACATCTACCGTGCGCCCATGTGCGGCCGGAATTTCGAATATTTTGGTGAAGATCCATACCTGTCGGGCCAGATGGCGGTGGCCTATATTAAAGGCGTTCAAAGCCAGGGTGTCGTGTGTACTGCAAAACATTATGCCGCCAACAACCAGGAATGGAACAGGAATACGGTCAGCTCGGACATGGATGAGCGCACACTGCAGGAAATTTACCTTCCGGCTTTTAAGGCTGCTGTTATTGACGGAAAAGCCGGCGCGGTCATGAACAGTTATAACCTCATCAATGGCATTCATGCAACCCAGCATATTCATTTAAACAACGAAATCCTCAAAAAAGACTGGGCCTTCGATGGCGTTTTAATGTCAGATTGGGTATCAACCTATGATGGATTAGCCGCTGCCCTTGGTGGTCTTGACCTTGAAATGCCCAGTGGCGCCTACATGAATTCAAATAATTTGTGGTCGCTTATCGGCAACGGAACGCTTCCTGTGGGCGTGATAGATGATAAAGTACGCAGGATCCTGCGCCTGGTCTTCCGGAATGGCTTTTACGACCGGACCCAGACAGATGCTTCCATTCCGTTGGATAATCCGGATAATGCTGCCATCTCACTTAAAGTAGCCGAAGGTGGTATTGTGCTGCTTAAAAACCAGGACAGCATACTGCCTCTGAATAGAAATAAAATCAAAAGGATAGCTGTCATCGGCCCAAATGCCGATCAATATATCGCCGGAGGAGGCAGTTCATACACGAGTCCTTTTCACTTTGTGAGTACTTACCAGGGAATAAAGAAAGCGGCCGGTGATACGGTGCAGGTTACGCTCACCGGGGGAGTTACGGATTACGCAAGCCTCGCAAAGAATTCGGTATTCTATACAGCTGCCGGTTCCGCTACCAAAGGTTTAAACGGAGAATATTTCAAAAACAAGACTTTAACCGGCACCGCCGATTTTACGCGTGTCGATCCCACAATTGATTTTCACTGGAATGGAGTTCCGAATGTTCCAGGATTCCCGGCGACCAATTATTCCATTCGCTGGACTGGTGTTGTCCGCCCTGCAGAAACCGGTTTATATACCTTTCTCGCCCGTGGCGACGATGGTTTCCGGCTATGGGTAAATAACCAGCTCATCATCGATCAGTGGCATGACCAGGGTGCAACCGAATATATGGCATCCATTACGCTGGAGGCAGGCAAAGCATATGCTGTGAAGCTTGAATATTACCAGGGTGGCGGCCTGGCTGATATGACGCTTGGATGGTATTCAAGCAGTTCGGCTTATGCCGATATCATCAAAAATGCTTCAGCTGCTGATGTTGCCATCGTATGTGTTGGCTTTAACAGCAACAACGAAGGCGAAGGTTCCGACAGGACCTTTGAACTGCCGGCCGGGCAGGATTCTCTCATCGCCGTGGTAGCGAGAGCAAATCCGAATACCATTGTTGTTTTGAACGCCGGAGGAAATGTTTATATGGAAAAATGGCTTCCCAAAGTGAAAGGGCTTATGCATGCTTTTTATCCGGGACAGGAAGGCGGAACTGCCATTGCAGAAATATTATATGGCATTGTGAATCCCAGTGGCAAACTGCCTGCAAGTTTCGAAAAGAAATGGTCGGATAATCCGGTTTATAATGCGTATTCAAACAATGGCAGCAGTCGCATAGTTTATACCGAAGGAATTTTCATGGGCTACAGGTACTACGATTTAAATGCTGTACTACCCTTGTTTCCTTTTGGATTTGGGCTTTCCTATACTTCATTTGAATACAGCAACCTGCAGATGGCAGAAGATACAACCGGCGGGAAACACAGATTCATCATTAAATATGATGTTAAAAACACCGGAAAAGTAGCAGGGGCGGAGTCCTCACAAATTTATGTCGGTTCCGATGCGAGCCTGGTCCCACGTCCGGTAAAGGAACTTAAAGCTTTTTCGAAACTCAGCCTCAACCCCGGTGAAACTCAAACGGCAACTGTAGTATTAAATAAAGATGCGTTTGCCTATTTCAGCACAAACAAAGGCAAATTTGTCGTTGATAAAGGCACTTTTACAGTTTCTATTGGCGCTTCGTCGAAAGATATCCGCCTGACCGGAAAAGTTACGGTCACCAGCGATTATATCATCTCACCGCTTGCTGTAGTCGAAAATAATGAAGGAAATTTCAGGATTTATCCGGTTCCGGCTAAGGATTTGCTGGTCTTCGAGCATGCAGCTCCCGGTTTTAAAAATGCCAGAATTGAAATTTTCAGGATTGACGGGAGCCTGGCCGATTCATTTGTTGTTTCCGGTTCAGTTTATCACTACGACACCCTCGGGTTGATACCTGGAATGTATATCTGCCGCGTCAATAACGGGAAAGAAATAATGACAAAAAAAATTGTCATTGAATAAAACTACTTGCCAAGGTTCGGATCAGGCTCCGCAGAGAACAAAATCAAATTAACAATATCTCATCCGGCTTAATATGAATCTAAAACCGATAAAGAAAGAGACTGATTAAAAGGATGCTTTAAAAGGACTTGAGATCATCTTTGACGCTCAGGCAGTTACCTTAGAAAGTGATGAGGCGGTTATTCTCGGATTAATCATAGATGAATATGAGAAAAGGAATTTCCCCATAGAGGCGCCTGACCCTATTGAAGCCATTAAAATCAGGATGGAAGAAATGCAGCTGAAACAGACCGATTTAGTAAATGAGATAGGTGGGAAAAGCCGCGTTTCTGAAATACTAAATCGAAAACGCAAATTAACGGTTCAGATGATTAGAAATTTAACAATCAAACTGAATCTGTCTCCTGAAATCCTGATTAATGATTATAAATTGATGCGTTAAAAAGGGCCGGAGTGTTAAAACCGGATTTCCTGTTGACGCGCGATTCCCTGCGCGTGCCTGAATGCATAAAACTGTTAGATCGTGTCTATTCACGGGGTGACTTTAAGTCGCCCCGTGAATTTATTTTAAAAATGGGATCCAGACCAATGGTTCCTTCCAGGCTCCGGCATTCAGGGTTATTCTCTTCACGGTCCATGCGGTATGATTTATCGATCAATAGCGGTTAACCACAAAACTACTTTATGCGTTTTTAATCCTGTAAATTAGTCATCTTTACAAATAAAATAAACTACGCTTGACACAAACACCCAAAATCATACTGGCCCCGCTGCATGGTTACACCGAGGCGATTTACCGTGAAGCCCTGGCAACATGCTTTGGCGGATACGACGAAGCGGTTGCGCCTTTTGTTGCGCTATCGCCTGCCGGGCGGTTTAATCCTGTAAGGCTAAGGGATGTTAAGCCTTCACGGAATATACATATGCCGGTTATACCGCAGATCCTTGGCAATGATCCTGTTTCTTTTATCCAGGTAGCCATAGCCCTGCAGGAAATGGGCTATACGCGGCTGAACTGGAACCTGGGCTGCCCGAAGCGTTCCATTGCGGTCAAGCAAAGAGGTTCGGGCTTGCTGCCCCATCCTGCAATGATAGAATCTATCCTGCAACAAGTCATCCCGGCCATTCCCCAGCAGCTAAGTGTAAAGCTGCGTCTGGGGCGTCATCATCCTGATGAAATCTTCCCGGTAATTGAAGTATTGAACCGCTTCCCGCTGGAGTCAGTGATCGTGCATCCCCGCACCGGTGTTGAGATGTATACGCAAAAAGCTGACATTGAAAGGTTTGCGACAGTGCTTCCGCTGGTTAAGCATCCGGTGATCTATAACGGCGACATTTTTTCGGCTGATGATTATCTGCGGCTTGTGAATCGGTTTCCTGAAGTAGCCGGATTTATGATCGGACGGGGTGCATTGGCAAACCCATTTCTGGCGGAGCAAATAAAGGGGCAACAAATGCCGGACCCATCGGTCCAGCGTGAGCGTTTTGCCGGTTTTGTAAATCAATTGCAACAAGCCTATGCTGCCGAAAGCCATACCAAACATTTTGTACTCAACCGCATGAAGGATAACTGGGGCTATTTCGCTTTTCGCTACCGGAATATAGAAGATATTTACCGGAAACTGGTTCGCATGCAAACCCTGGAGGAATTTATCGCTGCGCAATCAGCCATTCTCAGCACTTCAGCGTGGATAGATGTCCGCGATGATGTCTCAGGTTTTTCAGGTGCCAAAGCCGACCACAGCATGGCGGAAGGATAATCCGGCTCAAAGCCCGCTGTCCTCTCCCAGCCTTTTCAGGATGGATTTGCCAACCCAGTGCCCCATCGAAAAACCGGCCTGAAGCAGGAATCCACCCGTGGGTGCATCCCAGTTCAGCATTTCGCCGATGGCAAAAAGCTTTGGTTGTTTTTTAAAGGAAAAATCCGGGTTCATTTCATCAAGGTCGATGCCCCCTACAGTCGAGATGGCTTCTGCTATGGGCCTCAGGGAATTGACAGGAATGACAATTCGTTTTAATTCCTGTGCGAAACTTTCGGGTGTCAAATAGCTTTCCTTGCTGGTATATGCCTTAATCATAGCGAGTTGTAAACTGTTCAGCGTGAAAATGGTTGCGTAATCCTTCGCTTTTACTGCTTTGCCTTTTATTTTTTCAAGTAACTGTTCTGTTGTGTTAAATGGTTTCAGATCCAGGATGATTTGACATGCCTGATTTTCCGACAATACTTTCCTTATTTCAGGCACGATGGGGTAGATGGCATTACCTTCTAACCCGTATTCCGTAATCATGGCTTCTCCCTTTTCGCGGGCATGGTTGATGGAAACAGCAATGTTTTTCAGCGGTTTTCCGGCATGCAGTGTGATGCTTTGAGGCCAGGGGATATTTATGCCGCAGTTGGAAGCCTCAAACGGCATTGTGTGTATCCCGATTTCATCGAAGCGCGGTTTCCAGGTTCCGGTTGATCCGGTTACGGGCCAGGAAGCGCCACCCAGCGCGAAGATATAGTAATCAGCCATCAGCCGGAATTCCTGTTTGTTATGTCTAATGATGACATCCCTGTTTTGATCGAATCGAATGAATTCATGCCTGAGGTGAAACTGAACGCCTTTTTCTGTTAATCTTTCCGTTAATTTATTCAGGACATCCAAAGCTTTAATACCTGCTTCGGGGAAGATCCGTCCGCTTGTTCCGGCGTAGGTGGGAATGCCCATCTGCAGCAGCCATTGCCGCAGCTCTGCGGGACCAAAATCCCGTAGTGCATCTTTTAAATAGAATTCCGGCAAATATTTGTGGAACAATTCCCCACCCTCCCGGCTATTGGTAATGTTGAATCCGCCTTTTCCTGCCACGAGTAGTTTCTGTCCGACATTTTTTTCCTTGTCGTAAATGTGCACCTCACAAAACTCGCTCAGTACGTCGGCTGCCATAAGCCCTGCCGGTCCGCCCCCAATGATGATGATCTGCTTTCTATTCATTTATATAGCGTTGTGGTTAGTATTTATGTTGACAGATCCGGGGGGCCAGCGTTCTTCTATGTGTTTGTTAATGTTTTTAGATCACAAACAGCCCGTTCTCCCGCATTTTGATCACAGCCGGGCTATTCCAGAATAACGGAAAATCACCGGGGAAGCGTTTGTCAAATTCCATTTCCAGTTGCCCGTATGTGCAACTCTTTTTATGCATTACCGAAAGAGCAGGCATCATGTCGAAAAGCCATTCTCCCCATGTTTGAGTGAGCTGAACCACAAAATGGTGTTTTGGGGTGTCAAAAGCCAATGCTGCCATGGGCATGGATCTCCCTTTTTTGTGTTTCTCAATAAATTTCATTTCAGGCGCAGGACCAGTCCAGATTATTTTAGCATCAGGCCTGATGGCGTCGTATGGTTGTGTTGCCAATGCCTGGCTGATGGCAAGCGGGGAAACACCGGTACGCGGGACGCTGAAATCGAACCATTCACTCAGCTTCAGCTCGAAACCGATGCCATGCATGTAATTGTATAACGACTTACGCAAGCCTTCACTGAATGCCTTGTGGTCACAGCCATGTTTATCGGAGAATGCTATTTCATTGTTGGCGAAGGTTCCGGGTGCAACAGCTAGATGCTCCACTTTGAACTGTTGGGGATTCATCCCCACCGGGCTGTGGGCCGTCATGGCAAACTGATGCCAGAACGCTGATTGCAGTAAGCCGTTACTAAAAAGCTGCCGCACCATTTCCAGCGAATCGATGGTTTCCTGTGCTGTTTGTGTGGGGAATCCGTACATCAGGTAGGCATGCACCATGATCCCAGCCCGAGTGAAATTATCGGCTACCCTGGCGACCTGATCCACAGTGACGCCTTTGTTGATTAGTTTTAATAAGCGGTCGGATGCCACTTCCAACCCGCCACTCACGGCAATGCAACCTGATTCTTTCAGTAACCGGCATAGGTCGGGGCCAAAGTTTTTCTCGAAACGGATGTTCGTCCACCAGACTACGGTAAGGTTTCTGCGGATAATTTCCAGTGCCAGTTCCTTCAATAAAGCCGGCGGTGCGGCTTCATCCACAAAATGAAATCCACTGTCGCCTGTCTGGCGGATCATTTCCTCCATCCTGTCGCAGATCAGCGCAGCCGTATTGGGATCATAACGCCTGATATAGTCGAGGGAGACATCGCAGAAAGTACATTTTCCCCAGTAGCAGCCATGTGCAAGCGTGAGCTTGTTCCAGCGTCCGTCGCTCCAGAGCCTGTGCATCGGGTTAGCCAGCTCAATGACTGAAATGTATTTGTTCAATGGCAGATCTGAGTAGTCGGGAGTTCCCACATCCCGCTGAGGGATATCACTTTCGTCCGAACCATCAAACCAGCTAACTACGCCGTTATGCAAGGCAAATGTGCGCTTCAGCCCGCTGAGGTTGCGCTCGCCGTTGATATGCTCAACCAGGTTCAGCAGCGGCAATTCCCCGTCGTCGAGTGTAATAAAATCGATATAATTGAATATGCGGGGATCGGAGAGCGAGCGCAGCTCGGTATTGGCAAATCCACCACCCATCACAATTTTGATATCAGGATAATGCTTTTTAAGCCATTGGCCGCATTTCAGCGCGCTGAATACATTTCCCGGGAAAGGAACAGAGAGGGCAATGATCCCGGGCTGGTAGTGTTCAACTTTAAGCTTCAGTAAATTCAGCAACAGGCGGTCGACCAGGCTTTCCGGGTTATTGAGGGCCTCATCCATCTCGTCAAAGGTGGCGGCTGAGTTTCCCAGCCGTTCGGCATACCTGCTGAAACCAAAATGCGGGTCGATGGCTTCGATGATCAGATCAGAAATGTCTTCGAGGTATAGGGTGGCGAGGTGCCTGGCCTTGTCGCGGGTTCCCATGGCGCCAAAAGCCCACTCAAGGTCGGCAGTCTGACTGAAGCGCGAAGCTTCCGGCAGCCAGTTCCTTTCGCAGATCAGCAGGGCAAGCGTCGGATTGTTGTCCTGCAGGAAACTGATCACGCTGTCGATGGTTTTGATATACGTTTTCTGTAGCTGCATCATCCGCAGGGCATTGGCGGATAAAGGCGGATTGTGCTGCACTATTTCTGCAAATAATTCCTTAAATCCATCTGAAGAAAATAATGCCAGGATAACCTCGAGCCCCAGATCGGCCTGGTGCGAAAGGATATTCCGTGTATTCAAAAAGCCCTTCAAATAAGCCGTGGCAGGATAGGGCGTATTTAACTGGCTAAAAGGTGGCGTTATGAAGAGCAGGTTCTTTCCCAAAGCAGGCTGAGGTTGAAATAATGTTTTTTGAGCTGGAATTTTTATTGTGCTGTTGTGGAATTGTTATCTGAGTTATCCTTATTGATATACTCGAACAATTGGTTTATCAGTATGCCGGCCAAAGCACCTATTGCAAATATGGAAAGGAAATCAACGGCCCTGATGTGAAAGGTTGAGGTAATCCTGAAATAATTACCAATCGTGATCATAAGCAGGATAGCTAACACAATAATGATTCTTTTTCGCTTATTCATATGGCTGATAATTTTGATTTCCTACTCATCTGGCTTTTCGGAGTCGCTCCGTTAATACTGTGGTTGCTGGTCTCCACTTTTCCCAAACCGAACTATATTTTTCTGCTAAACAGCTAATTATACTTTCTAAATAAATTCCAAGTCCCAAATTCCAAGTCTCAAACTCCAAATTCCAAGATCCAGGATAGTTTATTGTTTAATAAACTTCGCATGCCACACTTCAGCACCCCTGGTGCACTTTATCACATAGGTTCCGGCTTCCATTTTACGAACATCTATTGCGGAATTACGGAGATGGGTTAACGATTTGACCTGCCGGCCATTTGTGTCAGTAATAACAACAGAATCGTAAACGATATTCCTTTCATTTGGCAGGTTGAGGAAATCGCCGACCGGATTGGGATAAATCAGCATTTTATCATTTGTCTCAGGATCATCAATTGCAGTGGTATAGGAATTGAACAGCCACAGGTAAGCATCGCCGAATGCTTCCCGCCACAGTTTTTCATTGTGCTCTCCACCGGTAACTACTTTCTTAAAAACATTATTCTGGGGAAACCCGATACTGACGAGTGAATCGTTCATGCGCTGCACATCACCGACCTCTCCTACACTTTCACTGGTTCCGCAAAGCTGATAAAACCGCATCTCAGCCTGTTTGCCTGTTTGATGCGTGAACATCCAGATGCTGTCGGAGTACCAGTAGGAAGGCGAAAACAGCCCGGCTTTACTGAAGACTTCCTGGTATTTGAGTGCGCCATAATGCGTTATGATCCCTCCCAGCGAACTGCCTATAATGGCGGTGTTATTGCGGTCGGGTAAAGTGCGGTAATGCTGATCAATATAGGGTTTAAGCGTTTCCACGATAAATTGCATGTATTTCTCCCCATCTCCTCCGCCATATTGCGCGTTGGACCAGGTGGTATATTCTCCCATCCGGTCGATGTCGCCATTATCGATGCCAACAATCAGCGGCACTTTATATCCCCTGGCGTACAGGCTGTTCATCGTCTCATCCACTTCCCATTCCCCCGAGAAAGAAGTTAGTGCATCGAACAGGTTTTGCCCGTCGTGCATATATAGCACCGGGTAACTGAGTCCTGATGTTTCATAATCAGGAGGGAAATAAATCCAGATCTTACGATGACGGTTCAATTGGGGCATCAGGAAATCGGTACTCATGACTTTCACATTGGCGGCTGCCGTGGAGACAGGGACGCTGCCGCCCCCGTTATCTGACCAGTTGGCAATGGTGATGTGAACGGTTTGCCCGTTTCCAAAAGTAAAAGTCCTGTTGGAAATTTCTTCCCCCGATGGGCCCTTTTCCACTGTGGTCCATGCGCCACGGGTGAATTTGTATGCCATGGTTGTGAGGTCAGGTTTGGCGGCAAGTGTTATGGTCCATTTTCCCTGATTATCCTTATGCATCGCATATTCAGGGACGCCTGCTACCCAACCGGTAAAATCGCCGGCAATAGAGATAATGTCGGACTGTGGCGTGTTTGCCGGCAGTGCATCAATGATAAAAGTAACCTGGGCAAATGCAGGAGAGGCGAGTAATGCCAGGAATATGAATGCCAGGCTTTGTATTCGTTTCATATAGATTGGTTTTCAGGCTGAGGACAAGGGTTTAATTAAGTCTTTACAAATGTCCGCAAATTTAAATACAAAATGTAATAATTGTATTTTATGAGTTTCTGCAAAACAACTTCCCAAAAAGGTAAAGCAACAGGATGTTGCCTTTTTGAATTCACAGCCGACCCTGACATCGAAAGCAATTCACTTATTGCACCAATCATTATTTTCCGTTCATTTGCATTCTACACCAAAAACAGTTTCATATGATAAAGGGTCCAGCAGAACTGCCTCAAAAGGCCGGGATAAAATCGTTTCCACGGAATTTCTGGACGGTCATCACCATGGAGTTTTTCGAGCGGGGCTCGTATTATGGTGTGATGTCGGTGCTTTCTGTGTACCTGGTCATGAGCAAAGCCGATGGCGGACTTGGATTTTCCAGGGAAGGTGTTGGTGCCATTAAAAGCACCATTACCCCGCTGCTATACCTGCTTCCCATACTTGCAGGAGCCCTGGCAGATCGTTTCGGCTATCGCCGCACACTGATGATGGCATTTGCCGTGATGAGTACAGGTTATTTCCTGACGAGTCTTTCTACTTCCTACAGCATGGTGTTTATGAGCCTTATCCTTATGGCCATAGGCGCTGGATTCTTCAAGCCGGTTATATCAGGCACCATCGCAAATGTGACCGATAAGAGCAATTCATCGCTGGGCTTTGGCATTTATTACTGGTCCATCAACCTTGGCGCCTTTATCTTCCCGCTTATCCTGGTTCCCTATCTCAAAGGTATTGGCTGGAATTATATTTTTATCATGGCTGCCGTTGGCACGGGTTCCATGCTGCTGCTTAACCTGCTGGTTTATCGCGAACCGCCGCGCCTGCAAAGTTCCAAGCCATTGCCGGAGGTACTCAAGGGCATATTGCTTGTACTTAAGGATGCCCGGTTTGTCCTGATGATCGTGATCTATTCAGGATTCTGGATCTTATACTTCCAGATGTTCGATACCGTGCTCTGGTACCTGAAAGATTATATAGATATGTCACCTGTGAACAGGGTGGTGAATGCTTTTCTTGGACTATTCATGGCAAACCCTTCCTGGAAATTCGATGCCGAGCATGTAACGGTGATCAATGCCGGTGTTATCATCTTGCTGCAGCTGCTTGTGTCCTCCATCGTTCGCACAAAACCGGCCCTGCCGACGATGATCGTAGGTATTGCATTGGGAACAGTAGGAATGGGCATACTGGCCATCTCCACCTATGCATGGGTGTTTGTGGCCGGAATCGTCATCTTCACGATGGGTGAGATGACAGCACATCCTAAATTCATTTCCTATGTGGGGTTGATTGCTCCTCCCGACAAGAAAGCGTTATATCTGGGTTATTCCTTTCTGTATGGTGTAATCGGAAGTGGCGTGGGCGGAATTCTGGGAGCAACAATGTATGTACATTTTGTAGACAACCTTCACCGACCGGGTATGCTCTGGTTTATCTTCAGCCTCATCGGCGTAGCCACCATCATAGGTCTGCTCATTTATAACCGTGTTTTTCCGCCGGCAGTAAGTGAAAAGTGAAAAGCAGTTTCCTTATCAAGGACTTCCTTTGCCACGCGCGCACCTTCTTCAATGATTTCGGCTGTCTTATGAAAATCGTAAATGCCGTATGAATTTTTCGAAATACTGATCAGGATATCCGGTTTGTAAAGTTCGATGGTTAACTCTGAATTGCGTTGCATCATCAGGTTAAGGCTTTTTACCATCACTTCAAAATAACCCAGGTGTTCCGGTTTGGTTTTTGGCTCTGGCGTGGCGTTTTTTTTACTATTACCATTAAAAAAGCTTAGATACTTACTGAAAAATTCATTGTTATTTTCAGGGATAAGCTCTTCATCAACCGGAACGCCATTTGCAGCAATACTACTTTCATTCTGTGTATTGGCATTTACATTCACTACCACCAGCAGGTCCTGTTTTGTCCGTACAACCTGATTTATGGGTAAGGGATTCAAAACCCCGCCATCAACCAGCAATAATCCGTTCAGGGAGAAAGGGGTAACAAGCGTGGGGATTGACGACGAGGCCTTTATGCAATCGTAGAGGCTTCCGCTTCTGAACACAATCTCTTTACCGTTGATAAAATCAGTAGCTACGCCGCAATAGGGTATGGGTAATGATTCAATATTCCTGTCGGCGATCAGTTTTTTCAGCGCATCGATGACGCGTTCACCTTTTATCACACCATTTGTGCTTACCGTAAAATCGAGCAGGTCAAACACTGCTTTTTTGTCGAGGGAACACATCCATGTTTTGAAAGCCGCCAACTGGCCTGCAGCATACATGCCGCCCACCAGCGATCCCATAGAAGTACCGGCAATTGAGGTAATGGTATAGCCGCTTTTTTCAAGCTCTTCAATTACCCCAATATGAGCCAGACCGCGTGCGCCTCCGCCCGAAAGTACCAGTGCGATGTTTCTGTTTTTCATTGTTTTCTCTTTTAGCAGCGATTCCCCGAAAGATAAGCTATTTTAAGTCTTAAACCTGGGAATTCGTCCCGAACGGATCAATTTCATAAAGGTCTTTGTCCCTGATGCGTGCGTCAATTTAGTCTCCCCCAGTCGAAACCGCAAGGAACAAAAAATAGCGTATGCATGCTTACCTGATAAAAGAAGCGCATCCGAACGGGAGTCCCACAACTTTATAACACTACCTTTGTGGAAACCAAAGCAGGCTTCAATCCTGCACTTCTTCATCATTCCGCATTAAAACGACCTAAATCTTTGTCATATGGAAGAATTCAAAATACAGGACGGATATGAATACATCCAACTGAACCAGTTGCTTAAAATGCTGGGTCTTGTCGATACGGGCGGCGAAGCAAACCAGCGCATACTCAACGGCGAGGTAAAGGTAAATGATGCTGTGGAACTGCAAAAGCGTAAAAAACTACGACCTGGAGATAAAATCGAATTTCTGGGGAAAGTGATCACCATAAATTAGTGTTTTGCTGCACGACGGTAAATGCCACGACATATACTTATCCGGAGTATGGTGGTATAGGACACTTACTTTCTTTAGTTCAGAAAATTAAGCTGACTACAGAAGTTTACCGTCAAGGGAATAAGGCAGAATCAGGAAGTGAAACCTGAACGTTTCAGACGGTCATTAAGCCCGAAGATATCATGGCAGTGTTTGCCATATTGGTTTTAGGATTGTTTGATCAGTTCCACTTCGCAAGCGATCCAGACGTCTTCGCTTACCAGCACGCCGCCAGTTTCAAGTGCTGCATTCCAGTTCAGGCCCCAATCCTTGCGGTTTATTTTCCCGTTGATGCTGAAAACCGCTTTTTCATTCCCCCAGGGATCCTTCAACACGCCACCGAATTCAACATCCAGTTTTATTCTTTTGGAGATGCCTTTGATGGTAAGTTCCCCGTATAATTCATAGCTGCCATCCTTGTCAACATTCTCGTATGATCCGGCCGTAAAATTGATCTCTTTGAAATTTTCAACATCAAAAAAATCGCCACTCTTTAAATGGGCATCCCGCTTTTCATCACCGGTGCTTATTGATGCAGGATTTAACCAGAAATCTATTTCGGCAGTCATGAAATCTTCGCCCGTGGTATAAATACTTGCTTCAAATTCTTTGAATGACCCCCTCACGTTAGCGACCATTAGATGTTTCACTTTAAAACCTATTTCAGAGTGGGAAGGATCGATCCCCCATTTTGTTTTTGTGATTGCGTTTTTGGTTTCCATTTTTATGATTTTTAGGTATGTGTATGTTATAATTTTATAGGCTTGTCAAATGTTTTTTTATCCTAAAATTCTGCTGCTGTTGGCCATTATTTGATGACGCAAAGTTACACCCTTGCGACGTGCAAAGGGTAGCACTTCCAGGAAAAAGAGTGGTACTTTCAGGAAATTATTTTCAGCATTATTTACGGAATCTTCATGCATTTGTACCTGCTTTTTGCTGACAAGAGGCTACTGCATGGTCTGATGAGGATTTTAAATATCCTTAAATTCTTCCCTGGTAGTTTTGGTTTCAAAAAACTTCGAAAGCAAACCCATGTGTTTTACTGTAATGTGGAAGTATTTAGGCAAGCGCTGTGCATTGTAAGTTTTAACTTCTTCCTTTTCATTTGGAGTCATTGTTTTGTCTACAGGTTTTTCAGGCAGAATGAAAACTGAATCGATCTGATACTCAAATGTGGAAAGGATGAGAAAGCTATCCAGCTTCCCCCAGAAGGGTTTACATTCATATTCATCACGTGCGTATTCAAAATGAGCGCTGTTGATGAGCACCTTATAGGATTCTAACCTATAACCCTTTGACCTTAAATAATCTGTATATGAATTATTTGATGGGTTTGTCAGGATGAAAGCAAGGATGATCAAAACCAGGAAAATAAGGCTCCATATGGCAATTGCGTTTTTCATGAGCATAAGCGTTTAAATAGGTTCCGGGAATACTATCAAATACTTATTACAATTGTTACTTAAAGATACTATGATTTCAGGCGGAAGGCCAGCAGTTTGTGTGCTATAATATAATTCTCACGAAGTTTATCCGTGTAATTAACATTTGAGAACAGAAAAGGACTTTAAAACAGGAATTTCTCAAACCGCCATTCGCAGAGCTGCTTGAACCTGTTCATGATATGGTCTGTCACCCTGTTATGGATGGCCTCCCAGGCTTTATTGATAATGTTCAGCTTCGTAAATGTTTTGTTTCCATAAAAATTAAAGCCGACCATGATGAAAAGTTGCGACATCTCCTGCTCGCCCCTTTCGGGAATGGAGGAGCGGACATACATGGAGAAAACCCCGATAGGGTATCCGCCGCTGCAGGTGTATAAGAGATACCGTGCATTATCGAAATCAAAGGGCGCAGGCGTGTATTGGATTTTAATCGCTTTGAGGCTGAAAATCTGAAAAAGGTGAAGGCAGGAAAATCCTTTTTTTTGCGCAAAAGGGTCGGCAGGCCACCCGAAAAGACTGACCTTGATATGCTCCAGCTGGCCATCCTGGAGTGCAACTTTAGCGAAGTGGTTTGGCCAGCAACTTGAATCTCCATTCCATCTGAGCAATTCTTCAA
Source organism: Bacteroidales bacterium (assembly GCA_038246075.1). GTDB lineage: Bacteria > Bacteroidota > Bacteroidia > Bacteroidales > DASVHX01 > DASVHX01. The sequence continues at coordinate 18,390 of JBBRRV010000011.1, forward strand.
ATACAAAAGTAGCGGGAGCTTCAATGCCAATGCGGTGGATATTCAGCATTTTATAATCTTCAACCCCGATGCCGGTACGTTGCAGAATACTCTGTGTATATAACAGCCTGTCTTCCTCGCCCCGGAACTTAATGTTTGTCTCTGCTTCCGGCTTATCCAGAAAGAAAAACCGGATATCCGACAATATTCCCGTGCTTTTTGAAGGAGGCTGTTTCGACATAAAGGCGTAAGATAATGACTCGGATTGAAAGACTGTATCAGACAAACCGGTTTGTTTATAAGCAGGCGGATATACTTTTACAAAGGAACAAAATATAGCAGTATCGCTAACGATCAAAACATGCGCTGGGAGAACTGACATTACTTCTTTCAGGGTAGTGCCATCTGTTGTCTGCTGTTGTACCTGCCACTCAATTGTTAATTTTATCAATAACAATTATTTTTGTGCGATTGTATTCCAAAAAATTCCAAAAAATTTCTAACTTTATCTTTCAGTTTCGGATAAATTCGGCTGTGCGCAAGGCAATCAGCAATACATTTATGCCGGATCATCTGCATGAACCGACGAAAAACCTTTTTATAAACCTAAAAATTCTTTCAGGAGGCACAAAATGAAACAGGAAATTCAGAACAGCACGCCGGCAGGCGCGGTTTACGGACTTGGCCTGATAGGGGCAGCAGTTTATTTTATATCTCATGCCACAGGCTTTTGGATGGGTGTTGTTGGCTTCTTAAAAGCGATTGTATGGCCTGCTTTTCTGGTGTATGCTGCATTTAAACACCTGGCATTGTAAATTACCGTATCAGGTTTTAAATCGTTGCTGAATTGTCAGGTGAAGGGGCGATTGGTGAGTGGGAGAAGGGGTGAGTGGGAGAAGGGGAGCTTTTGGTCACTGAAGTAATTGATTTTAGTGTATTCAATTTGTAATTTTGTACTACATTAGATTCGGAAATGGGTCAGATAAATTAAACCGGCAATCATTTTATTTGTCTTGCCAGAACATGTTCAACGTAGTATTATTCATCTTAAAATTAAACAGTTATGAAGAAATTAGTTTTGTTATTTGCGATTATCCTGATGACAGGATTCGCCTTCGGGCAAACAATGCAGAAGGGAAACCTTATAGGATCACATGTGATGACTGTGACGCTGCAGCCTGGTAAGACGATGGATCAGTTTGTCAAGTTCTTCAAAGCGAAGTACGTTCCCGCATTTGAAAAGAATCACCCCGGATGGAAGTTATATTTGGTTAAAAGTGTCAGAGGGGATGTTAAAGACAGTTTTGGATTGTTGTTTGTCATTAAATCACAAAAGGACAGGGATAAATATTATACTGCAGACGGGACTGATTCCAAATTAGGGAAATCAACAACTGAAAAGATGAAGCCTATGGAAGATGATTTGTTAAAATTAGGGTCATATAAAACAACCTATACCGATTGGGTCATACAATAGGCCATCCGTTTAAAATTCAACAATACGATCTATACCAATAAAAAAGGCGGGAGTAATTCCCGCCTTTTTCAATTCTTCGATAAAACCTTTTTATCTGATTTAATCCATATGACCCATCTGGCCATAGTGGTATCCGTGATCGTAATGACTATGATGATTCTTGCTCAGGTTACGCATGATGATCCCGTATAGTTCCCTGTTGGAATCAGCGGAAATAATGATAGCTCCATGGGTCAAAGTTGCACTGTTGATCACGGCAAGCGAAATATCGGCCATCAACTCGTCGAGTTTCAGCGTAATGATACTGGTAAAACCGGAATTATCGGCTGTAGTTACATTGATGCTGTCCTTTTCAGTTTTGAACATGACGTCCTGATTAACAATTACCTGAACAGGAATTGCAGCTATGCTTCCACTGGAATATGTACCATGGAGATAGAAAACTGGTTTGTTACCGGCATCATGTTTGAAGCCCTTGACGGTGAGTTCCATTTCACTGTATAAACCTGGTTGCAGGACGAAGTTGCCGATGCTGATTGTCGTATCGAAAAGGCTGATGTTCTGGGGACCGGTCCATTCGAATGAGGTAGTCGTTTTTGTGTTAAGGGTCTTCATTTCAGCCTCATACTTGATCTTTGAGACAGTCATGTATGCAGTATCCCAGGTAATGGAAGCTGTAGCAGCTTCTGCAGACTTCGTCCCATTGGTAACAACAGGCAGTGCATAACTCTTGTTCAGCGCTACAATTTTGACGCCTAAAGCAGGCGTGCCAGAGGTCGATGCATCTTTCTTACACCCTGTGAACCCTAAGGCCACGGCGATCAGAACAACCGGAATTAATTTGATTTCATTTTTCATAATTCATTGTTTTAGTTAGGTAAGTGATTTAGTTAGTAGACTACGGTAACGTGAATATCCTTAACAAATTGTGCTAAGGAACTATCTTAAATATGATTAATCCGGCCAGGCTTAAAAGGCTCAGGAGCGAAAAATAATCAGCAACTATGATGCACAGCGATTGTTGTATAGCTTAACAATTTTCATGCCCCAGTGTTGATTCGCATCAGGCATAACCTTCAAGTGATTCAATCGCCTTTTTCAGGATCCCTGCTGAACGCGACAGCGCCTCAGTTTCTTCCGGGGACAAAGGGCTCCTGATAATTTTGGTCACGCCGCCAACTGATACAATGCAGGGCACACTCAGGCATACATCCGAAATCCCGAATTCGCCTTCAAGCAAGGTCGATACGGTCAGTACACTGTTCTGGCTGCGGAGAATGGCTTCTGTTATCTTGACAAGCGCCAGACCTCTTCTGCTATGATTCCGACAATTTCAGCGTTTTTCTTCAGCAGCTGCAGCCGCGTTTCGCCGGGGTGCTGTGCAGAACCGGCAGTAATGACCACAATTTGGGCATCAGTGTAATCAGCAGCTGAGCCTGCGCGGATATTGACAGTAGGGAAGAAAGGCTGACCATGCAGCAGGTCCAGCACCTGTCCGCTGACAAGGTCAGTGTTTTTGTCAATCAGCACAATTTCGTCCGCCAGCCCGCTTTGCGCCAGCGCATAACAAAAGGTTGCACCAACCGAACCAGCCCCTACTACCACGACTTTCCGCCGCTGTTCAGCAAATTCCAGCTTTTCCATCACGAGCATCTGATTTTAGAATGAAATAGCATATGCCTGAATAGTTGAATGATCGCAATGACCATCAGAAACTTCCGTAGCACTTTAAGCTATGACTAACCATTGCTAATAACAGTGAAACCAATTATATGTTTGGGTAAAACCTGCGGTTCATATTAGTTAGCAGGAAAGGATTTCCATGGATGTATACATGGCGGGACTCAGAAAATACATCGTGCTTTTTAATTTTTTACACCTCCCTGCGTACCACTTCAACGGTGAAGTCGGCGGCCAGCGCGGCCAGTGCACCTACGGCAGCCAGAACAGGTGCCAGGATGGCACCGATGACGCCGATGGTCACCGGAATCTCTATGAAGGTCTTCCCTTCACTGTTCTTGATAATGATGCGGCTTACATTTCCTTCGTGAATGATCTCACGGACCTTATTGAGCAGATCTTCACCTTTTACCTTGAATTCGTCTTTCCAGTTTTCCATAATTTCTGATATGAATGGTTATAAAGATAAATTGAATCAAACGTCAGGCGGAAGTGGTTCAATGTTTATCTTCCCTGTTTTTCCCGTGGCGGGCGCTGATGGCCTCCGTTTCCTGAAGGTTTCTTTCTCCTGAAACCGGGTTTCCGGTCACCGCCCCTGTTCGCCCGTGGATTGTAGGTGGGTGTTTCTCCAAATTCTGCAGGAACGACACCTTTCTCCACCGGTTTACCTAAGAGGTTCTCTATCTCGGCGAAGCGGCCCTGTTCTTTCTCACTGATGAAGGTAATGGCAAGTCCTTCGGCTGCGGCACGCGCTGTGCGGCCGATGCGGTGAATATAATCCTCCCCGTCGTGAGGTACATCAAAATTCAGCACCAGGTCAATGTCTTCGATGTCGATACCACGCGAAAGGATATCAGTAGCCACCAGGATGTTCAGGTCGCGGCTTTTGAAATTTTGCAGCACTTTTTCACGCATGGACTGGTCGAGGTCCGAATGAATCTCTTCGACAGACAGACCGGATTTTTTCAACACCTGAGCCAGTTGCTTGGTACTGCTCTTTGTGGAACAGAAAACTAGCACGCTGCGGAGCTTTTTTTCCCTGAGCAGCTGACGGGCAAAAGGTATTTTTTGTGCATCGTGCAACACATAAGCAAGTTGTACGATTTTTTCGGCTGGTTTGGAAACAGCCAGCGAAATTTCTTTGGGGTGTTTCAGGATCTTTTGTGCCAGTTCCTTTATCTTATAAGGCATGGTAGCCGCGAAGAGCAGGTTCTGCCTTTTCTTGGGCAGGTAAGATATAATCTTGAGAATATCCTCATAAAAACCCATGTCGAGCATGCGGTCGGCTTCATCCAGAATTAAATATTCGAGTTCTTTTACCTGGACATATCCCATATTCAGGTGTGCAATCATGCGACCTGGGGTGCAGATGATGACATCCGCTCCTTCCGACAGGGCCTGTTTTTCCTTGTTAAAAGATGCACCGTCGGTGCCGCCGTATACGGCAATAGAGCTTACCGGCGTGTAATAGGATAATCCTTCCATCTGCTGGTCGATTTGTACAGCCAGTTCGCGTGTAGGCACAATGATCAGTGCTTTGATATGCTCGTCCTGTTTATGGGCTATGATCTTGTTGATGATGGGAAGCAGGAATGCTGCTGTCTTGCCTGTTCCGGTTTGTGCCGAACCAATAAGGTCGTCGCCGGCAAGAATGAATGGAATGGCTTGTTCCTGGATGGGTGTTGCGGTTTCGTAACCGATGGCTTCAATTCCCTCGACCAGGCGCGGATCGAAACCAAATTCTTTAAAGTTCAAATTATATTCCTCTTTTAATGTTAAGTTTTTTTAAAAAAACGCTCATTTAAGCAAACAAGGTTTTTTGCAAAAGTAGGGATAAATTGCCAATCAGGCAGGCTTTTAGGGTATTCATTAATTCGGAACGACATCCAACCTTTTTCAATTCCTTTGCCCCATTATAATAGCTGAATCCTAAATCTTATCATTCATGAGCAGAATCCATTTATCATTCTCTTTTTTTCTGATGTTTTTGCTTATCACGACAGGGAAGTTCACCCTGGCTCAAACCAGCCGGCAGGATGCCGTTTACCTGCGAAACGGAAGCATACTCCGGGGCAAAGTGCTCGAGAACGTGGTGGGGAAATATACCCGTATCGAAATTGTGGGGCGCAATGTGCTGGTGATACCCGAGGCAGATGTGGAACGCCTGGTACTGGACGAAGCTGTTCCGGCAAAAGAGCGCACCGATCCGAAACAATATGGTTATTCGGCGCTTGCCGATGTGGGATTCATGGGAGGAGAACAGAACACGATGAGCCTCACACTCGTCAACGGATACCAGTTCAGGAACCGCCTTTTTGCCGGCGCTGGCTTTGGGATAGAGAAATTCAATGAACAGGTGATGCCGGTTTTTGCAGATGTGCGCTACAATTTCCTCAAAGGAGGCATAACGCCATTTGTTTACATGCAGGCAGGATATTCCTGGCCGCTGGGCAACCAGATTCAGCAGGGGAATTCCACCGAGATCAAAGGAGGTGCATTGATCAATCCCGGCATAGGTCTGCGTATGAATTTCACGACGCGCAATGCCCTTATTTTCAGTCTTGGCTGGCGATACCAGGAAATCCGCTCGCATTTTAATGGTTATTATTACGATTACGGTCCGCGGCCGGCTTATGATAACAGCTATGGTCGCACCGATATTTACCGCCGTATCGTCATTAGGGTGGGATTTGTATTTAATTGACGAATTGTGCTTGGTCAAAAAATATAAATTAATTATTTTATTATAAATCATTTAAAAATGAATTCACTTTTGAAAGCAATTACCGGTTCACTGCTGATGACAGCAATGTTCTGGGGCCTGTCCGGCTGCAAGGACAGTTTTATAGAGGAACATACTTACACGGCCAATGTTCCCATCTATATGTCGTGGAGCGATTTGCGCAAAGCCTCAGACCCGATGCCACCGGAACCGATAGCCGAACAGGGTAAAATATACCTCAAGGATAATCTCCTGTTTGTGAACGAAAAATACAAAGGCATCCACGTGTTTGATAATAGCAATCCCGCCAGCCCCCTCGACCGTGGCTTCATCAGCGTGCCCGGCAATGTGGATCTTGCTGTAAAAGGCAATTTCCTCTATGCCGACAGTTATGTGGATCTTGTTGTGTTCGATATCAGCAATATAGGCAATCCAAAGGAAGTATACCGGATGAAGGATATCTTCCCTTATACGATTCCCGAAACAACTGCTGCTTATCCTATATCACAGATAGATACAGCCAAAGGTGTTATCATAGGGTGGAAAGTGGAGCAGATCACAGAAAGGACTGATCAGCCAAATTACCGGGGTATGACCTTTTTTTATGATAAAGGGATGAATTCCTTCCTTTCAGCAAGTCCTTCTTCATCATCAGGGTCATCCGTCACTACCCAGGTAGTTGGTGTTGGCGGATCCCTGGCCCGCTTTATCATCTTCAGCGATCAACTCTTTGCCCTCAATAACAATAATAACAGCCTGCAACTGATTGAAATCGCGAATCCATTGCAGCTCTCAGCCGGTAAAAAGATTATCCTGAACCGCACGGCAGAAACACTGTTTATGGAAGGTATCAATTTGTTTATAGGTACACAGACCGGCATGCTCATCTACGACCTCTCTGCTGCTGCAAATCCCGTTTATGTGTCGGAATACAATCACTTCAAGAGTTGCGACCCGGTGGTGGTTTCCGATGGATATGCCTATGTCACATTGCGCAGCGGCAATCGCTGCGGTAATTTTTCGAATGTGATGGAAGTAATAGATCTGCACGTCATCACCAGTCCGCAGCTTGTAAAAAGCTATCCCATGACAGCGCCATACGGATTGGGGATCGACAACAAAACACTTTTTGTGTGCGATGGCAGCGCCGGACTTAAAATCTATGATGCAAGCGATAAGCTGCGGATCGACGAGCATCTGATCAAAATTTTCGCAGATATCGATGCAACAGATGTGATACCTGCCGGTACCAGCCTCATCGTCCTGGCCAGGGATGGCATCTACCAGTACAGTTATACTGATTTGCAGCATATTCAGTTGCTGAGCCGCATTCCGTATGTCCCCACTGTGAAGTAAGGTTCGGGGTATTGGAATGCATAGGTGGACTTGGATTTTGAAAGCTTTAACCAGAAGCGAGATTCCTATTGCCTGAAAGAAGTGCCTAGAGTTGGGGGTGCCTGGAGTGCCTGGAGTGCCTGGAGTTGGGTTGCTAATATCGCTTGTTTTATAATGTGTGTGCGTTTTTTAATGGTGAATCTATTCCCTATTGCCTCTTGCCTATTATTTATTGCTTTATAACTTTTAGTTTTTAGTTTTTAACTTTTAACTATTAACTGTTCCTTCTGACCCAGCAGGATAGCAAAAAACACAAAGCTCAGCATGAAGAATATGGCAATAGCAGTGACTGAATTCTGCATGCTGCCCGTAAGCGCTTCGATGATACCAAAGCTGAAAGTGCCGGCAACAGTAGCAAGTTTTTCCATTACATCATAGAAACTAAAGAACGAGGTATGATCGGTCGTGCGCTCTGGGAGCATTTTTGAATACGTACTTCTTGCAAGTGATTGCGACCCACCCATAACGATGCCGACTACTCCGGCAACAATTACAAACCCTGTTGCATTCTTCACATACAGGGTTCCGAAACAAACCAGGATCCAGATGACTACCGCTATCATCAAGGCTTTGAGATTGCCGATCCTGCCCGAAAGTCTCGAAAATGACCAGGCGCCAAACATGCCGATAAGCTGGATCACCAGTACTGTGGGGATCAGCACATCTTCCTTTAGTCCCAATTGTTTTTCACCATAAGTGACAGCCATGAACATAGCGGTGAGCAGTCCCATCATCATGAAAAAGAAGCCGATGAGGTAAAGGCTTAGCCGGCGTGATTTCCGCACCTGGTTAAAAACGTTGCGCAGCTGAGCGTAACCGTTAAAAATGACATTGGCATGCTGCATTCTTTTGCGAAAGGTATAGCGAGGCAACCTTCTGAAGGTGATGAGCGAAAACCCTATCCACCAAAGAAAAACTGTCACAAACGAAACTCTGGCCGGCAAACTGCTTCCTGCATCGAAACCGAACAGCGCCGGCTTCATGATCATCAGCAGGTTGAACAACAGCAAAATTACACCGCCAAGGTAACCGTATGAATAGCCCCGGGCGCTTATCCTGTCCTGGTCCCCGGGCGCTGCAATTACCGGCAGGAAGGAATTATAGAATACCAGGCTTCCTCCATAGCCGATTGTGCCGAGTGTAAATGCGATGATGCCCAGTTCCAGGTGTGATCGGTCAAAAAAGAACAGCATTCCGCACGACAGCGCACCGATCCATGTAAAAACCTGCATAAATGATTTACGCCGTCCGGTATAATCGGCAATGCTCGAAAATAGCGGCGAAAAAGCAGCCACTATGAGATAAGCTGCGGCAATGGCCCATGAATAAAGTACTGTATTGATGACCTGAAAACCAAAAAACGAAACCAAAAAATCGTTTCCGTTGCGGGTTACCGTGTTGTAATAGATGGGGAAAATGGCAGAGGCAATGGTAAGCTGATACACTGAGTTTGCCCAGTCATAAATCACCCACCCCTGGATGGTACGTTTATCACCTTTTACGATGGTAATTTGTTTTCTCGATATTTTCAAACAGGATCGGTTTCAAACGAATGCGATGCGAAGGTAACTTATTTATGATTTTTTTATACATTTGGTAGCGGAGCGGTTTCGCATCAACTGTTTCTGGCTTCAATATGCAGTAATACTGACAAATCTAATCAAAGATGAGGCAATATGTCATCCTGATTGCAGCGTTATTCTCTGCTTTATGGTCAACAGCTCAGGTACAGGACACCACGCTAACCAAAAACAAGAAGGAGAAAGTTAAAACGGGCTGGAACTTCGGTGCCCTGCCCGTAATTGGATATAATTCTGATATTGGCTTTCAGTATGGCGCATTGGCTAATTTTTACCAATATGGTGATGGGTCCATCTACCCCAAATACTTCCATTCTATTTACATGGAAATTTCGCGCACAACCAAGGGCGGAGGTATAAACCAGTTATTCTACGATTCGGAGCACCTGCTGCCGGGCTTGCGCTTAACCGCCGATATCAGCTATCTGACCGAACAAGCACTCGACTTTTATGGTTTCAACGGCTATGATGCCGTTTACAATGCCGGCTGGACCGATGATTCAAAGGATCCTTCCATGTACCGTTCTCGTGTGTTTTACAAACATGAGCGAAAACTATTCCGTTTTGCGCTCGATTTCCGGGGTAAAATTGGCGAAAGCCCCTTGCATTGGTTTGCCGGCTTTGCACACCTGAGCGTTGCAACAGGTGCTGTTGATATCGCACGGCTGAATAAAGGCTTAAGTGAAACAAAAAAATTACCGGATATCCCCGGCCTTTACGACAAATATGTGAACTGGGGACTGATTGACGACGGTGAGCGAAAGGGAGGGAAGCTTAATTACCTCAAGCTGGGATTCATCTTTGATACCCGCGACAACGAACCAAATCCCATGCACGGCATCTGGACGGAAGCGCTGATCTGCACGGCTCCGCGGTTTCTTGCGAATGGCAATTTTGGGTACACAAAACTCTCGGTCATTCACCGCCAGTATTTTACATTGATCGAAGAGAAATTGTCGCTGGCATACCGCCTGGCATACCAGGGCACCATTTCGGGCAGGACACCTTTTTTTATGCAACCCTATCTGATCAGTTCGTATTCCATGAGCACTACCTTTGACGGGCTGGGTGGCGCGCGGACCCTGCGTGGTGTCTTGCGCAACCGGGCAGTAGGCGATGGCATTGCCTATGGCAACATGGAAGTAAGGTGGAAGTTTTATCGCACGCAGAATTGGAACCAGAATTTCTATTTCGGACTGAATGGATTTGCTGATGCCGGACAAGTCGTGAAGAAGATTCCTGTTGAGCTTCCCTTACTTACCGGAGGAGAAATCTTAAGCGATTATTTTGACCCGGGTGCAGAAGCGCTTCATTTGACTTACGGCATTGGTTTTCGTGCGGCCATGAACCAGAATTTCATTCTGGCCGTAGATTTTGGACTGGCCGCAGATAAGCGTGACGGGAATAAAGGGATCTATGTAAACCTGGGGTATTTGTTTTAAAAGTGAAATGTAAGAAAAATGAAGTTTGACTGCTGATCAGTTCCGCCTTCTTGATGAACCTTTACCACCAAGGAATCCCCAGCCTCCGCTGCCCAGCAGAAACCCGAAAGCATACCAGGCACCATTGTTATTCACAGCGTACACCGTAACATCATAGTTAAACAGCATGGCGATAAGATCAAAAGGTGCAATAAATCCGTGCCACAACCCGCCTAAAAATCCGAAGGTATGACCGCTAAGGCAAGGTCTTATGTTTTCCATGTTTGCACATCCTGCCAGGAACAACAGGCAGCCAATACTGAGGATGATCACCGGAACTCCAAAAAGTCTTTTCATGGGTTTTATTTTATGTTTAGGTATGTGTTTTTTGTAAAAAATAAACTGAATTTAGCTCTTCCCAATCAGTAAGCGACAATTGCTGCACAAGTGGCTGTCTTTCTGATCAATATCTTCCACATAGGTGCTTGACCTCATGACGCAGGTTGGCGTGTGGCAGTGAATTAAACCAAAGGTGTGGCCCAGTTCATGGATAACCTCCTTTTTAAAGCGATCCGGCAGGGAGTTGTTGCCCGCCATGATGCCGTAACTTTCGTTGCTGAGCCGGTGTAATGATGCAATAGCAATTCGCCCTCCCAATTGTGCCTGCCCGAAGATATAGGTCAGGATCGGAATAAACAGGTCAACATTAAAGAGCCCGATGACTTTGGCAGATCCGGGCATTTGCATGGCATCAATTGCCCTTATTAATTTATCCCCGTTATATTGTCTGCGCCCCGGATCATAGAAGTCACTCAAATCGAAATGAGCTTCTTTTAATTCTATTATGCAACCAAATTCATCTTTTACAACTTCAGCAATCTCTTCAAGAAGCCCCTTCTCAAAATTTCCAAAAGATATGAAAGTGATCGTTGGAGGATTCATTCAATTAAATATCAGACAATTTTAATTTTCCGGACAGCAATACCAATTTTCTGAAGCATGATGAATGCCTATTCCGAAGCCTTAAGTCCGTATTTTTTGATTTTGTTGTAGAGGGTCACGCGATCCACTTTTAAGGCTTGCGCCGTGCGGGAAATGTTCCAGCTGTATTTATTCAGGATCTGTAGAATGAATGTTTTTTCGAAGTCATCAAGGCTTTCCACGGAACTGTCAACAATATCCTTCCCCAGTGGCAGGTCCTTCAGCAGGATTTTCTTCCCGTTTCCAACGACGATAGCACGCTCAATCATGTTTTCCAGTTCGCGTATGTTTCCCGGAAACTTATACTCCAGTATGCGTTTTAAGGCAGGCGGATCTATCGTAATGAGCGGTTTGTTCATCGAAAGACAGTACTTCTGAATAAAATGATCTACCAGCAAAGGAATATCTTCCTGCCGCTCGCGCAGTGGAGGGATATGAATATTCATCACATTTAGCCGGTAATACAAATCTTCTCTGAAAGTCCCCTTTTCCACCATGCTTTTCAGGTCCCTGTTAGTGGCGCAAATAACCCTGAAATCAGATGTAATTTCCTTGTTTCCCCCTACACGCATAAAGCTCTTTGTTTCCAGTACACGTAGCAGTTCTATCTGCATTTTAGTGGAAATGGTAGCAATTTCATCCAGGAATATCGTGCCGCTGTCGGCCATCTCAAACCGGCCTTTTCGGTTGAATAAGGCGCCTGTAAATGCCCCTTTTTCATGCCCGAACAATTCGCTTTCCAACAGACTTTCGGTCAGCGCTCCGCAATGCACGCTTACCAAAGGATAGAATTTACGTTGTGAATTGGCATGAATAGCCCTTGCAATGAGTTCTTTGCCGGTGCCGCTTTCGCCGGTTATGATGACCGAAGAATTTGTCGGCGCAACGCTTTCTACTTCCCTCAGCACTTTTTTGATACCTTCACTTTTACCGATCAGATCCTGAACACTTTCTAATGAATCAACCCTTTTCTTCAGGGTTTCATTTTCCTGGGTCAAGGCAATTTGTTTGGAAGCGTTTCTGATCAGATGAGAGAGGTCATCCGGGTCAAATGGTTTGGTAATGTAGTCGAATGCGCCGTCTTTTAAAGCCTTAACTGCCGTATCCACCGTGGCAAAGGCGGTCATCACAATGACAATTGATTCCCTGTCCAGTGACTTGATCCTTCTGAGCATTTCCAGCCCATCCATGCCAGGCATTTTAAGGTCGGCCAGGATGATATCAAAATTTTCAGCTTCGAGCATTGACAATGCCTTCTTGGCATTTTCGGCACATTTTACATAATATCCATCTTCGGTAAACCAAAGGTTCAGCGATTCCCTTACAGTCTCTTCGTCATCAACGATCAGTATTGATATCTTCTTCTCCATGGATTCTTCTCCCTAACTTTTAATTAAAGGTAATGTGATGGCTATGGTTGTGCCTTGACCCGGCTCTGATTTCACACTTATTTTCCCTTTATGGCTTTGCATAATTCCGTGAACAATGGGTAATCCCAGTCCGATGCCGCTAACGGCCTGTTTTGTCGAAAAGAATGGTTCGAAAATGTGGGGGATATCTTCCGGGGAAATCCCGATCCCGTTATCCCATATTTCCAGTTTGATCGTATCATCATCAGGATTTGATGTTTTTACCATGATTTCTCCGTTTTCAAGCACCGCTTCGGATGCATTGATGAGAATAGCTACACAGGCCTGTTTGATCTGGTTTGGACTGCAATAGATCAAATCGGATTTTGCAGCATAATCATTTAAAAAACTGATGTCCGCTATTTTGATGGAATGCGACATCAGATCATAGGTTTCCTGCATGATCTCATGCAGGTGTCGTGGTTCAAAATCTTCCTGATCTTTTTTCGAAAAATCCAGCAGGCCCTTCACAATGTCACCGCATCGCTTCGTTTCATTTTCAATCAGTTTTAAATGCTTCAGCATCAGTTCTTTTTTTTCTGCTGTCAGCTCCGGATTATTTATAAGCTTCTGAACCAGTTTTGTGTAGATGAGTATTCCAGATAAAGGATTGTTGATTTCATGTGCTACAGAAGAAGATAATTTTCCCAGCGAAGCAAGCCGTTCAATATGGATCAGTTCATTCTGGGCAGCCCCCAGTTCTTCCGATTTCTTCTGGACTTTATATTCAAGTTGCTGCGACCAGTTTTCCAACTCAGTCGTGGCTGTCTGCAGGTTATCAAGCATATCATTAAATGCACCGGAAACCATCCGCATATCATCGAGCTGATTGGGTTTGATTTCCACCCTTGAGCTTCTGTCCCCGTTGGTGACGGCAACGCTTGCTTTTAACAGTTCGTTCAGTGGGTTTTTTATTTCTCTGCGGGTAAATAAGATTAAGAATGAAGCCAGTAGCAAGGTGGTTATAATAGCCAAAAGGTAAAACTCCATGGAGGATTTACTGACCGCAGTATCAAGTTCCTTCAAAGGGACTTTTATCACGAGCGAACCAAGGAATGCTTCTGATGCTTTATGGGCATGACAGGAACTCTGATAGCATGATTTTGAATTCAGGATAGGGGATTGGATTAACAGGTGCCGCTCACCTTTTGAGCTTTTGCTCATCTTGCACTCACTTTCCGCGGTAATAATTTTATAGGATTTTTCTTTCCTGGAAAATATGGCGCCCATGTTAGCATGACAGCTTTTACAATTGGCATTGACATGCCCCACGGTATCGGAAGTAAAGGAGGAATAAACAAGGTTGTTCTTACTGTCGTACATGTTTACATCCTCAATGCCTGGCATGGTATGAATGATATCAAGGGTGCTCTGGAGGGCACCCTTGTCATTTTCCAGCATGGAATGGTAAAGCGCACCCTGGACAAGGGAACCGACATTGTTTCCGCTTTGAAGAATAACCGTATTCAGGTATTGTTCGTAAACGGATCTGAAGATAATGCCAAAAGACACAAATAAAAATATGGAGAGTATGGTGATGATCAGCACGACACGACCATAAATGGATCGCCCGAATTTCACATACGTTTTTAAAAAGTCACTACCCAAGCTCTTTTTATTTTTTGATGGCTTAAAGAAAATCATTTGACCACTTTTTTTCTGACGGATTCGATACAGTTTGATGCTTAAATGTATTATAGCGCAATATAAAAAAAACCGGTGAATGTCAACCGGTTTTTTATTCTTTTTTCGTGGTACGCATTCGGTTTTATAACCGGGAAACTCCCAATGTATCTACAGATGAACATTCATGTGAACCTCTCCGGATTGTTCCTAAGGGTTTAAAAATTCCTGCTGAAAATCCTGCCACATTTCTTTAGGCAAACCCGAAAGTGAATTGTCCGACAATTCACCACCGTCCTGCAATATGGTCATGGAATTATCGGGCGAATATCGCTTCAGGTTCATCGCCAGGAAATCCTTATACCGTTCCAGTTCATTTTTTAGCCATATCGTAGCTTCATCGGCCAGGTAAAAGGAAGGGATTTCAACTACCCAGTTGGACGGTTTTATGGTATAAACCCAGCCTTTTCCGTAAGGGTCCGCATTCAGCAATTCAGGGTTTTCGTTCAAACCGGGATTGGTGTTGATCATTGTTCCGGATATGGGTGAGAAAATGTTAAGCGATTTACCCTCCTGATCAATGCTGGCGATCAAATCTCCTTTATTGATCATGTCTCCAGGATGCTTAAGATGATTGAGGCTGACTTCTCCTGTGATGTGAAGCAGCAGGTCGTCCAGCCCTACCTTTGCGATGCCTGATTTTTCAAGGTAAGCCCAGGTATGATGCTTGCTGTAAAAGATCCCCTGCGGGATTCTCAGTACAGCAGCTGAAAGAACGCCAAATGCTTTGCGGAACTGTTCCTTCACGCTCACTTTTCTGTTTAATGCCATCCAGAAAGGGATGAGTAACAAAAGGAAGGCAATGACCGCCAGGTATTCCATTCCTTTTGTATCGAAAATATTGTGATAGCTAAATTCATCCATTTTATAAGGTATTTATAAGTTAAATGATCAATTGCCTGAGCGGCTTACGCTTTATTTTCACTTGCCCATTTCGGCGAATCCCGCAATACTGGCATGCGGTTGATGACCCACCGAAATATCCATATTTCTGTGAATAAAACGGTAAGGGTAACCACGACTTCCATCCAGGAAGGCACATAATGCACCGGCATGTTCCATTTGAACCCGATGATGGTGACATTGAGCCTGTTCAGAATGACACCCAGCATGGTCAGAATGGCTGCAATCCGTATCAGTAATATATTGTTTTTTCGGTAACTGTAGAAGTAGAGTATCATCGGAATTAGCACAAAGCCTAGCATTTCCACGAGAAACCAGTATCCCATTGGCGTATTAATAAGATCCCAGTGTTTCCCGTGAATAAAGACGAGCAGCTGCAGGAAAAAATAGGCAAACAGGGCACCGGTGCATATTTTTGCAAGGCCATGTACGATACTGCCTTGCTTCAGCTGATCTTTTGCGCTGATCTGTTCGTAAAACACTTTATGACTGATGGATCCTTCAAAGATCACCATCGAAAGGCCTGCAAAAATGCTCGATACAAAGAACATGACAGGAATAAATTCAGAGTACCAGAGCGGGTGGATCTTCTCTTTTGCCATCAGGAATAGCGCTCCCAATCCCGACTGATGCAGGGTGGATAAGGTTATCCCGAAGATGACGGCCGCCAGGGTCATACCTGAAAGAATTTTATGGGCACGACGTGCACCGAGCCATTCTGCAATTGCAGGGGAAAACTCTATCAGCTGCGCTATCATGTAAAGCAGGAAATGCCAGGCCACCAGGAACAAAACGGAACTTACGCCGAAGTTATTCCCTATGATCGGGTTAATTACATTCCAGGGACGTCCCAGGTCGAGCAATAATGCGCCTGCATAAAAGAGGTAGGCCAAAAAACCGTTGAGTACGGTTACCCTGACTATAGAATGATATTTATCCATATTCAGGATATAAACCATAAAAGTGATTACATAAGCCCCCCCCGCAAATGCAACACCGGTAACGACATCAAACCCTATCCACAGTCCCCATGGAACTTCCTGTGAAAGGTTGGTAATGGAACCGATTCCCTTCCAGAAGCGGATAACGATTAGAACAATACCCAATAATATGATTGGGATCGAAATGATGTTAAAAGGTGTGAAAGCTTTACCTTTTGGTTTGAATTCTCCTAACAGGAACTTCCATATGGATTTCCCGTCATTGTCTGCCATGATGATGGTGTCGTTACTCATTTTCGTTTTCTTTATCCGTGTTTGTCCTTTTAGTTGCTTGTTGAATGCCCAGTAACAATGCCGGGACAAGTACAAATACGCTGGGCACGCTGTACAGAAATCCTTTTGTGAGTGATGGGTATGATTCCTTCTGCAGTGAGGTTTTCATTCCCAGTTCTTTAAACGGCACAGGCGAAAGGTAAAGCCAGCAAGATCCGCCAGCCTCATGTTCGCCATAGATATGATCAACATACAAATCCGGCTTTTCATAAATTCTTCTGCGTGCTTCCTTGATCAACTCCCTGCGGGTACCGTACATGAGGGCTTCATTAGGACAATTTTCTACGCATGCAGGTTTTTCACCCTTGCTCACCCTGCTCTCAAAACACATCGTGCATTTTTCGATTTTAGGGTTTGCACTATGGTATTCAAATTTAGGAATGTCAAACGGACAGGAAACCATGCAATAACGGCATCCCATGCATTTTTTACCTCTCCAGATCACCGGACCTTCTTTGGTCTTGGTCATGGCTTGGGTAAGGCATGCCGCTGCGCAGGCAGGTTCGTTGCAATGCATGCACTGCATTTTGACAAACACCTGTCCTTTGGAGGTTTTATACTCATTAATGACAGTACGCCGTGTTTCGTCAGGTGTCCGTAATCCCTTGATATCTTTTGTCGCCATCGGGACAGGCAGGTTATTTGCATCGGCGCAGTCATATTCGCAACCCCTGCAACCCTTGCACCGGGTGGAATCATATAAGACCCCATGGAATTCCTGCGTATCGGTGTTGATTTTGTTTGACGCTTTCAGGTCCTTTCCAATGGCCAGGGTAACTCCAGTTATCCCCAGCACTTTGAAGAAGTTTCGACGATGTAAATCCATTTTCCTTATGATTTAAAGATTAACTTAATAATTCCGGTTTCCGGGCTTGTGCTTATCTGTAATTGTCAAGAAATTTTGTTTGGAAGTCTTCCCATGTTTTTGGACCAAATTCCTCCAGGACACCATCTTTCAGCATACCGCCATCCTGAAGTACGATATGTGCATACTCAATATCGTCGTGCTTTAATGTAGCTGCCAGGAAATCTTTTACCCGCGTGAATTCAGTGTTTAACCATCTTTTATATTTTTCTGCCATGTCTAACAGCTGAATTTCTTTAAACCAGTCGAGGGGTTCTATCAGATAAACCCAACCTGCTGCATACGGTGATGAGTTCAGGAAGGAGGCATTTGTGATCAGTGTTTCATTCTTACTTTTTATAGTCCCTGAAACAGGAGCATAAAGGTTTAATTGTTTGCCCGACTGGATGAGTGATACGAGCAGCTCGCCTTTTTTAATCGTATCACCCGGATTTTTCATCTCCACACGCGTGATCATACCCGTAACGTGTTGTATGAAATCATCAATACCAACGGCAACGGTTCCGTCTTTTTCCATGAAGGCCCAGGTATGTGTTTTGTCAAAATACAGACCATTAGGAACAATCACAGCGTTCTCATCAAAACCAGGCGAATGCATTTTATGGACACCGCCAGGGGAACTTTTCTTATTTCTGAAGCGGGTAACGAGCATATTTGCCATGACGATCAATGCAATGAAAGCTAATATTATGATTAGGAATAACCCTCTCAGGTTGGCATCCCCGGTGGGAGGGATGCTGATAACGTTTGTATTGATGTTGTCGAGCTGTGACTGGCTTTCGCTGTTAACAAGTTCGCTATAGCCTTTCGAATCCAGGTATTGCTGTCCGTCGGTGAGTACCCATCTTAAAAATGCCAGTTCAGATTCGCCTGAAGGCGGCACTTTACTGATGGCAAAAATATTGCTGTACAGGGCTCTGGGATATTTGCCGATCCAAACTCCCCGCTGGAAAAGCGCCATGTCGCGGTAGATGTCTTCCAGCTGATCAAGGCTTCCATTCCCGTTTTTATCGATAGGCAATAACCTGATGTTTTCAACCAGGCTTTGATTCTTAGGATTCAGGATATGGGTGATTTTGCAGAAGCCGATGGCATAAGGATCTTTTTGAACCGCAGCTATGACTTCGGCACTATTTCCCATGGTAATGCTGTTATCCGGAATTTGCGTTACCTGAATAAACCTGGCGATAGCCGCCTTGATGGTTTCATCATTGACCATATAAATATGAATGGGAGCATTTTGTGCTGTCCCAAGGAGAGTTCCCCAATTCTGCTTTTCAGGGTTTATGATCATCTGAGCGAATTGATCCGCAGAGATGCCACGTTTAAGGATTTCATTCATCAGCGGATTTCCTGCATTCATGGCAGGGACAATGATTTCACGGCCAACCGCCATTTTCCAGTTTCCCTGGTTTTGAACTGCAGCCTGTGATTTATTCGCGATGAAACTTAGATTTTCATTCGTGCCCAATTCGCTGTTATCATAGGGAGCGCTGATCACCTTGATTTGCATCCCGGGATGAAGCCTGTTGTATGCGCCTGCCCATTCCGAAGTCAGGGGGAATAAATCCGGGGTACTCATAATGCTTACAGAACCCTGCTTTGAATCGGTATTTTTGCCGGGATCTGCTATACTGCCTGCACTTAAGCCTAAGAGGAGCAGTAATAATCCGATGAATAAAGAGCTTGTTGTTTTCATGATTTCCGGGGTTTCAATTCAATATAATAGATACTAAGGGCTATTCAATTACAGTGCCAAAGCTAAAAACAAGCTTTAATGCACAGATAATCAATTAATTAAAAATGTATCTGTTTAAAAAATAAACACATAGAGTGTTGAATAATTCAACACGTGTTTTTTGCTGAGGCCTGTAAGCTCTTGCATGACAAACCATTAAGGGGTAGTGTATAAAAAATATACAACTGTTGAGAATATCAACACTATTAAGCGCCAGAAAAAGAGAAATCGTTGATTTGGCGTGTAGAAGGGAAAAAAATAAAAATAATTTTAAACAAAATAGCCTGTGAGCATTTTTCAGGGCATAAAATTCCCCGTATCCACCCATTCATTTTTAAGTAGCGACCACCAGTCATCGGCCAGGCCTTTAAGTACATATTCATAAGGAAGCCAGCCATAGCCCTGGTCACCCCAGGAGTCGCCCCAGGAGTTCCGGATCAGCAGTGCCCCTTTGGTTTCTTTGCCTCCGGCGCTGGTGTTTTTGATCTTCATATCATCATCATAACCTGCTGCAACAATCGCATGACCACCTTCAATTTTATCGCCCTTTGTAGGGTATGGAATTTTCCCGCCTGTCGCATCTGCCTGGTTAATTGAACTGTACACTGTAAATCCAAACATGGAAGGAAGTCCCGAGGCAAGGTTCGTCTTAATCTGGTTTAGCAGTTGTTCGGCTGTTGTCCCCGGAGGATCGAGCCTGTAATAGCTGATGGGCTGGTAGTTTTGGGCATAAGCGTAACAGAAGGCGGTCGGCTCCTGATCAAAATTGGCAATATCATAGGGCCAGTATGCTTCAGGCGGGATGCCAAAGAGCACCAATGCACCCATGGTACTCCGCAGGAAGGCACCTGTATCGCCCTTTTCACGCATGAGGTTACGGGTAGCCTTATACAGGAACAACCGGGAGGCATCAATGTGTTTTCCAAAGGCCCGCCGCTCAAAATATTCAACCAGGCCGACTCCTGCATTTGCTGTACACGAACCAAGCTCGCCCTGGTCCTCTACGGGCGGGAACCAACTGACCAGGGATACGGATTTGGGTAATGCAGCAGCGCCTGACTTTTGCGTGCCGGTTTTCGAAAGCATCTTTCTGA